>NZ_JBHVQX010000029.1:0-100501 GCF_042886395.1 Streptomyces sp. NPDC058008 | reverse complement strand
GGACCCGCTGGACCCGCTGGACCCGCTGGACCCGCTGGACCCGCTGGACCCGCTGGACCCGCTGGACCCGCTGGACCTGCTGGACCTGCTGGACCCGCCAGTGCGTCCGCCTGCCGTCCCGCCGTCTCGCCGGCGCGTCCGCGTGCCGGAGCGTGTGTGCTTCCGGCGTCGTGCCCGCGGCCGTCGAGCCGCTCGTTCCGCGGCCCGGAAGGCCCGCTCCCGCCCGTGCTTCTGCCGCCCCTCGGATGCTGCCCGTGCGCCGCCCTGCTCCCCTTGCGAGTGCTAGCGCGGACGCGCTAGCTTGAGGTCGTGCCCAAGACTCAGCTGAACGTTCGAGTGGACGAGGCCACCGCCGAGGCGGCGCGCCAGCGCGCCCTGCAACGAGGGATGAGCGTGAACCGCTACATAGAGGAACTCGTCAAACAGGATGCGGGCGAGGTGGGACACACCTTCGTCGAGGCCGCGGCCGACTTCATGAAGCAGTACGAGTCGGTGTTCGCCGAGGAGTTCGGCCCGGAGCGCGAAGGCACCCGTTGAACCTGCAGATCGACCTTTCCTGGCTGCTGATGGTCGCCGAGCACAAGACGCCCGGTGATCCGCAGGTCGTCGACTGGGGTGCGCTCGTCGCCGCTGTCAGCCGGCACGAGGCGGAGATCTTCGGCAGCCCCGTCTACAGCGACCCCCACTCCAGGGCGGCCGCCATGCTCCAGCTGCTCCTCCACGTGCCCGCCCTCGAACACTCCAACGCGATGTTCGCCTCCGCCGTCGCCTACGGCTACCTCATCGCTTCGGGGCTGAAGGTCATCACTTCTCCCGAGCAGGTGCGCGACCTGGCCCGGCTGGTGAAGGAGGGCAAGGCGGACGTGCGGGCCATCGCCGACGAACTGCGCCGGTGGAGTCTGTGACGGTTCCGCCCGGGGCAGCCGGTAACGGTTCCGCCCGCCTCGTCGCGGCGATGAGCGCCCCGACCGCCTGACCGGGGGACCCGACCCGCCCCGACCGCCTGCCCCGGCGGACCCGGTGACCGTCGCGGCCCCTCAGCTCGCCGCCGCCGAGCGGTCCACCACGGCGGACCGGCGGGCCACACCGAGGACGCACGGGGAGTTCGGCAGCCGTACGCCCTTTTCCGGGATACGGAAGCTGCGGTACACCCCCAGCTCGAAGCCGGCCTCCTCGATGGCCGCCGGCGTGTCCCGCGCCGTGTGGCAGCCCCCGAACAGCAGCGGCCACAGCGTGCGGTCCGCCGCACGCTGAACGGTCGCCAGTGCCCGGCCGGGGGCCACGGTGTGCTCGAAGAAGCGCAGCTCACCGCCGGGCCTGAGCACCCGCTCGATCTCCGCGAGCGCCCGGGGCAGGTCGCGCACGGTGCACAGGACCAGTGAGGCCACCGCCGCGTCGAACGCCTCGCTCTTGACCGGCAGCGCCTCGGCCGTCCCCGGCACCACGTCGACCGGCACCTCCGCCCGGAACGCCGCCCCGGCCGCGAGTTGTCGCAGGCCGCGCTCGGGTTCGATCGCCACCACCTCGGACACGGTCCCCGGGTAGTGCGCGAAGTTGAGGCCGTTGCCCGCGCCGATCTCGATCACGCGCCCGGAGAGACCGCTGAGGAGTTCCCGGCGGCGGGCCGCCACACCCCCCTTGAGGTCGGCGGTCACGCTCAGCCGTGCGTAGAAGCGGGCGAATACCGGGTGGTGCACCGCGTCCCGGGGGACAGGTGAGCTGCGCCGACGCATGACGGGGCCTCCTCGGAGGGCACGTGGATACGGCTCTCCTACGATTCTCCCCCGGGCCCGCTCAGCCGCTCATCCGGGGCGACGATTCCCACCGAGCTCCGGTGCCAGCCAACCGGCCGCCCGCGCCTGGAAGTCGGCCGGCTCAAGAGCGCCCGCTCCGGCCGGCACCGCGCCGAGCAGCGGGGCGCCCGCCGAGACCGGCAGGTCGTCCAGGTTGCACCGTGCGGCCAGGTCCGGATCGGCCGGCATGCTGCCCACGACCACTCCGGGACACGAGAGCCCCCGCGCCCGCAGGGCCTCCGTCGTCAGCGCGGTGGCGTTCAGGGTGCCGAGACCCGCGGGTGCCACCACCAGCACGGGCGCCTCCATCAGCCGCGCGGCATCGGCGAGCGTGGCACCCCGCTCGTCGTAGCGGACGAGCAGGCCGCCCGCGCCCTCGACCAGGACCAGGTCGTGCTCCGTCGTCAGCTTCTGGGCCGCCTCGGCGATCTCGTACGGGCGTACGGGGGTGAGGCCGGCCCGGCGTGCTGCCGTCTCGGGCGCCAACGGCTCCGGGAAACGGGCCAGTTCGACCGCCGTGACGTGTGCGCCCGCCAGCCGCGCGACCTCGGCCGCGTCCCCCGGTTCGCCGGGGGCGAGACCCGTCTGGGCGGGCTTGAGGACCGCGACCCGGAGATCCCGGAAGGCGGCCGCCACCGCCGCGGTCACGATCGTCTTGCCGATCTCGGTGCCCGTACCGCTCACCACGAGGATCGTCATCTCAGCCCTCCTCCGCCGCGGCGCACACGGCCCGGCAGATCCGTGCCACGTCGTCGTCGCCCGTCACGTAGGGCGGCATCGTGTACACGAGGTCCCGGAACGGCCGCAGCCACACACCCTCGCGTACCGCGGCCCGCGTCGCGGCCGCCATGTCCACCTCGTGATCGAGCTGGACGACCCCGATCGCACCCAGCACCCGGACATCACGTACACCCGGTACGGCGGCGGCTTCGGCCAGTCCCTGGCGCAGCCCCGCACCGATCCGCTTCACCTCCAGCTCCCAGTCCTGGCCCAGCAGGAGGTCCACGGACGCGCAGGCCACCGCCGAGGCGAGCGGGTTGCCCATGAAGGTCGGACCGTGCGCCAGCACCGGCACGTCCCCGCTCGAGATGCCCTCCGCCACCCGTGAGGTGCAGAGCGTCGCCGCAAGCGTCAGATAACCGCCGGTCAGTGCCTTGCCGACGCACATGACGTCCGGTGACACACCTGCGTGCCCGGCCGCGAACAGCTGTCCGGTACGGCCGAACCCGGTCGCGATCTCGTCGAAGACCAGCAGCACGTCGTGCGCGTCGCACGCCTCGCGGAGCACCCGCAGATACGCGGGGGAGTGGAAACGCATCCCGCCCGCCCCCTGCACCACGGGCTCCACGATCACCGCCGCCAGTTCATCGGCGTGCGTGGCCACCAGTTCGCGCAGATGGGCCGCGTAGGCGGCGTCCGGCTCGGCGTCGAAGCCGTCCGGTGGGGCGTCCGCGAAGACCTGCCGCAGGAGGGACCCCGACCACAGCTCGTGCATCCCGCCCTCCGGGTCGCACACCGACATCGGCTGCCAGGTGTCCCCGTGGTAACCGCCGCGCCAGGTCATCAGCCGGTGCTTGCCGGGCCGCCCCGCCGAGCGCCAGTACTGCAGGCACATCTTCACCGCGACCTCGACGGAGACCGATCCCGAATCGGCGAGGAAGACGTGCCGCAGGGGCTCCGGGGTGATCTCCACCAGCCGCGTCGCCAGCCGGACGGCGGGCTCGTGCGTGAGCCCGCCGAACATCACATGGCTCATCCGGTCCAGTTGGCCGCGGGCGGCCTCGTTGAGGACCGGATGGTTGTAGCCGTGCACCGCCGACCACCACGACGACATGCCGTCCACCAACTCGTCCCGGCCGTAGGCCGGTTCGGCGAGCCGGAGACGCACCCCGGACGCGGACTCCACGACCAGCGGCTCCTGCCGGCCCGGCATCGGGCCGTAGGGGTGCCAGACGTGGGCCCGGTCCAGGGCGCGGAGTTCCGCGGGGCTGAACCGATCAGGCATTGGGAGCGAGGTCCGTTCCGGCCCCGCGACGGCGGACCGCCACCAGATCCGTACGCGCCGCCGGATCCGTACGCGCCGCAAGCACCTCCGGCGCCTCCGGGACCGCCTCGGCGGTGTCGCCGCACGGAGCGCAGCCGCCCTCGTGCGAGCCGCAGCCGCCGGCCGGTGCGCGGTGCTCGGGAAGCGTCGTCGTGTCGGCCCCCTCCACCTCGAAACCTGCGTCCGCGATCATGTCGAGGTCGGTCTGTCCCGACTGGCCCTCACTGGTCAGGTAGTCGCCCAGGAAGATGGAGTTGACCAGGTTCAGGGCGAGCGGCTGCATCGAACGCAGATGGACCTCGCGACCGCCCGCGAGCCGCACCTCGGCGTCCGGGCAGACGAACCTGACCATCGCGAGGATGCGCAGGCAGCGCTGCGGCGTGAGGTGCCAGTCCTTCGCGAGCGGGGTCCCCTCCATCGGGATCAGGAAGTTCACCGGCACCGAGTCCGGATCCAGCGCGCGCAGGGAGAAGACGACGTCCACCAGGTCGGCGTCCGTCTCGCCCATGCCCGCGATCAGCCCGGAGCACGCCGAAAGCCCCGCGGCCTGCGCCCGCTGGACGGTGTCCACCCGGTCGGCGTACGTGTGCGTGGTCGTGATGTCCCCGTACGTCCCCTCCGAGGTGTTGAGGTTGTGGTTGTACGCGTCGGCGCCCGCGGACCTCAGCCGATCGGCCTGCCCCTCCGAGAGCAGACCGAGGCAGGCACACACCTCGACGCCCTCGTGCTGCTCCTTGATCGCCTCGATCGTCTGCGACACCCGGTCGACGTCACGGTCGGTCGGCCCCCGGCCGCTCGCCACCAGGCACACCCGCTTGGCGCCACCGGCCACCCCCGCCGCGGCGGCCTTCTTCGCCTCGTCCGGCTTCAGCCAGGTGTACTTGAGGATCTCGGCCTTGGAGCCGAGCCGCTGCGAGCAGTACGAGCAGTCCTCGGGGCAGAGCCCGGACTTCAGGTTCACCAGGTAGTTGAGTTTGACGCGCCGGCCGAACCACTGGCGGCGTACCTTTCCGGCCGCGGCCACCACATCGAGCAGTTCGTCGTCGGAGGTCGCCAGTACGGCGAGTGCTTCGTCCCGGGTCGGCAGTTCGCGCCGCAGCCCCTTGTCCACCAGCGTGTTCAGCAGGTCCATGGCGTCGATCCTGACGTACGGCACCGCCTTCGGCCAAGGAGGAACCGGACAGTAGAGCCGGCCGATGCTGTGGGTATTGCCACACCCTGGCCTGTTGCGCACCCGGTTAGGGTCTGTGAGCTGCCTACAAAAAGGGACCCGCACATGTCCTACGCCCCGTTCGACTGGATCGACGACGAGGCCCGCCACCGGGCCGGCGCCGGACTCGTCCGGACGCTGCGCCCCCGTACCGCCGACACCGAACCGCTGGACCTCGCGAGCAACGACTACCTCGGGCTCACCCGCAACCCCGAGGTGACCGCGGCCGCGGCCGCGGCGGCACGCACCTGGGGCGCGGGTTCCACGGGATCCCGGCTCGTCACCGGGTCCACCGCACTGCACGCCGAACTCGAGAACGAACTGGCGGCGTTCTGCGGATTCGAGGCCGCCCTCGTGTTCTCCTCCGGCTACGCGGCCAACCTGGCCGCGCTCACGGCACTCACCGGACGCGACTCGCTGATCGTGTCCGACGCGGGCAACCACGCCTCGATCGTCGACGGCTGCCGGCTCTCCCGCGCCACCACCGCCGTCGTGCCGCACGCGGACCCCGAGGCCGTACGGAAGGCGTTCCGGACGCACGGCGGCCGGGCGCTGGCCGTCACCGACTCGGTCTTCTCGGTGGACGGCGATGCCGCCCCGCTGGCACGGCTCGCCGAGGTCTGCCGCGAGGCCGGCGCCGCCCTGCTCGTGGACGACGCACACGGACTGGGCGTCCTGGGCGAGGGCGGGCGTGGCGCGCCGGCCGCCGCCGGACTCGCCGGCGGCGAGGGCGTCGTCGCCACACTCACCCTCTCCAAGTCACTCGGCAGCCAGGGGGGAGCGGTGCTCGGCCCCGCCCGGGTCATCGGCCACCTGGTCAACACGGCCCGGACGTTCATCTTCGACACCGGTCTCGCGCCGGCGGCCGTCGGCGCCGCACTGGGCGCGCTGCGCCTGCTGCGCCGCGAGCCCGGACGCGCGGCGAGAGCCGGTGCGGTCGCCACCGAGCTGTACGACCGGCTGACGGCCGCCGGACTCACCGCGGTACGCCCCGACGCGGCCGTCGTGTCCGTCCGCGCGCCCTCGGCCGAGTCGGCGGTGCGCTGGGCCGCCGACTGCCGTGCCGCCGGACTCGCCGTGGGATGCTTCCGCCCGCCGTCGGTGCCGGACGGCATCTCACGGCTGCGGCTCACCGCCCGGGCCGACCTGACGCGGGAGCAGATCGCGACCGCCGTCGGCACGGTCCTCGCGACGGCGCCCCTGCCCGTGAGCTGACGGGGTGGGTAGGTGGCGGCCGGCGCGGTCCGGCCGCCAAGGCCGTACAGGCCGTCGCCCGGCAGCGGGCGGGGCCGCGTCGCCCGGGAGGGCCAGGGCCGCGTCGCCCGGGACACCCCGCACGGTCCGTCCGGATCCGGCGTACCTCCGGCCGTGGTCGGCCGACTCCGGGGGCATGTGCGTCCCTTACCGCGGTATACGACAGAGTTCACCGTTTTGAGCGACAGATATCTACCTATCCAGTGGGATCACCGTCACCGGGGCCCGTATCGGTGACAGTCTGGCGCGAAGCACAATCCGGGCCGCCCGCAGGCCGGCCCGGGCGGGAAGGGACGGCGTCGCCATGGCAGACCATCAGGAAGCAACCGTCACTCTGCCGAGCGATCCGCTCTCGGTCTCCGCGGCCCGGAGACACGTGGCCCGGGTACTCGCCGAATGGGGCCTCGCCGAGGACGCCGACTCCGCAGAAACCATTCGGCTGATCGTTTCGGAGCTGGCCACCAACGCCGTGCAGCACACCTTCGGGCAGTCGCCCACCTTCACCGTGGACCTGCGGCTCGACCGGGACGCGGAGTTCTATCTCGGCGTGACGGACAGTCACCCCCGCTGGCCCCAGAAGCTCCCCGCGGCGGTGCGGCAGGACAACGGCCGCGGCATGGTCATCGTCCGCGCCCTCGCGAAGGAGTACGGCGGCCGGCTCGGCGTCAGCCCCACCCCTGACGGAGGCAAGACCGTGTCGGTCACTCTTCCCTGGCCGGTGCCCGTGCGGGTGTGAGGGCGGCGTACGAGCCCTCCCCCCGGGCAGTGCGGGCGGGAAGGCGGCGCACGAGCCCTCTCCGGTGCGGGCGGGACGGCGGGTATCTCACACGGCCGAGGCCCGGCCGAAGCCGCTGCGCAGCAACGCCATCAGCGTCGTTGCCGCAGCGGTGTTCCGGTCCCCCCGGTGCACCACGGAGATCGTCCGCCGGAAGGCCGCGGGCTCCAGGCGCCGTACCGCGAGCGGCGTCGGCGACATCGCGGCCACCATCTCCGGCACCACCGCCACGCCGAGACCCGCACTGACCAGGGCGCACACCAGGGCGTAGCCGGGAGACTCGCACACCACGGCGGGGGTGGCCCCCGCCTCCGCGAGTGCGCGCTCGACCCCGCGTCGCGGCGGATGGGCGGGCGCGCTGCTGATCAGGGGCCGGCCCGCCAGTTCGGCCACGGGCAGCGGCCCGCTGCCCTCGGAGAGCATCTGCCCGGGCGCGGTGACCAGCACCAGCTCCTCCGTGAGCAGCGGCTCGGCCGCCAGTCCTGCGGGCAGCGGCTCGACGGCCGCGGGCTCGTACGCGTGGCTCAGTGCCAGGTCCACGTCGCCCGCGGCCACCGCCGCGACCCCGGCGGGCGGCTCGTAGTCCGTCACGACCAGCTCCACATCGGGGTGCGCGCGCCGGAACGAGGTGAGCACCGGCGGCAGCAGGTGGATCCCCGCCGTCACGAACGTACCGACCCGGAGCCGTCCGCCGGACAGCCCGGCCAGCCGGGCCAGCTCGTGCCGTGCCCGGTCCATCTCGTCGAGCACGCGCCTGGCCCGGCCCGCCAGCAGTTCACCGGCTGCCGTCAGGCGGGCTCCCCGGTGGTGACGGACCAGGAGTGCCGTTCCCGCTTCCCGCTCCAGCTTGGCCAGCTGCTGCGAGAGGGCGGGCGCGGTGTAGCCCAGCCGGGCGGCGGCCCGTGTGATCGAGCCGGCCTCGGCCACCGCCACCAGCGCCGCGAGCCGCGTCGGGTCGTACATTAAGCGTTCCTTTTGGCAGACCCAGAAGATTGCAAGTACACGCTAAAGGGCCCGAGCGTCCAAGGTGGACCCATGGACGCACAACTGCTCGCTTTCGTCGCCGTGGCGGCCGGAATGGTGGCGCTGCCCGGCGCCGACTTCACCGTGGTCGTACGCAACGCCCTCGCATCCCGGGCCTCGGGGCTGGCCACCGCGGTAGGGGTCGCCGGGGGGCTCCTGGTGCACACCGCGCTGGCCGTCGCCGGACTCGCCGCCGTGCTCGTGACGATGCCCGTCCTCTTCCGCACCGTCCAGCTGCTCGGCGGTGCGTACGTGCTCTACCTCGGCCTCAGCGGGCTGTACGCGCTGCGACGCCGGAGCGCGGGGGGAGCGGACGCCGGGGAGGGCGCCCCGTCCCGGGCCCCCTCCCCGGTGGGATCGCTGCGTCAGGGTTTCCTGACCAACGCCCTCAACCCGAAGGCACCCGTCCTCTTCCTCAGCCTGCTGCCCCAGTTCGTCCCCGACGGGCAGCCGCCCCTGCCCAGGACCCTGCTGCTGGCCTCGGTCGTCGTGCTGCTCGCGCTCGTCTGGTTCCCGGCCGTGGCGCTGCTGGTGGACCGGCTGGGCCGGTGGCTGCGCCGGCCGCGTACCGCCCGTGCGATCGAGGGCGGCAGCGGCACGGCGCTCACCGCGCTGGGGCTCGTGCTGGTGACGGGGCCCCTGTTGCGCTGAGCCGGGCGGAGAAGGAGGTCAGCGGACCCTCCCGTACCAGACGTTCCCGGACCAGATCTTCTCCAGCCGGACCACGGCACCGGTCTTCGGTGAGTGCCAGATCTTCCCGCTGCCCGCGTAGATGCCGACGTGGTACACGCTGCGGCCCGCGTGGAAGAAGACCAGGTCGCCGCGTTTCCGCTGCGACCTGGAGATATGGCGGGTCTTGTTGTACTGCTGCTGGGCCGTCCGGGGGAGTTTCTTGCCGGCCTTCCTGAAGGAGTAGAGCGTGAGCCCGGAACAGTCGAACCGGTGCGGGCCCGTGGCGCCCCACCTGTAGGGCGCGCCCTTCTTCGAGGCGGCGATCTTCAGTGCTTGCGTCGAGTGGGCGGCGGCTTCGGCGTCGTTCACGAGACCCGGAGCCAGCATGGTGGTGCCTACGGCGAAGGTCAGAACCGAGGCCGTACCGACCCGGGCGAACAGAGACGGGACATGAACCTGCGCAGTCATGCGCAACCCTTCGTCAGCCGCCTGTGAAGGATGACCTGTCGGGTTCGGGCTGGCGAAGTTGCCCGGCCGCGTGATGCGGCTTCACCCCGAGGGCCGTCCGGACGTCCGGGCGGCCCGTTGTGCTCGGGTCCTCCACTCCTGCCGATCCACTCCTGTCGACCAGGCATCCGGACGGCGGCAGGACTCGGCGTCCGCCCGGACCGCCCCGCCGCGGTGGCGGGGGCTTGTCGTCCCAGGGATCTTTACTCACGCGCTGCCGGATTTCCTCGCGGAAGGTGCGATATGTGAGAGTCGTCACGACTGATCCGATCGAGTGGACGCGGTCCGCGCGCGGCCCTGGCGCGCGGACCCGACCAGCCGTGTACCAGCGGCGGAACGATGTATTCCGTTCAGCGTCCGCGCCGGTTGCGCAAGTTGGGCTGTCCCCCGGGCGGGGGACCTCCTACGCTGATCGAGCGAGGGAAACTCATCGGCCCGCCGGGCGTGTCGTGAAGACACCCCGAAAAGGCCAAGGGGGCGGCCGAGTCGGGGGCCGGGACGTTCAACTCGATGGCGGCGGAGGCACGGCGACCCGCCCGGCCCGACGCTCCCCGTCCAGCAGGCGCAACGCTCTGGCCAGGGTGTCCGCGTGGATCTGCGATTCACCCCGCTCGTGCATGGACACGAGCGCTTCCCGGAGGCCGACAGCCCGGGAGGCGAGGGCCTGGGCGGCCCGCAGCGCACCGTACGTGTCGCCGCCCCGGGCGGGATTGATGCGGCCGAGCTGGTCGAGCACCTCCAGGTAGCAGTCGATGAACTCGGCCTCGGCGCGGGTCAGTGCGGGAAGCGGCGGGAACTGGGGTGGGCGCATCGGGTGTTCACCTCGCGGAATGCGGCGGCTGGGACGGCGTGCGGTTCTCCACGACGTGGTCCACCAGTCCGAACGCCACGGCGGCCCGGGCGTCGAGGATGGTGTCCCGTTCGATGTCGGCGCTGATCTCCCGCGTCGAACGTCCCGTGTGGCGGGCCAGCATGGCCGTGAGCAGCTCGCGCTCGCGCGTCAACTCACGTGCCTGGATGTCGAGATCGGAGGGCTGGCCCCGCACCGGCTCGTCCAGGGCGGGCTGCTGGATGACTACCCGTGCGCCCGGCAGGGCATGTCGGCGCCCGGGAGCCCCGGCCGCGAGCAGGACGGCGGCGCTCGAGCCGGCCTGCCCCAGGCAGAAGGTCTCCACCTGGCAGGCCAGGAAGCGCATGGTGTCGTAGACGGCCGTCATGGCGTTGAAGGATCCGCCGGGAGAGTTGATGTAGAGGGACAGCGGCCGGTCGGGATCCGCGTGTTCCAGGTACATGAACTGCGCGATCAGGTCGCTCGCCGCGGTGTCGTCGACGGGTGTGCCGAGAAAGACGATCCGCTCGGACAGCAGCTTCGCGTACGGATCCATGCTCCGGGATCCGTAGGCGGTGCGTTCGGTGAACTCGGGCAGGACGTAGCGGGCGGCGGGACGGAACATGGCGATGCCTTTCCTCGAACCTCTGCTGCGTGGAAGCGGAGTACGTAAAAAATGTACAGGACGTACAGAAGGTTAGAATGGGGTCATGGCCTACGAGATTCCGGTGACGCAAGCCCGGGCGGAGCTCGCCGAACTGATCAACCGCGTCGTCTACGGGGGCGAACGCGTGGTGGTGACGCGGCACGGAAAGCCGCTGGTCGCCCTGGTATCCGCCGCTGACCTGCAACGACTCGAGAGCGAAGAGGCCGAGGCGCGGGAGGCGGCCGCCGCCGGTGAGGAGCAGGTGATCAGCTCGGTGTCCTCGCTGCGCTCCGTGTCGTCCGCCCCTGGCGAACGGCACCGCTTCGGCATCGCCGCGGAGCACCGCGGTGGCCACGAGGAGCGGGACAGCTGACGCGCACCGGCGTGAGGTCCGGCCGGTGCGCGAGCCGGGATCGCCGGGACCGCCGGGACCGCTGGACGGCGGCCGGTTCCGGCCGCCGAGATGACGGCCGGTGGGATAAGCGCCCGGCGCGGTCTGTTCGGGTCGGCCCGTTGTGGGCCGTGAGCGGTACGGGTGGCGGTGGACCCACCGGCCGGGCTGGGGCGCGACGGTGCTGTGCGGCCGGTAGCGGGTGGATGCCGGGCGCTGACGACCGCCCGGATCGCGGGCCCGCTGGATTCGGGCGTGGTGTCGTGCGGGGTGGTACCGCCCTCGCCCCGGTCGCGGGGGGCCGTTCGCCCCGGGCGTGGCGGCGCGCGGCTCGCGTGGCCTCGGTCCAGGTCGCGAGCCCGCTGGTTTCGGGTGTGGCGCCGCGCGGGTCGTATCGCCCTCGCCTCGGGCATGACGTCGTGCGGGTCGTGTCGCCCCCGCCCCGGTCTCGGGTTCGTTCGCTCCGGGCGCGGCGTCGTGCGGGTCATGTCCCCCGTCCCGATTGCGGGTCCGCTCGCTCCGGCTGCGGTATCGCGCGGCTCGTGTGCCCCCTGCTCCGGCGGTTGGCGGCCCCGGGTGGTCGGGGCGACCCCGTCCGGCGCAGGGGCTTTTCGGTGGGCGTGACCCCGTATACGACCTGTGCCCGGTCCCTCTCGTGCACCTCCGCCGCGTCGCGGGAAGGACCGATGGCGGAGGCGTGCCCGCGCCGATCGAAAGGCGTGGGACGGTGATCGCCCGCAAGGGCCGCACCATGACGCCCTGACCGCGGTCACCGCCGACGCCAAGCGGCGCCGCGCGTTCCCGGGAGGGCTGCGGAGCCCGCCCCGTGCCGCGAGAGGCCGGCGGGGGCGGTGCGCCGCCGTGCTCGTTCTCCTGATGCGTCCGGGGTCATGGGCGGCGGACGGTCCGTGTCGGGCGCGTGGGCGGATGGCGTCCCTGGCGGAGCCGTCCACAGGTGCCGCACGGCCGGGCTGCCGCCGACGGGGACGCCTGACGGCGACATCGCCCGCACCCGGATCCCCACGGCCCTGGACGTGCCGTGGGGCGGGCCCTGTTCGGGGAGAAGGGCCGAGGCGCCCGGGGCGGGTTGTGCGGCCCGATATCCATGGATCCGCAAAAGATCAGTTAACGCGCCGGAAAAACTTCCGCCCTAACGTGCAATACCTGGCCGCGGAAACCCCTTCGTTCTTCAACAGAGTGTTGAAGGCGGGATAGGGTCCCGCTGCGCCCGGGGCCGGTACCGGGCGGAAGACGAAGAGGGTGGAAGCGTGCAACTGACTCCGCACGAACAGGAACGCCTGCTCATCCACGTGGCAGCCGATGTCGCCGAGAAGCGCAGGGCGCGCGGGCTGCGGCTGAACCACCCCGAGGCCGTCGCGCTGATCACCTCGCACCTGCTGGAAGGCGCCCGCGACGGCCGCACCGTCGCCGAGCTGATGGCATCCGGCCGGAAGGTCCTCACCCGCGAGGACGTCATGGAGGGCATCCCGGAGATGATCCACGACGTCCAGGTCGAGGCCACCTTCCCGGACGGCACCAAGCTGGTCACCGTCCACGAGCCGATCGTCTGACGGGGGAGCAGCCGATGATTCCCGGAGAGATCCTGTACGCCCAGGAGCCGGTGCCGTTCAACGAGGGGCGCCCCGTCACCCGTATCACCGTCCTCAACGCCGCGGACCGCCCCGTCCAGGTCGGCTCGCACTACCACTTCGCCGAGGCCAACACCGGCCTGGACTTCGACCGCCGTGCCGCCCACGGGCTGCGGCTGAACATCGCCGCCGGAACCGCCGTGCGCTTCGAGCCCGGGATCCCCGTCGATGTCGAACTCGTCCCGATCGCAGGCCTGCGCATCGTCCCCGGACTGCGCGGCGACACCGGAGGTCCCCTCGATGCCTGAGCTCAGCCGCCCCGTGTACGCCGACCTGTTCGGGCCCACCACCGGCGACCGCATCCGGCTCGCGGACACCGACCTCGTCGTCGAGATCGAGGAGGACCGGTCGGGCGGCCCCGGACGGGCGGGTGACGAAGCCGTGTTCGGCGGTGGCAAGGTGATCCGGGAATCGATGGGGCAGGCCCGTACCACGCGCGCCGAAGGCGCACCCGACACCGTCATCACCGGCGCCGTCATCATCGACCACTGGGGCATCGTCAAGGCGGACATCGGCATCCGGGACGGCCGGATCACCGGGATCGGCAAGGCCGGGAACCCGGACACCATGGACGGGGTCCACCCCGACCTGGTCATCGGGCCGGAGACCGAGATCATCGCGGGCAACGGCAAGTTCGTCACCGCCGGCGCCATCGACGCACACGTCCACTTCATCTCGCCGACCCTCATCGACCAGGCGCTCTCCTCCGGGATCACCACACTCGTCGGCGGCGGCACGGGCCCGGCCGAAGGGACCAAGGCCACGACGATCACCCCCGGCCCCTGGCACCTCGCCCGGATGTTCGAGGCTCTCGACGGCTACCCGGTCAACATCGGCCTGCTGGGCAAGGGCAACACGATGTCCCGCGAGGCCATGCACTCCCAACTGCGCTCCGGCGCCCTGGGATTCAAGATCCACGAGGACTGGGGCGCGACCCCCGCCGTGATCGACGCCTGCCTGAGCGTGTGCGAGGAGACGGGCGCCCAGCTCGCCATCCACACGGACACCCTCAACGAGGCCGGGTTCGTCGCCGACACGCTGGCCGCCATCGCGGGACGGTCCATCCACGCGTACCACACCGAAGGCGCGGGCGGCGGACACGCACCGGACATCATCAGCGTGGTCTCGGAGCCCTACGTCCTGCCCAGCTCCACCAACCCCACCCGGCCGCACACCGTCAACACGATCGAGGAACACCTCGACATGCTGATGGTCTGTCATCACCTCAACCCGACGGTGCCGGAGGACCTCGCCTTCGCCGAGTCCCGGATCAGGCCCTCGACGATCGCGGCCGAGGACATCCTCCACGACCTCGGAGCCATCTCGATCATCTCCTCCGACTCCCAGGCGATGGGCCGGATCGGCGAAGTGATCCTGCGTACCTGGCAGACCGCCCACGTGATGAAGCGGCGCCGCGGCGCCCTGCCGGGGGACGGGGCGGCCGACAACCACCGGGCCCGCCGCTACGTCGCCAAATACACCATCAACCCGGCGGTGGCCCAAGGCCTGGACCGGGAGATCGGCTCCGTCGAGTCCGGCAAGCTCGCCGACCTCGTGCTGTGGGACCCGGCCTTCTTCGGCGTCAAGCCGCAGACCGTGATCAAGGGCGGCCAGATCGCCTACGCGCAGATGGGCGACGCCAACGCCTCCATCCCCACCCCGCAACCGGTCCTGCCGCGCCCCATGTTCGGCGCCGTGGGCCGGGCCCCCGCCTCCAACTCCCTCAACTTCGTGTCCTCGGCCGCCATCGGCGCCGGGCTGCCGGAGCGGCTGGGGCTGGGCAAGGCGTTCGTGCCGATCACCAGCACCCGGGGCGTCACGAAGGCGGACATGCGCGAGAACGACGCCCTGCCCCGGGTCGAGGTCGACCCCGACAGCTTCGCCGTCACCATCGACGGCGATCCCGTCGAACCCGCCCCCGCCGCCGAACTCCCCATGGCTCAGCGGTACTTCCTCTTCTGAGGTCAGGACAGCACTTCATGACGACGCGCGCAGCCCTGCTCGTCCTCGCCGACGGCCGGTTCCCCGCCGGTGGCCACGCCCACTCGGGAGGCGCCGAACCGGCCGTCAAGGCGGGGCACATCCGCGACGCCCAGGACCTGGAGGCCTTCTGCCTGGGCCGGCTCCACACCACCGGGCTCACCGCCGCCGCCCTCGCCGCGGCGGCCGCCCACGGACTGGACCCGCTCGCCCTCGACGACGCCGCCGACGCCCGGACGCCCTCGCCCGCGCTGAGGGCTGTCGCCCGCAAGCTCGGACGGCAGCTGATGCGGGCGGCGCGCGCCACCTGGCCCAGCCCCGAACTGGCCGCGCTCGCCGCCGCCCGTCCACGCGGAGCCCACCAGCCCGTCGTGCTCGGCCTCACCGCACGCGCCGCGGGCCTGGGCCCCTCCGACGCCGCCCACTGCGTCGCCTACGAGACGGTCAGCGGACCGGCCACCGCGGTCGTCCGCCTGCTGTCCCTGGACCCCTTCGAGGCCACCGCCGTCCTCGCCCGGCTCACCCCCGCCCTCGACCAGGTCGCCGAACAGGCCGCCGAGGCGGCGCTGCGCGGCATCGACGCGCTGCCGGCCGCCTCCGCCCCGCTGCTCGACATCTCCGCCGAGGCCCACGCGGCCTGGCCGGTGCGCCTGTTCGCGTCCTGAACCCCGATCCCCTCCGCCCGTCACCACCAGGAGCCGCACCCATGCACCTCGACCACGCACACCACGGACCCGCAGCCGTCAGCGCCGACGCGGCACGCCCCGACGGCACCCGCCGCGCCCTGCGCGTCGGCCTCGGCGGCCCCGTCGGATCGGGCAAGACCGCCACCGTCGCCGCCCTGTGCCGCGCCCTGCGCGACCGGTACTCCATCGCCGTGGTCACCAACGACATCTACACCCGCGAGGACGCCGCCTTCCTGCTCCGCAACGCCGTACTGCCCCCCGAGCGCATCCAGGCCGTGGAGACCGGCGCCTGCCCGCACACCGCGATCCGCGACGACATCTCCGCCAACCTCGAAGCGGTCGAGGACCTGGAGGACTCCGTGGGCCCCCTCGACCTGATCCTCGTCGAATCGGGCGGCGACAACCTGACCGCCACCTTCTCCAAGGGGCTCGTCGACGCCCAGCTCTTCGTCATCGACGTCGCGGGCGGTGACGACATCCCGCGCAAGGGCGGCCCCGGGGTCACCACCGCGGACCTGCTCGTCGTCAACAAGACGGACCTCGCCCCCTACGTCGGTTCCGACCTGGACCGGATGGCGCGCGACGCCGCAGCACAGCGCGGCGGACTCCCCGTCGTGTTCACCTCCCTGACCGGGCCCGACGGGGTCGGGCCCGTCGCCGACTGGGTGCGGGAGCGGCTCGCGGACTGGGCCGCATGAGCGTCTCGGCCACCGCACGGATCAGGGCCGTCGCCGACCGGCGGGGCCGCACCGTGCTCCCGGTGCTCGAGAGCGAGGGACCGCTCGCCCTGCGCCGGACCAGGTCACCGGACCCCGACCGCGCGCGCGTCACCGTGGTCGGCGCCATGAGCGCGCCCCTCGGCGGCGACCGGCTGGCCGTCGAGGTCCGCGCCGAGGACGGCGCCCGTCTGGCCGTGGACGCGGCGGCGGCCACCGTGGCGCTGCCGGGCGCCACCCCGGAGGCCGGCCCCGCCTCGTACGACGTACGGCTGAGCGTGGGGGAGGGGGCGGAGCTGCACTGGCTCCCCGAACAGCTCGTCTCCGCAGCCGGCAGCGCGCTCGACCTGACCACCAGGGCCGAACTCGCCCCCACCGCACGCCTGGTGCTCCGGGAGGAACAGGTCCTCGGCCGGCACGGCGAGCGCACCGGGCGCCTCTCGACCCGCCTCACGGTACGCAGGGCCGGACGGCTCCTGGTCGACCAGCAACTGGCGTACGGGCCCGGAGCACCCGGAGGCTGGGACGGCCCGGCGGTCCTGGGCGGCCACCGCGCCGTCGGACAACTGCTCCTCGTCGACCCCGCGTTCGAGGACCGGCCGCCCGCCCCCCGGCTGCTCGGACCCACCGCCGCACTCACCCCGCTGGCAGGCCCCGCGGTCCTGGTGACCGCGCTCGCCGAGGACGCCCGGCTGCTGCGCGGGGTGCTGGACGAGGCGCTGGAGGACCTTCTGAAGGAGCCGAAGGCCCCGCGGAGGACGTGAGTTCGCTCAGCGGGACAGCGGGCACCGGTTATTGGTTCGGTAAAGAAACACGTGTACGCCCTGTTCTCGGCAACCTCACAGACGAAAGGATCCGCCTGGACGCACGATCCGACGCGCCGCCACCGGCGGCGCATCACGTAGGGGGAGGTTCCACTTGAGACGCACAGCGATGCTCGGTTCGGCCGGCACTCTGATCGCGGGCACGCTCATAGCGGGGGCGATAGCCGCACCGGCCGCCGGTGCCGACAGCCGGCACCACGGCGACCAGGAGGCACGCGGAGTCCAGATCGCCGCCGCCCGGGCCGCACAGTCCGGAATCGACTGGACGGACTGTCCGGCCGACTGGGCGATCGCCGCACCCATCCAGTGCGGCTGGGTGAGTGTTCCGCTCGACTACAGCAAGCCGGACGGCAAGCAGATCAAGCTCGCGGTCGACCGGCACGTCAGCACCGGCACCAGGAGCGAGCGCCAGGGCGCCCTCGTCTACAACCCCGGTGGCCCCGGTGGCTCGGGCATGGCGTTCCCGAAGCGCATCGTCACCAAGAACCCGCTCTGGACGAAGGCCGCGAAGGCGTACGACTTCGTCGGCTTCGACCCGCGCGGCGTCGGTCACTCGGCGCCGATCTCCTGCGTCGACCCGCAGGAGTTCGTGAAGGCCCCGAAGGCCGATCCGGTACCGGACAGCGAGGCCGACAAGCGCGCCCAGCGCAAGCTCGCGGCCGAGTACGCCGCAGGCTGCGCCGAGCGCAGCGGCGCGATGCTGCCGCACATGACCACGCCCAACACCGCACGCGACCTGGACGTCATCCGCGCCGCGCTCGGTGAGAAGAAGCTCAACTTCCTGGGCGTCTCCTACGGCACCTACCTGGGCGCGGTCTACGGCACGCTCTTCCCGTCGCACGTGCGCCGCATGGTCGTCGACAGCGTGGTCAACCCCGCGAAGGACAACATCTGGTACGAGGCCAACCTCAACCAGGACATCGCCTTCCAGACCCGCTGGAACGACTGGAAGGCGTGGGTCGCCGAGAACGACGCCGCCTACCACATCGGTGACACACCGGCGAAGGTCGAGCAGGCGTGGCTCACGCTGCGGGCCGCGGCCAAGAAGAACCCGATCGGTGGCGTCGTCGGCCCCGCCGAGCTCATCGGATTCTTCCAGAGCGCGCCGTACTACGACTCCGCCTGGGCGCCCACCGCCCGGATCTGGAGCGACTACCTGGCCGGTGACACCCAGGCGCTGATCGACGCCGCGGCACCCGACCTGTCGGACACCGCGGGCAACATCAGCTCGGAGAACGGCAACGCCGTGTACACGGCCGTCGAGTGCGCGGACGCCAAGTGGCCCACCAGCTGGAAGAAGTGGGACCGCGACAACACCCGGCTGCACAAGGAATACCCATTCATGACCTGGGCCAACGCCTGGATGAACCTGCCCTGTGCGACCTGGCCGTCCAAGCAGCGGACGCCGCTCGACGTCCGCACGGGCAAGGGTCTTCCCCCGGTGCTGATCGTGCAGTCCACGCGCGACGCCGCCACTCCGTACGAGGGCGCCGTCGAGCTGCACAAGCGTTTCAAGGGCTCCCGTCTCATCACCGAGAAGGGCGCCGGATCGCACGGTGTCACGGGCCTGGTCAACCCCTGCGTCAACGAGCGGGTGGACACCTACCTGCTCACGGGGCAGACCGACCGGAGCGATGTGACGTGCACCCCGCACGCCACGCCGAAGCCCTGATCACCACCTGACGTGAGCGGGCGGCCGATGACGACCGGCGGCCGTCCGCTCACCCCGCTCACGCCTTTCCGTCGTACCGCTCCAGCCAGGCGTCCTCCGCGGCGTAGTCGAAGAGCGTCCCGTAGGAGCTCGCCATCTTCGGGAAGGCCTCCCGCCAGTCGCGCCCGTCGAGCCGCTCGGCGAGCCATGCCACGGTCCGCGGCAGCGACTCCGCGTACCCCGTCACCGGGCGGTAGCCCAGCTCGCGTTCCGCGGCCGACATGTCGTAGACGACGGAGTGCGGTGCGGTCCACGGGGTCTCCCCGACACCCCCCTCCGGCGGCGCGCCCGCGACCAGCACCGTCTCGGTCTCCGCACCGAGCACCCCGTCGACGGCCGCTCCGATCTCGGCGACGGTCGGGGCCTGCGGGTCACCCGCGTTCAGCGCCCGGGAGGCCGGCCGCAGGGCGGCCAGGCGTACCAGCTCGGCGAGGTTGGACGTGTGCACCGGATGGAAGCGGCTCTCCCCGCCGTAGGCGAGGACCCGCCGTGCGCGCCCGTCCAGCAGGCGTTTGACGAAGTACAGCTCGCGCGGCACGCGACCGTGCTCCCCGTGCACCGCGCCCGCACGCAGCAGTGTCACCGGCAGCGCGTCACCGGCCGCGAGCAGGTCCTGCTCCAGCGCGACCTTCCGCCTCCCGTACGTCGTGTCCCCGGCGGCCACCGTGCGCTGCGTCTCCTGGATCGGCACCGGGTACTCCGGGAAGCCGTCCGGTTCGCCCTGCGTGTCGAAACTGCGGCCCCGGCCGTCCTCGTACACCGCGCCGCTGGAGATGACCACCGCCGAGCCGACGCGGTCCGACAGTCCCGTCAGCTGCGCCGTGTGCTTCCGGCCGAAGGCGACCATGTCGACCAGGACGTCGCAGCCGTCGCCGAGCGCGGCCGCCAGGGCGCCCTCCTCCTCACGGTCCAGTGCGACGGTACGCACACCCTCGCCCCAGGAGGCGTCCCGGCCGCCTCCCCGGGAAGCGGCGGTCACCTCCCAGCCGTCCCCGGCCAGGGCCCGCACCGCGGGCCGTCCGATCTGCCCCGTGGCACCCAGTACGAACGCTCGTCCTCTGCTCATGCGGAGAACGCTAGGGCCGCCCCGGCCACCGGAACAAGGGATGTCGGCCGAGAGCAGATTCCCCGCTCAGCGCGGCCGCCGGGGGGACTTCTCGGGCCCCTCGGCCGACGCCGCCTTCGCCTTGGCCGCGTACTCGTCCACGTACTCCTGCCCGGAGAGGCCGAGGATCGCGTACATGATCTCGTCCGTGACCGCCCGGATCGCCGCCTTCTGGTCCTCCAGGCCGGCGTACCGGGAGAAGTCCAGCGGTTCCCCGAACCGGATCGTGACCCGCTTGACCTTGGGCACCTTCTGTCCGGGCGGCTGGATCTCGAACGTGCCGACCATCGCGCAGGGGATGACCGGGACCCCCGCCCTGATCGCCATCACCGCGACGCCGACCTTGCCCTTGTACAGCCGTCCGTCGTGCGAGCGGGTGCCCTCCGGATAGATGCCCAGCAGTTCCCCCTTGCCGAGCACCCCCAGCCCCTCGCGGATCGCCGCCTGCCCCGCCTCCTTGCCGGACCGGTCCACCGGGATCTGCCCGATGCTGTGGAAGAACGCCGCGGTCAGCCTGCCCTTGACGCCGGGGCCGGTGAAGTACTCCGCCTTCGCCAGGAACGTGATGCGGCGCTTGAGGATCGCGGGCATCAGGAAGTGGTCGGAGAAGGAGAGGTGGTTGCCCGCGACGATGGCAGCCCCGTCGTCGGGGATGTGTTCGAGCCCTTCGATACGGGGGCGGAACACCAGCCGGAGCAGCGGGCCCAGTACGACGAACTTCAGGACGTAATAGAACACAGCTTCTCTCCTAGCCTTCCGGACCGGGCTGCCGGCCGCGTTCCGCCGGTTCGCGGATCGGGTGGTCGTACCCGGCCGGCCCGCCGACGGGCCGGCCTCCCCGGACGGGTACCCGCTTCTCGCCGGATCAGTTGACGGGGCATCAGCCGACGACCCGCGGGAACGCTCCTCCCCGGCGGTCGATCGTAGCCCTGTTCCGGCGGAATCCGGGCAGTCGTGCGGACCGGGAACGCAAGGCCGCCCGCGGGCATGCGGAAGGGCCCTCCGGCCGCTCCCGGAGGACCCTTCCGACGTCCGCCGCTCCTCGTACGTCCCGGGAGGTCAGTCCCGGTGGATGTCCGCGCCCGGCCCGAGCGGCAGGTCGAAACCGTAGAAGACACCCAGGGCGATCAGCCAGGCCACCAGGAAGGGGACGACGAAGACGAAGAGCCGGGAGAGGATCGTCCCCAGCTTCGCGTCGGGTTCGTAGCGGCGCAGGATGATGAGCATCAGGAAGACGTACGGATTCAGCGGGGTGATCATCTGTGTCGCCGAGTCGCCGATGCGGAACGCCGCCTGCGTGACGGCCGGTTCGAGTCCGATGAGCATGAACGCGGGTACGAAGACCGGGGCCACCAGTGACCACAGCGCCGATCCCGAGGTCACGAACAGGTTCAGCACACACACCAGCAGGACGAACAGGGCCAGCCCCGTGAAGCCCGTGAGTCCCGCCGACTCCAGGAGCCCGGCGCCCTTCACGGCCAGCAGCGTGCCGACGTTCGACCAGTCGAAGACGCCGATGACCTGCGCGATGACCAGGATCAGCACGATGTACGCGGACATGCCGGTGATGGACTCGGCCATCATCTCCGGCACGTCGCCGGCCTTGCGGACCTTGCCGGTGACCTTGCCGTGGACGACGCCCGCGATGAGGAAGGCGACGAACAGCAGGGGCACGATGCCGGTCAGCACGGGGGAGGGCACCAGCGCACCGCCCTCGCCCCGCAGCGCCGAGCCCGGCAGGAGCCAGCAGACGACGACCACCGCCGCGTACACCAGGACGGACAGCCCGGCGAACCGGAGGCCGCGGCGTTCCGTCGGGGTGACCTCCAGGGTCGGCCGGTAGCCGCCGTCCTCGGCCTCGTCCTCGCCCGCCGGTGACGCCTCCACCGCGGCGGGCAGCCGCGGTTCCAGCACGCGGTCGATGAGGAAGCCGCCGATGAGGGCGAGGACGACGCTCGCCGCGGCGGTGAAGAAGTAGTTGATGAGGATGTGCGTGGGCGCGTCCTCCCCGCCCGGCAGGACGGCCGCCGCCTGCTCCGTGATGCCCGTGTAGAGGGCGTCCAGCGCACCGATGGAGAAGCCCGCCGCGTAACCGGCGCACACGCACGCGAAGCCGCCGATCAGACCGGCGATCGGGTTGCGGCCGGCGCCCTTGAAGACGAGCGCGGCCAGCGGCGGGATGATGAGGATCGCCACGTCGCTCATCAGGTGGCCCTGCGCGGCGACGAACGCCACGAGATACGGCAGCAACGCCTTGGGGGCCCGCCCGATGGAGACACGGACGGCCGTCTCCAGCATCCCCGTGCGCTCGGCGACCCCGACGGCGGCCATCATGAGCAGCACGGTGCCCAGGGACGGGAAGCCGGTGAAGTTGGGGATGAAGTTCTCCAGCAGCCAGGTGATCCCCTCACCGGTGAACAGGCCCTTCACTTCGAGGACTTCGTCGTCGCCCGGCACCGTCACCGTGGCCCCGGCCGCGGCCAGGGCGGTGGAGATGACGCCCAGGACGGCGAAGAGGCACAGGAACAGCACGACGGGGTGCGGGAGCTTGTTGCCCGCACGTTCGATGCCGCCCAGCACCCTGTCGAGAAGTGCGCCGCCCCCGGCGGGGGAGGGGGTTCCGGTCCGAGAGGTCACCGGCTCACCGCCCCCGCGTCCGGGCGCCCGCCGGCCGCGTCCGTCAGCAGGTCCTTCCGTACGGCTCCGCGCTGCGCGACGAGGACGACACGGGACGGGTCGGCGAGCACCGAGACGTCGGCGAGCGGGTCCCCGTCGCACACCACCAGGTCGGCCTCCTTCCCCTTCTCCAGGGTGCCGACGCGGTCGTCGAGGCCGAGGAGCCGGGCGGCCGTGAGGGTGCCGGCGGTGATGGCCTGGAGCGGCGTCATCCCCAGGGACGTCAGATGGAGCAGCTCGCGCAGGTTCCGTCCGTGCGGCACCATCGCCGAGTCGGTGCCCATGGCGATCTTCATCCCGTCGGCGATGGCCGCGGCTATGTTGGTGCGGGTGATGTCCGACCAGCGCAGCTTCTTCTCGTAGTGGAAGGGCTCCATGGTGGCCCTGTCGATGCCGTCGAACACCGTGGACAGGGTCGGCACGAGGAACACCCCCCGCTCCCCGGCGAGTTCCCTGGCCTGTGCGGTCATGCCGTAGCCGTGCTCGACGCTCGTGACACCGCCGCGTACGGCGTTGAGGATGCCTGCCGTGCCCTGCGCGTGGGCGGCTACGGGCCGGCCTCCGTGCCGGTCGGCCTCCTCCACGACCGCCCGGATCTCCTCGACGGTGAGGCCTTCGTCGTCGGGCTGGTCGTACGGGCTGGACATGCCGCCGGTGGCGCAGATCTTGATCACGTCGGCCCCGGACCGCAGCAGCCTGCGGACCGCCAGGCGCACCTCGTCAGGCGTGTCGGCGACCTCGCCCATGCCGGCGCTGGTGTCGAAGCCGCAGTCCGTGTGGAAGTCGGCGTGGCCCCCGGTGTGGCTGAGGATGCGTACCGCGGTGTGCAGCCGGGGGCCGGCCGTCAGACCCTGGGCGACCGCCTCACGGAACCCGGCGGACAGTCCGCCCAGGTCACGGGCGGTGGTGATACCGGCGTCCAGTGTGACGCGCAGCCGGGAAGCGGTGCGGAAGACCTCCAGCGCGGGGTCCTCGGAGAAGCGCCGCACCATGTGCCGCGCCGACTCGACGCCGAGATGGACGTGGGCGTCGACAAATCCGGGAAGCACCGTCCGGCCCGCGACATCGACGGTACGGGCGCGGGCGGGTGCCGGGGGAGCGGTGGCGGCGGGCCCGGCGTGGACGATCACACCGCGGTCGTCCACGTCGATCACGGCGTCGGCGACCGGCCGCGCACCGGTGCCGTCGATCAGCCGGGCGCCGGTCAGGCGCAGCGAGGCGGCCGCGGGCAGGACGGGCGCGGAGGGCACGGGGGAAGGAGGGGGAGTACTCATGGCGACCTACCTTCCAGAACCGGAATTACGCGCCCGTAAAATCGCCGGAACCGGACACGGGCTCTCATCGGACGCAGGATTCGGCCACCCCATGCAGACGCAGAACATGCCGCACCCCGACGAACTGGACCTCGCGATCATCCACGCCCTCCAGACGCGGCCCAGGGCGCCCTGGACACTGATCGGCGAGGTCCTGGGCATCGACGCGGTCACCGCCGCGCGGCGCTGGGACCGGCTGGAGCGGACCGGGACGGCGTGGGTGGACGGCTACCTCTCGCCCGGACACGACGACGCGGTCTACGCACAGGTCGAGATCGACATGGGCGGCCTCCCCGTCGAGTCCACCCTGGAGAGCCTGGCCAGGGACAGCCGCGTCCTCAGCCTCAAACAGACCACCGGCAACCGGGACCTCCTCGCCATCGTGGGAGCGGCCGACCTCGACGACCTCTCCCGCCTGGTCGGCCGCCGCATCGCACCCCTGCCCGGGATCCGCACCACCCGGGTCCACGTGATCACCGCCATCCCCTACGAGGGCGACCGGTGGAGGCTGCGCAGCCTCAGCCGCGCCCAGCAGGCGGCACTCGCCGCACCCCGGGAGGAGGTGCCGGACGAGCCGCTGCGGCCGGTGGACCGGGAACTGGCACTCGCCCTCGGACACGACGGGCGCATGCCGGTACGCGAGCTGGCCGCGGCCGCCGGCACCAGCACGGCCACCGTCCGCCGCAGGCTGCGCGTGCTCACCGGCAACCGGCGTCTCGCCCTGCGGTGCACGCTCGCCCGCCCGCTCACCGGCTTCCCCGTGTCGGTGGTGTACTTCGCCTCGGTCCCGGCCCGCCATCTCGAGGACACCGTCGCCTCGCTGCGGACCCTGCCCGAACTGCGGATGTGCACGGTGACCACGGGCCGCGACAACCTGATCCTCGACCTGTGGCAGCGCGATCTGGCCGACGTCCACAGCATGGAGGCCCACCTGGAGAGCCGGCTCGCCGACCACCGGCTGCGCATCACCGAGCGGGCGATCGTGCTCCGCACCGTGAAGCACGTCGGACGCGTCCTGGACCGGAGCGGACGCAGCATCGGGCTCGCGCCGGTGAACTACTGGGCGGACCGGGAAGAGGCCTGACCACCGGGTGCGCGGGGCGACGGCCCGCGCGTCCGTCCCCGGACCCGCCCGCCTGCCGGGGTACGGCGTACGGGCGCCCCCTCACCCCCGGACCAGGCGTCCCAACGCCCACCGCGCCGGGCCCGCGTAGGCGGCGAGGGCGAGGGCCGGACCCTCGATCCGGAGCTTCGTGACCGAGCCGCCGGGCCGGCGCAGGACCTCGTGGCACAGCCGCAGGCGCACCGGCCCCAGCCGGACCCGCCACGTCCACCGCCACCGCTCCTCGTCCACCGACACGACGACGAAGGCCGCCGTGACACCGAGGAACGAGACGATCTCACCCCGGGTGCCGGGCCGCAGCCGCTCCGCGTCCACCCGCACCGCCCTGATCTGCGGCGACCAGGACGGCCAGCGGGCAGGGGTGACGTAGCGCAGCCACACGTCCTCGGCCGGCGCCCGGCCTTCGGCCCGGAGCCTGATGACCGCCATCGGGCGCTCTCAGGCCCGGATGAACTCGTTGAGGGCCTTGCCCGGCCGCAGGGCGGCCTCACCGCCCACGTGGTGGAAGCTGCCGAAGCCCACCAGGGTCACCGTTCTGCCCGCCCTGAGCGCCTCGGCGATCACCCCGGCCCCGGCGACCGTCCCGAACACCGCGTCGACGACCCGGCCGATCTGGTCGGCGGACAGCTCGCCGCCGTCCGCCGTCTTGCGTCCGATCGCCTCGACCAACCCGGACCTGTCCATGCGAAGCACTCTCTTCCGCCGACGGAGACGCGCGACGGGCGGCCCGGCCGGCTGAACCGGCCGGCCATGTGCCACGCGGTGCCACCAGCGTGACACCGGGGGAGCACCCGCGCACGGCGCCGTACGCCGGCCGCGCGGCTCAGGAGTCCCGGGTGGCGAGCATCCCCAGCGTGGCGAGTCCGAGGACCACCCAGCCGAACCAGAGCCAGCCGTTGCTCCCCAGCGCCACCGTGTACGCGGTCACCGCGACCAGGGCGCCGACGGTGAGCACCCCCATGGTTTTCGTGGATCCCGGCATGAGCGCACGCTCCTCACCCGGCCGCACGGCCGTTGCAGCCATGGTCACCCCTGGGGCACGCCCACCGCTACTGTCCGCGCGCCTGCAATGAGGCGAGGTAGGCGTTGTACGCCTTCAGCTCCTGGTCGCCGTCCCGGTCGGCCGCCCGGTCGGAGCGCTTGGCGGTCCGCTGCTCGGAGCGGTACCACTGGAAGACCAGCGCGATCAGGACCAGCACGGACGGGATCTCACTGAACGCCCAGGCGATGCCGCCGGCCGCGGACTGATCGGCCAGGGCGTCGATGCCGAGCGAGGCGGGCGGGTTCTCGTACGCCTTCACCATCGGCTGGCTCGCCATCATCAGCGCGATGCCGAAGAACGCGTGGAAGGGCATGCCCGCGAAGAGCTCCAGCATCCGCATCACGTAACCGGGGCGGTGCGGGCCGGGGTCGACGCCCATGATCGGCCAGAAGAACACCAGGCCGACCGCCAGGAAGTGCACCATCATCGCGATGTGCCCCGCCTTCGACCCCATCAGGAAGTCGAACAGCGGGGTGAAGTAGAGCCCGTACAGGCTCGCGATGAAGAGCGGGATCGTGAACACGGGATGCGTGACGACCCTCATGTAGCGGCTGTGGAGCAGCTTGAGCAGCAGCTCACGCGGGCCCGTCCGGTCCCGTCCCGCCACGGGCAGGGCCCGCAGTGCCAGCGTCACCGGGGCACCCAGCAGCAGCAGGATCGGCGACACCATGCTGATCACCATGTGCTGCACCATGTGCACGCTGAACATGACCATGCCGTAGTCGTTCAGAGCCGTGCACATCACCAGGGCGATGGACAGCACGCCGAGGACGAAGAACACGGTCCGGTTCACCGGCCACGCGTCGCCCCGGCCCCGCAGCCGCGCGACCCCGTACCCGTACAGGACGAGCGCGGCGACGCAGCCGATCAGGAAGAACGGGTCCGCGGAGAACTCCAGCCCACGGCCCAGCGTGAACGGCGGCAGGTCCATGTCCATGCCGTGCCCGCTGTGATCCATCTGTTCACTCCCGCCGGGGGCGTCCCCGTTTCGCGCCGGTTGTCCGGTCCAGACTAGAACCGCCCCCGGCCGCAGGTGCGGCCGGGGGCGGTTCACGGAGCGTCGTGACGGTCAGAGCACGACCTGCGCCTCGGCGTAGCGCTCGGCCGGGACCGTCTTCAGGGTCTCCACGGCCGCAGCCAGCGGGACCATCGTGATGTCCGTGCCGTGCAGCGCCGTCATCATGCCGAACTCGCCCCGGTGGGCCGCCTCCACCGCGTGCCAGCCGAAGCGGGTGGCGAGGACGCGGTCGTACGCGGTCGGGGTCCCGCCGCGCTGCACATGGCCGAGGATCACCGGGCGGGCCTCCTTGCCGAGGCGCTGCTCCAGCTCGCCGGAGAGCTGCGTCGCCACCCCGGCGAAGCGCTCGTGGCCGTAGATGTCCTTCGTGCCCTGGTTGAACTCCATCGAGCCCTCCCGCGGCTTGGCGCCCTCCGCCACGACGACGATCGCGAACTTCTTGCCGTCCGAGAAGCGCCGGCCGACCAGCGCGGTCAGCTCGTCGATGTCGAAGGGCCGCTCGGGAACGACGATGGCGTGCGCGCCGGCCGCCATGCCCGAGTGCAGCGCGATCCAGCCGGTGTGCCGCCCCATGACCTCGACGATCAGCACCCGCTGGTGCGACTCGGCGGTCGTCTTCAGCCGGTCGAGCGCGTCGGTGGCGACCCCGACGGCCGTGTCGAAGCCGAAGGTCACATCGGTGGAGGCGATGTCGTTGTCGATGGTCTTCGGCACACCGACGATGGGCAGGCCCGCCTCGGAGAGCAGATTTGCGGCCTTCAGCGTGCCCTCGCCGCCGATCGGGATGATCGCGTCCAGACCGAGATCGGTCACATGGCCCTTCGCGCGCTCCACACCGTCACGCAGATGCGCGGGCTGGACACGGGAGGAGCCGAGGATCGTGCCGCCCCGGGCGAGGATGCCGCCCACCGCGTCGAGGTCGAGCTTGCGGTAGTCGCACTCGAGGAGGCCCCTCCAGCCGTCGTGGAAGCCGATGACCTCGTCGCCGTGGTCGACCACCGCACGGTGCACGACGGAACGGATGACGGCGTTGAGGCCGGGGCAGTCGCCGCCGGAGGTGAGCACACCAATTCGCATTGCCCGGGAAACCTTTGCAACGTGGGCCGACCCCGGACCGCGTCGTCCGGTTGGATCCTCGTCACCCTACCGGCGCGGGGTGGCGGGACCGAACCCGCTGTCCGACTGCTGGACGTCCACCCGGTGTACACCGGTCGCCCACACGCGCGGACCGGCCGTCGGAAGGGCCGGTCCGCGCGGGTCCGCGGGTGCGTCAGGCGGGCTGGGTCGCCGCCGCGATCCGCTCGGCGCGCAGCGCCTCGTACCACCGGTCGTCGCTCGGCGGCAGCGCGTTCACGTCCAGCGCCAGCTTCAGCAGGTGGTCCGCGATCAGCGGGTTGCGCGCCAGGACCGGCCCGTGCATGTACGTGCCGAACACGGTGTCGTTGTACGCGCCCTCGGTGCCGTCACCCGTGCCGTTGCCCCCGCCGAGGCGTACCCGGGCGAACGGGCGCGCGGACGGGCCGAGATGGGTGACGCCCTGGTGGTTCTCGAAGCCGGTCAGCGGCGGCAGGCCCAGGTTCGGGTCGATGTCGCCGAGCACGTCGCCGACGCACCGGGCACCCTCGCCCCGGGTGGAGACGACGTCGAGCAGCCCGAGGCCGGGCTCCCGCTCGCCGAGGTCGTTGATGAACTCGTGGCCGAGGATCTGGTAGCCCGCGCAGACCGAGAAGATGATCGCGCCGTTGGACGCGGCCCGGCTCAGTCCGCCGTCACGGCGCAGCCGCTCCGCGGCGAGCCGCTGGGGCCGGTCCTCACCTCCGCCGATGAGGTAGATGTCGCCCGACGTCGGGATGGGCTGGTCGCTGCGCACGTCCACGCGCGACACGTCGAGGCCGCGCTGGCGTGCACGGCGCTCCACCACCAGGGCGTTGCCCTGGTCGCCGTAGGTGCTGAGGAGGTCGGGGTAGACCCACACCAGCCGCAGGCTGTTGTTGCTCATGCTTCGTCCTCTCCGGGGGTTGCCCGCGCGGGGGTCAGTTGCCGACACGACGGCGCAGATCCTGGAAGGCGGTGTAGTTCGCGATGACCTCGATGCGGCCGGGCGGTGCCATCTGGACGGCCTCGTCCAGGGTCTCGCAGACGCGGAAGTCGAGTCCGGCCACCTCGAGCCGGACCGCGAGGTCCAGCTTGCGGTCGCCGAGCACGAAGATCGGGTGACCGTAGAGCTGGGTGTAGTCGACGTCCCACAGCCAGGAGGTGTCCGTGCCGTCGGCGCCACGCGCGTTCACCGAGAGGATGACCGGGGTGGGGGGCGGGTCGATCAGGGAGAACGTCTCCAGCCAGCCCGCCGGGTTCTTCGCCAGCAGGAGCCGCAGTTCGCGGCCGAGGAAGCTGACGACGTCGTAGCGGCCGGCCACGGCCTGCACCTGGTACATCCGCTCCAGGGCGACCTGCGGCGGGACGCCGAAGACCGCAGCCACCGCGGCCGAGCTCGTCGCGTTGGCCTTGTTGGCCCGGCCCGGCAGCTGGAGGTGGATCGGCCACGCCGAACCGTGCGGGTCCAGGACGTAGTCGCCGTTCAGCGCCCAGCTGGGGGCGGGGCGGCGGAAACCGCACTCGCCGCAGAACCAGTCGTCACCGGGGCGCTGCATCACACCGCCGCAGGACGGGCACGACCAGGCGTCGTCCTTCCACGCCTGACCGGCCGCCACCCACACCACGTTGGGGGAGGAGGAGGCCGCCCAGACGATCAGCGGGTCGTCGGCGTTGGCCACGATCACGGCCTTGGAGCCCGACAGGCCCTCACGCCACTTCTCGGCCAGCATCCGGGTCTCCGCCGCGCGGTCCAGCTGGTCGCGCGAGAGGTTGAGCAGCGCGATCACCTTGGGTGTCGTGTCGCGTGCCACGCCGGCGAGGTACTTCTCGTCCACCTCGATCACGCCGTACCGCGCGTCCGAGCCCCCTGCCAGCGCGGAGGTGATCCCCGCGGGCATGTTGGCCCCGAGCGCGTTCGACACGACGGGCCCGGCGGCCCGCAGCGCCTCGGCGATCAGCCGGGTGGTCGTCGTCTTGCCGTTCGTCGCGGACACGAGGATCACGTCCAGGTGCTGCGCCAGCCGCCCGAGCAGGTCGGGGTCGAGCTTGAGCGCCACCCGGCCGCCGATCACCGATCCGCTGCCGCGCCCCGCGGCGCGCGACACCGCCGCCGCGGCCTTGCCCGCCGTCACGGCGAGCTTGGCCCGCGGCGACAACGGCTCCGTGTTGCCTGCCATCGTCCTAGATCCTCCTTGCGTAAGTCCGCGCCCAGCCTATCGATGTCCGCGGTGCCGACCGCACCTCGGCACCACGGGGGAACGTGGAGGTCACGTGGAACGTACGCTTCTCCCCATGCGAAACCGCCCGATCCCCGGCAGTTCCGGACGCGTTCGTCCCATGAGTCTGCTGGGCGCCCCGGTGCTCCACCGCCCGTGCGACGACGTCACCGAGTTCGGTCCGTCCCTCGCCCGACTGGTGGAGGACATGTTCGCGACCATGTACGCCGCCAACGGTGTCGGGCTCGCCGCGAACCAGATCGGCGTCCCGCTCAGGGTGTTCGTGTACGACTGTCCGGACGACGACGAGGTCCGGCATCTGGGCCATCTCGTCAATCCGGTGCTCGTCGAGGCCGACGGCGACACCGTACGCGGACCGGAGGGCTGCCTCTCGCTCCCGGGGCTCGAAGCCGGCACCCCGCGCTTCGACCACGCGGTGGTCGAGGGCCGCACGGTCGCGGGGGAGGCGGCGCGGGTCGCCGGCACCGGCTGGTTCGCCCGCTGCCTTCAGCACGAGTGCGACCACCTCGACGGCCGGGTCTACACCGACCGGCTGACGGGGCTGCGCCGCACCAGGGCGCTGCGCGCCGCCAGGCGGGCGCCGTGGGGGCGTACGGGGGCCGACGGCTGACCGCGGGCTCCCGGGCATCCGGGCGGGCCTCAGAACCCCTGGCCGCCGGGCAGGTCGCCCGCCTCGGCCAGCCTGCCCCACAACAGGTCGGCGAGGCTGCGCACCAGCTGCTCGCGTGAACACGGGCGGTCACCGAGCCACCAGTCGCCGGCCGCGTGCATCATGCCGACGATGCCGTGACCCCAGATGCGGGCCATCTGCTCGCTCTCCGGGCCGAGATCGACCCGTTCCACGATCACCTTGCCCAGTTCCTCGCCGAGGCGGCGCAGCAGCGGGGCGGAGTGGCGGCCGACGTCGAAGCCGTGCTCGGGCGAGGGGGCGGCGTCGTCGGAGGGGTGCATCAGGAAGCGGTAGACCTGGGGGCGCGCCTCGATGGCCGCGAGGTAGGTGTCCAGGGTCGACTCGACCCGTTCGCGCCGCCCCGAGGGTGCGTCGAGCGCGGCCCGCAGGGCGCTGAGCAGGGCGTCCGTGTGACGCTTGGCGAGAGCGCGGTAGAGACCGCCCTTGTCCCCGAAGTGCCGGTAGAGGATCGGTTTCGTGATCCCGGCCTCCGCGGCGATCGCGTTCATCGAGGCCTTCGGGCCGTCCCTGAGCACCACCCGGTCCGCGGCTTCGAGCAGTTCCCGACGGCGGCGTTCGGCCGCTGTCCGCTGCCGTTCGGCCCCGCGTCTGGTCTCCATGTCGTTTCTCCCGCCCCACCCGGCTGTCCTGCGATCTCGTCACGCCCGGGCAACGTAACACCCTGGTCCGCCGGGCGCGGATCCGTCGCTGACCGGTTGACAGAGGCTACTTGCTGGTAACAGACTGTTGTTACCGCTAGTAACGGTTTGATCCGGAAGTGCATGTGGAGGAAACCATGGCCGAGTTCACGCTCGAGCTCAACGACGACCAGAAGCAGGTCCGTGACTGGCTGCACGGATTCGCCGCCGAGGTGATCCGGCCGGCCGCTTCGGAGTGGGACGAGCGTGAGGAAACGCCCTGGCCCGTCATCCAGGAAGCGGCCAAGGTGGGTATCTACTCCCTCGACTTCTACGCCCAGCAGTTCTTCGACCCTACGGGCCTCGGCATCCCCATGGCCATGGAGGAGCTCTTCTGGGGCGACGCGGGCATCGCCCTGTCGATCGTCGGCACGGGCCTGGCCGCCGTCGGTGTCCTCGCCAACGGCACCGAGGAGCAGATCGGCACCTGGATCCCCCAGATGTACGGGGACGCCTCCGACGTGAAGGTCGCCGCCTTCTGCTCCTCCGAGCCGGACGCGGGCTCGGACGTCGCCTCCATGCGCACCCGCGCCGTGTACGACGAGGCCAAGGACGAGTGGGTCCTGAACGGCACCAAGACCTGGGCCACCAACGGCGGGATCGCCAACGTCCACGTCGTCGTGGCCGTCGTCGACCCGGAGCTGGGCTCGAAGGGCCACGCCTCCTTCATCGTCCCCCCGGCCACCCCCGGGCTCTCGCAGGGGCAGAAGTTCAAGAAGCACGGCATCCGCGCCTCGCACACCGCCGAGGTCGTCCTCGAGGACGTCCGCGTGCCCGGTCACTGCCTGCTCGGCGGCAAGGAGAAGCTCGACGAGCGTCTCGCCCGCGCCCGCGAGCGCGCCAGGTCCGGCGGCGAGCGCGTCAAGAACGCGGCGATGGCCACCTTCGAGGCCTCCCGCCCGGCCGTCGGAGCCATGGCGGTCGGCACCGCCCGCGCCGCCTACGAGGTGGCGCTGGACTACGCGAAGACGCGCACCCAGTTCGGCCGCCCGATCATCGACAACCAGGGCATCGCCTTCCAACTGGCCGACATGCGCACCTCGATCGACGCGGCGCGGCTGCTCGTCTGGCGCGCCTCCTGGATGGCGAGCGCCGGCAAGCCGTTCACCGCTGCGGAGGGCTCCATGTCCAAGCTCTACGCGAGCGAGACGGCCAAGTCGGTCACCGCGCAGGCCGTGCAGATCCTCGGCGGCAACGGCTTCACCCGCGAGTACCCGGTCGAGCGCATGCACCGGGACGCGGCGATCTACACCATCTTCGAGGGCACGAGCGAGATCCAGCGCCTCGTGATCGCCCGCACCCTGTCGGGGATGCCGATCCGCTAGGCGCGTGTCCCGAGCACGCCGCACGCGACGGGGCCGGGCCGCCTCCGCGGCCCGGCCCCGTCGCCGTACGCCCCGTCTACCGCGGCAGGTGCGCCTCGATGAGCGAAACGACCTCGGGTGCCTCCGGCTCGGTGCGGGGGCGGATCCGGGCGACGGCCTCGCCCGCCGGGGAGATCAGGAACTTCTCGAAGTTCCACTGGACGTCGCCCGCCGCGCCCTCCGCGTCGACGAGCTTCGTCAGCTCCGCGTAGAGCGGGTGCCGGTCCTCACCGTTGACGTCGGTCTTCTCCAGCAGCGGGAAGCTGACGCCGTACGTCGTCGCGCAGAACGTCCGGATCTCCTCGGCGGAACCCGGCTCCTGCCCCGCGAACTGGTTGCAGGGCACGCCCAGCACCGTGAACCCCCGGTCGCCGTACTCCTTCTGGAGCCTCTCCAGCCCGGCGTACTGCGGGGTGAGCCCGCACTTGGAGGCGACGTTCACCAGCAGGACCGCCGAGCCCTCGTAGGCCCCCAGGGTCGTCGGCTCGCCGGCGAGCGTGCGGAGCGGGATGTCGTGCAGCGTCATGGGATGTCTCCTCGATAGCGTGGCGTCGCCCCATTGTGACGCTCACTGCGCGGTGGACTCCGCGGGGCCGAGCGTCCGGTAGTAGAACGTGGTCGCCCGGGGCGTGCCGTACGGGTCCGCCGCGTAGCCCGGTACGGAACCGCACTCCGTCCACCCCGCCGCGCGGTAGAGGTGTTCGGCGTCGCTCCCCGTCTCGGTGTCCAGGACCAGCAGGGTCAGCCCCTCGGCGGACGCCCACCGTTCGAGAGCCGCGAGGAGCGCCCGTCCGACCCCCCGGCCACGGGCCGACGGCCGCACCATGAGCTTCGCGACCTCCGCGCGGTGGCGCGCGTTCGGCAGGGCGGTCCTGACCAGGCCGATCGTGCCCGCCACCCGCTCGTCGTCACGGGCGATCCAGACCTGCTGGCTCCCCTCCCCGACGGCCGCGGCCCGCTCCCGCCACCACGCGGCCGCCGCCGCCCGGTCCAGCGGGGCGAGGAACCCGACCGACGCGCCGCCCTCCACGGCCTCGATCATCAGCGCGGCGAGCTCATCGGCGTACGTGACCAGTTCGGGGCCGGACACGGGGACGATCTCGGTCATGGGGCGGGGTCCTTTCACGTTCACGGCAGGACGATCATCAGGGCGTAACGGGTCCGCTGCGGGCCCGGGCAGCGGAAGTGCGAGGGGCCGCGCAGCCGGAAGCGCAGGCAGTCGCCCTCGCACACGGTGTGCGCGGTGCCGTCGACGGTGATCTCGACGGTGCCCTCCAGCACCCAGACGTGCTGCTCCACGCCGGGCACCGGCGCGTTCCCGTACGAGATCTCCGAGCCCGCGTCGAGTGTGCCTTCGACGATCTCGGCACGCAGTCCGGCGTGCGGCGGGGAGACCGAGCGGCGGACGAATCCGGCGCGCTCGTCGCGCCACACCGGCTGCCGCGCGGCCGGAACCAGCTGCGCCGGCTCGGCCTCGACCTCCAGCAGCAGGCGCGACATCGTCCGGCCGTAGACCGTGCAGAGCTGCCCCAGGACGGCGGTGGTGGGGCTCAGTTCACCGCGCTCCAGCCGCGACAGGGTCGAGCGGCTGACACCGGCGCGACGGGACAGCTCGTCGAGCGACCAGCCGCGTTCGGTGCGGAGCAGGCCCAGCCGCGCGGCGAGCCGTGTGTCGACGGAGTCCTCGTCTCTCATATTCAGGATTGTATCTCTGTGTGGAGACAAGTCGGGCGTGGTCCGTATGCCGATCGAGTGAGGGCGTGCCAGTCTGATAAGAGGCATATAAGCCGCTTTGTCGGCACGTATGTGCCGCATCGGCTGCTGAACCAAGGAGGCCGACATGGCTGGAAGTGTCAGTGGGACGCGAACGGGTCACGACGTGACCGGAGGGCACGGGACCGCCGTCACCGGCTGGACCGTCTTCGCGGCGGTGATGATGATCTTCGGCGGGGCGATGGCCATCTTCGAGGGCATCGCCGCCATCGCCAAGGACGACCTGTTCGTCGCCACGCGCAACTACATGTTCCAGTTCAGCCTGACGGGCTGGGGCTGGGTGCATCTCATCCTGGGGATCGTCGTCGTGCTCGCCGGCATCGCCCTCTTCAGCGGCGCCCTGTGGGCGCGCGCCGTCGGGGTCCTGCTCGCGGGGCTGCTGGCGGTCGCCAACTTCCTGTGGCTGCCGTACTACCCGTTCTGGTCGATCGTCCTCATCGCGATCAACATCTTCGTCATCTGGGCGCTGTGTTCGCCGCGGAAGGACGTTCGAACCTGAGCACGAGGACGTAGGAGACCACCACGGAGACGATCACGAGCGGCATCACGGTGATGCCCTCGGACCCCAGCAGCAGCGTGGCCAGCAGCACCGAGGTCATCGGCAGTCTGAGCATGGCCACGCACATCGCCCCGATGCCCATCGCGAAGCCGGAGGTGGCGTTCAGGCCGGGCAGGTGCGAGAGCGCCAGCCCGCCCGCCGCCCCCAGGAACATCGACGGGAAGATGGGGCCGCCCCGGAAGGCGCTCAGGGAAACGGCGTAGGCGAGCGCCTTGCAGACGACCAGCACGAGGAGGACCCCGACCGTGTACGTGGTGTCCTGGTCGAGCAGGCCGCCGAGGGCGTCCTGGCCGGAGTACAGCACCTCGGACGCGGCCCGGCCCGTGTTCTCGGCGTAGAGCAGGGCGAGTACGCCGACGGCCAGGCCCATGAGCACGGTCGCGGGCACCCGCCGCTGCTCGACCCGCTCCTGGAGGGACAGGGCGAGCCTCTTGACGCCCGTGCCCACGAGGGCCGCGGCGACCCCCAGCGCGATCGCCCACCCGAACTCCGCGACGGTGGGCTGGGGGGTGTGCGGTACGTCGGGGAGCGTCAGGGAGTACGTCCCCAGGCCCGTCCACGAGCCCATCCCGATGAAGATGAGCGATCCGATGCCGGAGGCGAGCAGTCCCGGCACGAGCACGAGGCCGAGCGTCATCCCGGCGAGCCCGGAGGCCTCCATCAGCAGGAACGCCCCGAGGAGCGGCGAGCCCAGCAGGGTGCTGACGGCGGCGAAGCTCCCGGCCGCCGCCACCATGGCGCTCGCGCCCGGGGCGATGCCGGGCCTGAGCAGGCGCACCGCGTACACCGCCAGGCCGCCGCCGAGTGCGATCAGGGGCGCCTCCGGGCCGAGGACCACGCCGAGGCCGAGGGACGCCACGGCGGCGAGCGCGATCCCCGGGAGTTCCGCGGCCGTCGGTGCCCCCGTGTTGACGAAGCCCTCGGCGGGTCTGTGGCCCGCCGTTCCCGGGAGGTGACGGATGATCAGCGCGGTCAGCAGGCCCGCGACGGCGAGCAGGGGCAGCGGCCACCACGACGGTGTGCTCCCGAAGCCCAGCGCGCGGGGGAGGTCGGTGTAGGTCAGGGACTGGAGTTGGTGGACGAGGGCCAGGAAGCCGAACGCCGCGGCGGAGATGGGGACCCCGAGGACCGCGACCATGATCAGGAGCGCCGCGTATCCCCGGGTGCGGACCACCGTGAGCGGATCCGGTGACTCCGTGCCGGGTGTTCCGACCGGTTCGGCCGACATGGTCATGGTCTCCTCGGTGTCGGGTCCCGGCCGGCTCGTGCTGCCTCGCCGGGGTCCACACGGTGATACCACGATGTCCAGTTATGTCCGTGAAGTACCCGCTGGTGGTGGGTGGTGAATCCGGACCCGTCACCTCTCGCCCGCCCCGGCGGCCGGGAGCCGGCCCGCGGCCACCGCGTCGACGAGCGCCCGGTGGTCCCTCTCGTTCTGGTCGGCGTACCGCTCGGCGAACGTCTCCAGGGCGCGGTCGAACACGTCGCCGTGGCCGAGGTAGGAGGCGATGGCGATGCGGTCGCCGGAGCGCGCGTGCGCACGGGCCAGCGTCGTCCCGCACAGCTCCCCGAAGGCGGCCATGCCGCGCGGCACCATCAGTTCCGGTTCGGCGATGCCCTTCCAGTCGCGCAGCTGGCGCACGTAGAAGTCCCGGCGCTTCCCGTCGAAGCCGTCCACCCGCTCCCAGCCGAGGAAGATGTCACCGGCGGCCTGCATGAGGCGCTGGCCGGCCACCACCCGCTCACCCTGGTTGCGGTACTCGCTGGCACCCGCGTGGGGCGCCAGAACCGAGGTGTCCGCCTCCTTGGCCTGGAGGAAGAGCGGATCCCCGCCGTCCCTGCCCAGCAGCAGGAAGATCCAGCAGCGGCTCCCGACACTTCCCACGCCCACCACCTTGCGGGCCATGTCCACCGGCTGGAAGTCGGCGAGGAGGGCCCGCCGGTCGGAGGGCAGGCTCCGGCCGTAGCGGCGCAGGAGCTTGCGGAACCGCCCTTCCGTCTCCCGGCGTTCCGCGTCGGGCAGCAGGTCCGCGATCGGCATGACCAGGGGCGGGTCCGCGGCGATGCGGAGCCGCCCGTCGGCCACCTCGGTGAGTTTGCCGAACGCCTGCAGACTGTCCCTGGTGCGGGCCTTCGCCGTCGCACTCGCGACGCGCCTGCGCCCTTGCGCGGCCAGCCTTCCCGTGGCCATCGCCCTGAGCCGGTCCTCGTCGGTCTTCGTGTACCAGACGTCGAGATTGCGCATGTCCGCGAACCGGATCATCGACTCCCGGTAGGAGCGCACGGTGGCCCGTACGACCCGGGCCCTCTCCTTGTCCGTGAAGCCGTTGGCGCGCCCCGCGATGACGAGACTGGCCGCGAGGCGCTTGACGTCCCACTCCCACGGGCCGGGCAGGGTCTCGTCGAAGTCGTTGATGTCGAAGAGGAGATGGCGTTCCGGAGAGGCGAGGAGCCTGAAGTTCAGAAGGTGGGCGTCCCCGCACAGCTGGGCCCTGATGCCGGAGTCCGGTGTCCCGGCGAGGTCGGAGGCCATGATCGCCGCGGCGCCGCGGTAGAAGCGGAACGGCGACTCCGTCATCCGCCCGTACCGGATCGGGACGAGCTCGCGCACCCTGGCCGCCGACTGGGCCTCCAGCAGGGCGAGCGGGTCCGGCCGTCCGGCCGGCGGATCGTAGGCGTGATGGCTGCTTCTGGGGACCCGCTTGCGTGCCGCCTTGCCGAGCGCGGCCCTCTCCTGGGGCGTCGCGCCCGGTACGGCCCGGAGCGGTGAGGTGGGTTCCTGGGGCATGGTGGCCCTCCTGACTGCGGGCGGGGACGTGCGGACGGCCCCTGTGTCCCATCATCCCGGGCCGGTCCGGATCCGGCCGCTCGGCAGGCCCCCGCGACCGGTGTGTGCGTGGCCTCAGGCCCGCCCGCCGCCCCGGACCGCGGCCACGCGCCGCCAGATCGCACGCTGCCCCCTGAGCGAGAGCGCGCCCACCACGATGAGCACCACGATGTTGACCAGGAGCTGGACGAGCGATCCCCACGCCTCGGACCAGCTGGCGAACGCCGTCGAGACGCTGACGGCCGCGGCCGCCGGGATGGTCGTCACCGAGATGAACACCCCGAGCAGAGCGCTCGTACGGGCCTCGGTGAGCGACACGATGCCGACGACGCCGGCCAGCGCCGCGACGGCGAACGAGAAGAAGTTCGGGCTGTTGATCAGGTCCGAGACGGGCCGCAGCCCCCGGTCGAACGCCGCCGACTGCAGCCCGAAGGCGCGGATGAGCAGACTGAACAGGAGGGTCACCGCGATCGTCAGCAGCAGGCCCGCCCCCAGTGCGGACAGTCCCGCGCGGACCATGCCCCGGTCGCCCCGGTCGATGCCCAGCGCCACCGCGACGATCGCCCCGTACTCGGGGCCGACGACCATCGCGCCGACGATCAGGATCTGGGAGTTGGTCACGATGCCGACCGAGCCGATCAGGCCCGCGACCACCAGGTACAGGTAGAAACTCGGCGCGTACCTCCCCTCGGACCGGATGCGTGCCTCGACCTGCTCCCAGACGGGTGCGCCGGCCAGCGGGCCCAGCCCGCGCGCCGCGCGCTCCGACGCCCGCCCGGGGAACGCCATGTCGACCGGCTCGATGACGAGGGACCCGCGCACGTCGACCCGGAGGTCCCGCAGCCCCCGCAGGACCTCGTTCGCCGCCCCCGTCGGCACGTCGCAGGCGACCGCGTCACCGTCGGGGTTGCGCGCGGCGCCCCGCCGCACGATCAGGTTCAGGACGTACGGGTCGCCCGCGAGGAGCTCCTCGACGCGCCCGGTGAGGTCCGGAGGGCTCACGGCCCGGACATGGATCAGGTCCACACGGCACCCCCGCGGGACCGGGGGAGCGGCTGAGCGGGATGGGAACATGCGGGGTGATATGCCGGAAATCGGGCGGTCATGGACCGATACCCTCCCACAGCGGCCCGCGGTCCGGCGGGAAACCTGCGGAGGGGTGCGCCGGTTTCGGCGCGGGGCGCCGCCCACCGGTGCACCGGCCCTCTGTCACACCCGCTTGAGAGGATCCGTACGTGGAAACCCCCGAGCTCTTCCCCTCACCGCAGCCGGAAGCCGGTCACCGCGAGGTCCGCCGCCCGGTCCGGTGCGCCCTCTGCGGCAGGCCCCTGACCGGGGCCGAGTCGCGGCGCACCGGGCTCGGGCCCGCCTGCGACGCCAAACTGCATCCGGCGGGCCCGGACATCCGGACCCGCCGTCACGAGGTGGAACAGGAGACCCTGCCCGGCACCTGACCCGGGACGGGCCTACGCGCCGTCGAGACGCCGGAACAGCCCCTCCTGGACCACGGAGACCAGCAACTGCCCCTGACGGTCGTAGATCCGCCCCCTGGCCAGTCCGCGGCCGCCCGTGGCGATCGGCGACTCCTGGTCGTACAGGAACCACTCGTCGGCCCGGAACGGCCGGTGGAACCACATGGCGTGGTCCAGCGAGGCCATGTCGAAGCCGCGCGGACCCCACAGCGGCTCGACCGGGATGCGCACCGCGTCCAGCAGCGTCATGTCGCTCGCGTAGGTCAGGGCGCAGGTGTGCACGAGCGGGTCGTCGCCCAGCGGGCCCACCGCCCGCATCCACACCGCGCTCCGCGGGTCCGCGTCCTGGATCTCCTCCCGCGTCCAGCGCAGCCGGTCGACGTAGCGGATGTCGAAGGGCTGGCGCCGGGCCATCCGCTCCAGTGCCTCCGGCAGGCCGCCCAGGTGATCGCGCACCTCGTCGGCGACCGTCGGCAGCTCGTCCGGACCGGGCACGACACGGGCCGGCGGCAGCTGGTGCTCGAAGCCGGCCTCCTCGGGGCGGTGGAAGGACGCCGTCAGATTGAAGATCGTCCGGCCCTCCTGCACGGCCGTGACCCTCCGCGTCGTGAAGGACCGGCCGTCCCGCACCCGCTCCACGTCGTACACGATCGGCACGCCCGGCCGGCCCGGACGCAGGAAGTACGCGTGCAGCGAGTGCACCGGACGGTCGCCGTCCGTGGTGCGGCCTGCCGCGACCAGCGCCTGGCCCGCGACCTGCCCGCCGAAGACCCGTTGCAGGGACTCCTCGGGGCTGCGGCCGCGGAAGATGTTGACCTCGATCCGCTCCAGGTCGAGCAGATCGACCAGGCTGTCGGCGGGGTTCGTCATACGGTTCTTCTCCACTCTCGAAGCCGGTGCGCCGTCACAGCCGGCCCACGGCCGTGACCCGGACGACTGCCCGGCCCTCCTCGTCGGAGGCCGCGAGATCGACCTCCGCACGAATTCCCCAGTCGTGGTCCCCGGCCGGGTCGGCGAAGGCCTGCCACACCCGCCACAGCCCGTGCCCGGGGTCCTCGTCGATCTTCAGCAGCTTCGGGCCGCGCGCGTCCGGACCCGTGCCGAGCTCCTCGTGCTCGTCCCAGTAGCCGTCCATCGCCTCGCCCCACGCGTCCTCGTCCCAGCCCGCGTCGCCGTCCAGCTCACCCAGGTCACGGACGCGGTCCAGGGCGGCCAGCTCCACCCGGCGGAACATCGCGTTGCGCACCAGCACCCGGAAGGCGCGCGCGTTGGCCGTCACCGGCTTGACCTCGTCGGCCCGCTCCTGCGCCTGCTCGGCCGTCTCCACCTCGGGGTTGGCCAGCTGCTCCCACTCGTCCAGCAGACTGGAGTCCACCTGGCGCACCATCTCGCCCAGCCAGGCGATCAGGTCCTCCAGGTCGTCCGACTTCAGGTCGTCGGGGATGGTGTGTTCGAGGGCCTTGTAGGCGCTCGCCAGATAGCGCAGGACGATGCCCTCGGTGCGGGCCAGCTCGTAGTTCGAGGTGAACTCGGTGAAGGTCATGGCCCGCTCGAACATGTCCCGGATCACCGACTTCGGCGACACCGGGTGGTCACCGACCCACGGGTGGCTGGTGCGGTACACGTCGTACGCGTGCCACAGCAGCTCGCTCAGCGGCTTCGGGTACGTGACCTCCTGGAGCCGCTCCATCCGCTCCTCGTACTCGACACCGTCCGCCTTCATCTGCCCGACGGCCTCGCCCCGCGCCTTGTTCTGCTGGGCCGCCAGGATCTGCCGCGGGTCGTCGAGCGTCGACTCGACGACGGAGACCATGTCCAGGGCGTACGACGGCGATTCGGCGTCCAGCAGGTCGAACGCGGCCAGCGCGAACGTGGACAGCGGCTGGTTGAGCGCGAAGTCCTGCTGGAGGTCGACCGTCAGCCGCACGATCCGGCCCTCGGCGTCGGGCGTGTCGAGCTGCTCGACCACCCCGCCGTCGAGCAGCGAGCGGTAGATCGCGATGGCCCGGCGGATGTGCCTGAGCTGCGCCCGGCGCGGCTCGTGGTTGTCCTCCAGCAGATGGCGCATCGCCTCGAAGGCGTTGCCCGGGCGGGCGATGACCGACAGGAGCATCGTGTGTGTGACCCGGAAGCGGGAGGTCAGCGGCTCGGGATCGGACTGGATCAGCTTGTCGAAGGTGGTCTCCGACCAGGCGACGAACCCCTCGGGGGCCTTCTTGCGGACCACCTTGCGCTTCTTCTTCGGGTCGTCGCCCGCCTTCTTGACGGCCTTCTCGTTCTCGATGACGTGCTCGGGGGCCTGCGCCACGACGAAGCCCGCCGTGTCGAAGCCCGCGCGGCCGGCCCGCCCGGCGATCTGGTGGAACTCACGGGCGCGCAGCGTGCGCACACGGGTGCCGTCGTACTTGGTGAGCGCGGTGAACAGCACGGTGCGGATCGGCACGTTGACGCCGACACCCAGCGTGTCCGTCCCGCAGATCACCTTCAGCAGACCCGCCTGGGCGAGCTTCTCCACGAGCCGGCGGTACTTGGGCAGCATGCCCGCGTGGTGCACCCCGATCCCGTGGCGCACGTACCGGGAGAGGTTCTGGCCGAACTTGGTGGTGAAGCGGAAGCTGCCGATCAGATCGGCGATCTTCTCCTTCTCCTCCTTGGTGCACATGTTGATGCTCATCAGCGACTGCGCGCGCTCCACGGCGGCCGCCTGCGTGAAGTGCACGATGTAGACGGGCGACTGCCGGGTGTCCAGGAGCTCGGTGAGCGTCTCCGTGATCGGCGTCAGCCGGTACTCGTAGCTGAGCGGCACCGGGCGCGTCGCCGAGCGCACCACCGAGGTGGGCCGGCCGGTGCGCCGGGTCAGGTCCTCCTCGAACATCTTGACGTCACCGAGGGTCGCCGACATCAGGATGAACTGGGCCTGCGGAAGCTCCAGGATCGGGATCTGCCAGGCCCAGCCCCGGTCCGGTTCCGCGTAGAAGTGGAACTCGTCCATCACGACCTGGCCGATGTCGGCGTACTTCCCGTCCCGCAGCGCGATCGAGGCGAGGACCTCGGCGGTACAGGCGATGACCGGGGCGTCGGCGTTGACCGAGGCGTCACCGGTGAGCATCCCGACGTTCTCCGTGCCGAAGAGCTTGCACAGGTCGAAGAACTTCTCCGAGACCAGCGCCTTGATCGGCGCGGTGTAGAACGTGACCTTGTCCTGGGCCAGCGCGGTGAAGTGCGCACCCGCCGCCACCAGGCTCTTCCCGGAGCCCGTGGGCGTGGAAAGGATCACGTTCGCCCCGGAGACCACCTCGATGAGCGCCTCCTCCTGAGCCGGGTAGAGGGTGATCCCCTGCGATTCGGTCCATGACGAGAAGGCCTCGAAGAGGGCGTCCGGGTCGGCGGTCGGCGGGAGCTGATCGATAAGGGTCACGCCCCCATCTTGCCTGCCTCCCGCCCCGATGAGGGAACCGGAGGATCCGGCGAAGATCACGGACGATACGCTGCCCACTCAACTCGGCCGCCGCGTACAGGCGATGGCGGCCCGGCCGGCGCGCTCGGCCGAATCACGATGGGGGCGTATCAGCCATGATGGGACCGGCACACTCTCTGTCAGGGGCGGCGGCCTGGCTGGGGGTGGGCGCCGCGGCCTCGGCCGCGGGGCACACGATGCCCTGGCCCGTCCTGGTCGTCGGGGCCCTGATCACCGCCGGCGCGGCACTCGCCCCGGACCTCGACCACAAGTCGGCCACGATCTCGCGTGCCTTCGGTCCCGTCTCCAAGACACTCTGCGAAGTCGTCGACAAGCTCTCCTACGCCGTCTACAAGGCGACCAAGGGAACCGGGGACCCCCGCAGGACCGGCGGCCACCGCACCCTCACCCACACCTGGCTGTGGGCGGTACTGGTCGGGGCTGGCTGCTCCCTGGTGGCGATCACCGGAGGCCGCTGGGCGGTCCTGGGCATCCTCTTCGTCCACCTCGTGCTCGCCGTGGAAGGCCTGCTGTGGCGGGCCGCGCGGGTCTCCAGCGACGTCCTGGTCTGGCTGCTCGGCGCGACCAGCGCGTGGATCCTGGCGGGCGTGCTGGACCAGCCCGGCAACGGTTCCGACTGGCTGTTCACGGCACCCGGCCAGGAGTACATGTGGCTGGGACTGCCGATCATCCTCGGCGCCCTCGTCCACGACATCGGCGACGCGCTCACGGTCTCCGGCTGCCCGATCCTGTGGCCCATACCGCTCGGCCGTAAGCGCTGGTACCCGCTCGGCCCGCCGAAGTTCATGCGCTTCCGGGCCGGCAGCTGGGTCGAGGTCAAGGTGCTGATGCCCGTCTTCATGGTCCTCGGGGGCCTGGGCGCGGTGGGGGCCCTCAACGTCCTCTGACGGCCGGCAGCGGTTCCGGGGGCGGCGGGCCCGCGGCCGTAGGACCATGGCCGCATGCTCCTCGCCAGGCTCGCCCACGTGTCCCTGGAGGTCGCCGCGACGTCGGCCCGGACCCGGAAGACCGCCCTGCTCGCGGGGCTCTTCCGGGAGGCGGGGCCGGACGACGTCCCGGTCGTCATCCCGTACCTCGCCGGCCGCCTCCCGCAGGGGCGGCTCGGGATCGGGTGGAGCGCCCTGAGCGTCCCGGTGGCGCCCGCCGGTGAACCCGCGCTGACCGTGGCGGAGACCGACGCGGAACTGACGGCGATCGGAGCCCTGACCGGCCAGGGCTCGCAGGCCGCCCGCAAGGAGCGGCTGGTCCGGCTGCTCGGCGCCGCCACCGCCGACGAGCAGTACTTCCTGCGCGGACTGCTCACCGGCGAGGTGCGCCAGGGAGCCCTGGACGCCCTCGCCGTCGACGCCCTGGCGGACGCCGCCGGAGCCCCGCGCCCGGAGGTCCGGCGCGCCGTCATGCTCGCCGGCTCGCCGGTGCCCGTGGCCCGCGCGCTGCTCGCCGAGGGACCCGGGGCGCTGTCCTCCTTCCGGCTCACCGTCGGCCGGCCCGTCCAGCCCATGCTCGCCCACACCGCCCGCTCGGTCACCGAGGCGATCGACCGGCTGGGGCCCTGCGCCGTCGAGGAGAAGCTGGACGGCATCCGCGTCCAGGTCCACCGGGACGGGGACCGGGTGCGCGTCTGGACCCGCGCGCTCGACGACATCACCGACCGGCTCCCCGAGCTCGCGGCGGCGGTGGCCGGCTTCCCCGCCGGGCGGTTCATCCTCGACGGGGAGGTGATCGCGCTCGGGGCCGACGGCAGGCCCCGGCCGTTCCAGGAGACCGCCGGCCGGGTCGGATCCCGGCGTGACGTCGCGACCGCCGCGGAGGCCGTCCCCGTCGTCCCCGTCTTCTTCGACGTACTGTCCGTGGACGGGCGCGACCTCCTCGACCGCCCCTTCTCCGACCGGCACAGGGAGCTGGCCGCGCTCGTCCCCGAGGAGATGCGCGTACGGGGCGTCACCGTGGAGTACCCCGCGGACGCGGCGCGGCGCGCCGCCGCGGTGGCCTTCTCCGAGGAGACCCTGGCCCGCGGGCACGAGGGAGTGGTGGTCAAGGGCACGGCCGCGCCCTACAGCGCCGGCCGGCGCGGCGCCTCCTGGCTGAAGGTGAAGCCCGTGCACACCCTGGACCTCGTCGTCCTGGCCGCCGAGTGGGGGCACGGCAGGCGCACCGGGAAGCTCTCCAACCTGCACCTGGGGGCACGCCGGGAGGACGGCACGTACGCGATGCTGGGCAAGACCTTCAAGGGGCTCACGGACACCATGCTCCTGTGGCAGACCGAACGCCTGCGGGAACTGGCCACCGCCGACGACGGGCACGTGGTCACGGTGCGCCCGGAACTCGTGGTCGAGATCGCCTACGACGGGCTCCAGAACTCGACCCGCTATCCGGCGGGCGTCACCCTGAGGTTCGCCCGTGTCCTGCGCTACCGCGAGGACAAGCGCGCCGAGGAGGCGGACACGGTGGACACGGTCCTCGCCCGCCGGCTCTGACACCGGCACCGTCCGGCGGCCGCCTCGCGGGCGACGGACGCCTCGCGGGCGACGGCCGGACGGTCCGGGGCCGGGCGGCTCAGCCGCGGGCGTCCGATCCGGCGGTGTACGCGCGGGTCTCCTCCGGCGTGAGGTAGGCGTCGGTCCACTCGAAGTCGCGCAGGGTGGCCCGCTTGCGGGCCTGGAACCCCGTGCGCACGAAGTCGTCACCGGCGATGGCGTTCAGCAGCCAGTTGGTCATGACCCGGGTCTTGGCGACGTTCGTCCGCAGCGCCGCCCAGTGGTAGCCGCGCGCCGCGGCCTGCGCCGGCATGCCCCTCAGCTCGACGCCCAGCGGCTTGGAGACCGCGTCCCCGCCGCCGAGGTCCACGACCAGGCCGAGGTCCTTGTGGACGTAGGGCTGCAACGGGCGGCCGCGCAGGGAGGCGATGATGTTGTCCGCCAGCCTGCGGCCCTGACGCATGGCGTGCTGGGCGGTGGGCGGGCAGATCGCTCCGTCGCCCTTGGCCAGGTCCGGCACCGCCGCCGCGTCGCCCAGCGCGAACACCCCGTCCACGCCGGGCAGGCTCATCTCCGGCGTCACGGCCAGACGGCCGCGCACCGTCTCCGCGCCGAGGGTGGCGACGAGCGGACTCGCGGCGACCCCGGCCGTCCAGATCAGCGTGCGGCAGGGCAGCACCCGGCCGTCCGTGAAGGTCACCTTGTCCGGCCCCGCCTCGGCCACGGAGACACCGAGCGAGACCTCGATCCCGCGCTTGCGGAGGATCTCCAGGGCGCTGAGGCCCAGCTTGTCACCGAGCTCCGGCATGAGCTTCGGCGCGATGTCGATCAGATGCCACTTGATCAGCTTCGGGTCCAGCCGGGGGTAGTGCTTCACCGCGTTGCTGGTGAGCAGTTGCAGGGCCGCGGCCGTCTCCGTACCGGCGTACCCGCCGCCCACCACCACGAACTGCAACCGGGACGCCCGCTCCTCCTCGTCGTGGCTGGCGTCGGCCAGATCCAGCTGGGAGATCACGTGGTCCCGGATGTACGCGGCCTCGGCCAGGGTCTTCATGCCCCGGGCGTTGTCGACCAGCCCCGGGATGTCGAAGGTCCGCGTGACACTGCCGGCCGCCATCACGAGATGGTCGTACGGCTCGTTCACGATCTCGTCGGTGATCTTCCGGACGACGCAGACCTTCGCCTTCGTATCCACCCCGATGGCCCCACCGGGCACGATCCGGGTGCGATGACGCCGGCTGCGGCGCAGGGAGACGGCGACCGACTGCGGGGTGAGCACCCCGGAGGCGACCTGGGGGAGCAACGGCAGGTACAGCTGGTACGAGAACGGCGTGACGAGCGCGATGTCCGCCTCCCCGGGGGTGAGGCTGCGCTCCAGACGGCGCACGCACTCGACCCCCGCAAAGCCGGCGCCGACAACGAGAATCCTGGGTCGTGCCACGGTGTGCGTCCCTTCTCGGGCTTACGCGGTCATCGCTCGCCTGCCCCGTATCCGGAGCCAGTCACTCCCTCATCCTCACCGGAGGGGACGGAGTTCGCCTCTTGTGCACCCGGTCCCGGGTGCCGAGGGCGACGCCCGCCGGGACCGGGCGCACCCGGCCCGCCCGCGCACACCGGACACCGAGCCGCCCGCCGGGGGCGCGCGGGCGGGTACCCCCCGGCGCCGAGTGCGCCGCCCCCTGCGCCTTGAGCCGGACCCTCAGCCGTGCCAGGACCGCCACAGCGCCGCGTACGCGCCGTCCGCCGCCACCAGCTCGTCATGGCTGCCCAGTTCGCTGATCCGGCCGTCCTCCACCACCGCGATCACGTCCGCGTCGTGGGCCGTGTGCAGCCGGTGCGCGATCGCCACGACCGTACGGCCGTCCAGCACCCGCGCCAGCGAACGCTCCAGATGACGGGCCGCCCGCGGATCGAGCAGCGAGGTCGCCTCGTCCAGCACCAGCGTGTGCGGATCCGCCAGGACCAGGCGCGCCAGCGCGATCTGCTGCGCCTGCGCCGGGGTGAGCGACAGACCGCCCGAGCCGACCTCCGCGTCCAGCCCCCCGTCGAGCGCCCTCGCCCAGCCGTCCGCGTCCACCGCGGCCAGCGAGGCCCACAGCTCCGCGTCCCCGGCGTCCGTGCGGGCCAGCAGCAGGTTGTCCCGGAGCGAGCCCACGAACACGTGGTGCTCCTGGTTGACGAGAGCCACGTGCGTCCGCACCCGCTCCGCCGTCATCCGCGACAGCTCCGCGCCGCCCAGCGACACCGAACCCGCCCGGGGCGCGTAGATCCCCGCCAGCAGCCTGCCCAGCGTGGACTTGCCCGCACCGGACGGCCCGACCAGCGCCAGACGCGTCCCGGGGGCGACGTCCAGCGACACCCGGTGCAGGACGTCGACCCCCGCGCGGTAGCCGAAGCGCACCTCCTCGGCACGCACCTGCCTGCCGTCGGGACCGACGCGCTCGTCGCCCGCCTCGGGTTCGATCTCCCGCACGCCCACGAGCCTGGACAGGGACACCTGGGCGACCTGCAACTCGTCGTACCAGCGCAGGATCAGGCCGATCGGGTCCACCATCATCTGCGCCAGGAGCGCCCCCGTCGTCAGCTGGCCGACGGTGATCCAGTCCTCCATCACGAACCAGCCGCCGAGCAGCAGCACCGCCGCGAGGATCGTCACGTACGTGGCGTCGATGACCGGGAAGAGCACCGAGCGCAGGAACAGGGTGTACCGCTCCCACGCCGTCCACTCCTTGACCCGCCGGTCCGACAGCGCGACCCTGCGGGCCCCCAGCCGGTGGGACTCGACGGTCCGTCCGGCGTCCACGGTCTCCGCGAGGACGGCGGCGACCGCCGCGTACCCGGCGGTCTCCGAGCGGTACGCGGAGGGCGCCCGCCGGAAGTACCAGCGGCACCCGACGACCAGAACCGGGAGCGCGATCAGCACCGCCAGCGCCAGCGGCGGGGCGGTGACGGTCAGCGCGCCGAGCAGCAGGCCGGCCCAGACCACACCGATCGCCAGCTGCGGCACGGCCTCACGCATCGCGTTGGCCAGCCGGTCGATGTCGGTCGTGATCCGGGACAGCAGGTCCCCGGTGCCCGCCCGCTCCAGCACCCCGGGCGGCAGCCCGACCGACCGCACGAGGAAGTCCTCGCGCAGATCGGCGAGCATCTCCTCGCCCAGCACGGCCCCGCGCAGCCGCATCGTCCGCGTGAACACGGTCTGCACGACCAGCGCCAGTGCGAACACCGCGGCGGTGCGCTCCAGGTGCAGGTCGGTGACCCCGTTCGAGAGGTCCTCGACCAGCCCGCCCAGCAGATACGGGCCGGTGATCGACGCCATGACCGCGACGGCGTTGACCGTGACGAGCACCGCGAAGGGCCGTCGGTGACGCCGCAGCAGCGTCCGGACATACGTCCGTACGGTCGTCGGTGAACCGACCGGCAGGGTCGTCGCCGACTCCGGTGCGGCCGGGTCGTACTCCGGTGGTGCCAGGCCGATCATGCTCGCTCCTCGATTTCCTGTACCGCCCGCTCCGGCCGCGGCCCGTCGAGCGCGGTGGGTGCGTCCTGTGTGCCGGGCACCTCGGAACCGTCGTCCGTCTCCCGGGTCACGACCGCCCGGTACCGCGCGTCGTCCCGCAGCAGTTCGCGGTGCGTGCCGACGGCGACCACCGTGCCCCCGTGGAGGAACACGACACGGTCGGCGAGGTCCAGCAGCAGGGGGGACGAGGCGAACGCCACCGTCGTACGGCCCCGCCGCAGCCGCTCGATCCCGGCGGCGACCCTGGCCTCGGTGTGCGCGTCCACGGCGGACGTCGGTTCGTCGAGGACCAGCGCCTCCGGGTCGGTGACCAGCGAACGGGCCAGTGCGAGCCGCTGGCGCTGGCCGCCGGAGAGCGACCTGCCGCGCTCGGTGATCCGCGTGTCCATGGGATCGCCGTCCGCGTCGACGGACGCCTGGGCCAGCGCGTCGAGCACGTCACCGCACCGGGCGGCGGCCAGCGCGTCCCCGGCCGTCACACCGCCCGACGACGGGACGTCCAGCAGTTCCCGCAGCGTCCCCGAGAGCAGCACCGGGTCCTTGTCCTGCACCAGCACGGCGGCGCGTGCCGAGGCGAGCGGCAGATCGTCCAGCGGCACGCCGCCGAGCAGCACGGAGGGCAGCGGCCCGGACGCCTCACCGGGCTCGGCGTGACCGCCGAGGCGTTCCGCCAGCCGCCCCGCTTCGTCGGGGTCCCCGCAGACCACCGCGGTGAACAGGCCCCGCGGTGCCATCATCCCGGTCACCGGGTCGTACAGGTCGCCCTGTGGCGTCCCGGCGTCCGCGGTCGCCGGGCGCGTGGTGCGGCGCAGGGAAAGCACCCGCACGGCGCGCTGCGCGGACGGCCGCGAGAAGGAGTACGCCATGGCGATCTCCTCCACGTTGCGCAGCGGGAACAGCATCAGGGTCGCCGCGCTGTACACGGTGACCAGCTGGCCCACGTCGATCCGGCCGTCCCTGGCGAGCGTCGCGCCGTACCAGACCAGTGAGATGAGCAGAACTCCCGGCAGGAACACCTGGATCGCCGAGATGAGTGCCCACATCCGCGCGCTGCGCACGGCGGCCTCGCGGACCTCCTGGGACGCGCGCCGATAGCGCCCCAGGAACAGCTCCTCGCCACCGATGCCGCGGAGCACCCGCAGCCCGGCGACCGTGTCGGAGGCCAGTTCGGTGGCCCGGCCCGCCTTCTCTCGCTGCAGGTCCGCGCGGCGTGTGGCCCGGGGGAGCAACGGCAGCACGGCCAGCGCCAGGACGGGTGTGGCGACGGCGACGAGCACGCCCAGCGAGGGCAGGTAGAGGACCAGGCCCACGCAGATCAGGACGAGCGCGGTCGCGGCGGCCAGGAAGCGCGACAGCGCCTCGACGAACCAGCCGATCTTCTCCACGTCGCCGGTCGAGACGGCGACCACCTCACCGGCCGCCACCCTGCGGGTCAGCGCCGAGCCCAGCTCGGCCGTCCTGCGCGCCAGCAGCTGCTGCACCCGGGCCGCCGCGGTGATCCAGTTGGTGACCGCCGTGCGGTGGAGCATGGTGTCGCCGACGGAGATGAGGACGCCGAGCACGAGCAGGAGGGCGCCGGCCACCGCGAGGCCGCGGCCCGAACGGTCGATGACGGCCTGCACGGCCAGGCCGACGGCGAGCGGAAGACCCGCGAGCGCACCGTGGTGGAGCAGCCCCCAGGCAAGGGACTTGAGCTGGCCGGTGAGCTGACTGCGCCCGAGCCAGATCAGGAAACGGGGGCCCGACCGTACGTCGGGATCGCCGGGATCCGAGTACGGAAGATCGCGAATCTGCATGACGTCCCAAGGATCGGAAGCCGAGATCCGGGGGCGGATCTCGTGGAACAGGGGGGAGCAAACCGTGCAAGGTTCGCTTCCCGCCCCCGTCCGGGGCAACCGATTTATTCCGGTGCGTTTGCGGCTCCCGCGGGGCGGGCGCCCCGCCGCCGGCCGGGGCGGCGGGGCGCCTCCGCCTATCCGGCGGGCCGGACGGAGTCCATGCCGGAGCGGGCCTTCTTCCACTCGCCCCGGGTGAAGTCGGGGATGGGCTGCGGAGCACCCTTGGCCTTGATCGACAGGTGGCTCAGCGGTACGGGGGCCGTCCAGGTGGCGGCGTCGTACACGTCGAAGTCGGGGGCGAGCCCGAGCCGGACGCACTGCATCAGCCGGAAGACCATCATGTAGTCCATCCCGCCGTGGCCACCGGGCGGGTTCGCGTGTTCCTTCCACAGCCAGTGGTCCCAGTCGGCGTACGCCCCGAAGTCGGCCCACTCGTCGTTCGAGTGGTCCGGTTCGAGGTAGATCCGCTCGGGATAGTCCTCGAACACCCCCTTCGTGCCGCCGAGGCTGTTGATCCGTGAGTAGGGGTGCGGCGTCGACACGTCGTGCTCCAGGCGGATCACCCGGCCCTTGGCCGTCTGGACGAGGCTGATCGTCCGGTCGCTCTCGATGTAGGTCTCCTTCCAGCTCGGGTCGCCGGCCGACATGTGCTCCTTGCGGTAGGCGGCGAGGCCCAGCGAGGGGGAGCCGACGCTCGTGATGCTGACGGCGCGGTCACCTCGGTTGACGTCCATGTAGTTGGCGACGGGGCCGAAGCCGTGGTTGGGGTACAGGTCACCGCGCAGCCGGGTGTGCCACAGCCGGCGCCAGGGGCCTTCGTAGTAGTCGGGGTCGAACATCAGGCCGCGGAGGTCGTGGTTGTACGCGCCCGCTCCGTGCAGCAGGTCGCCGAAGAGGCCGGCGTGCGCCATCCGCAGCACGCGCATCTCGTTGCGCCCGTAACAGCAGTTCTCCAGCTGCATGCAGTGGCGACGGGTCCGCTCGGAGAGGTCGACGAGCTCCCAGAGCTGGTCCAGCCGCAGGGCGACCGGGCATTCGACACCGACGTGCTTGCCGTGCAGCATGGCCGTCTTCGCCATCTCGAAGTGGACGTCCCAGGGCGTCGCCACGTGGATGAAGTCGATGTCCCCGCGGGCGCAGAGATTCTCGTAGTCGTGCTCCCCCTTGGTGTAGACGGCGGGTGCGGGCTGCCCCGCCGCCGTCACCTTCGCCGCGGCCCGCTCGGCCTTGTCCTTCACCGGGTCGCAGACGGCGACGACCTGGACCCCTTCGACGGCGAGATAGAGGTCGATCATGCTGCCGCCGCGGTTGCCGAGGCCCACGATGCCGACCCGCACGGTCGAACGCCGGTCGAACCGGACCCCGGCCATGGTGGCGCCCTTGCGGGCCGGTACGTACAAGGGGTCGTCGGCCGGGGCGCGTTCGGCGGCCGCCGCCGGGCCGGAACCGAGCGCTCCGAGCCCCAGCCCGGCGCTCGCCGCTCCGACCGTCCCCGCTGTGGTGCGAAGGACGGTACGACGGCTCAAAGAGCCGTCTTCCGTGGTCCGCGGGTCGGTCCGGTCCTGGTCCTGTGGTGCGTCGTCATTCATCGGGCCTCCAGAGAGGGGGATCTGACGGTGCGCGTACGAGAGCCGGAGCCCGCGTGGACACGGGATCTCCGGCACTCCGTAAGGACCTTGGACGGTGGGGCTGTTCTTACGCAAGGGAAGGCAGTGAACTCCTGGGTTCAAACCATGGACTTCCGGCCGACCTGCGACGACTCCTGGCGCGGGTGCGGGGCGTACGGGTCGCGGTCGCCGCCCCGGGCTTCTCCCTGACTCGAATCGCCGTACGAGGTGAATCGTGCCGTCCGGGGCGCGGAGCCGGCCCTGACGCACCCGGCCGCCGTGCGGAGCGGCCGTCGTCAGAAATGTCCTGCCCACAGGCGCACGGTCCCGTCGCCGCCGCGGACGGCGACGAGGTGTCCGTCGGGGGAGAACGCCATGGACCGGGCACTGCCGGTACGCCCGGTGAGCGGTTCCCCCGACGGCGTGCCGTCCGCGACGTCCCGGAGCAGGACATCGTCACCGACGGTGCCGAGGAGCCTGCCGTGGGGGGAGAACACCACCGAGGAGACCGGTCCGGTGCAGCCGAAGGAGGTCCTCGCGCCGGGTGTCGCGGTGGCGCAGTCCCAGAGGCGCACGGTGCGGTCGTCGCTCGCGGTGGCCAGGAGGGTGCCGTCGGGGGAGAACGCCACGGACCGGACGCTGTCGGTGTGGCCGGTGAGGGGCTCCCCGAAGGGGGCGGCGGTGGCGCAGTCCCAGAGGCGCACGGTGCGGTCGTCGCTCGCGGTGGCCAGGAGGGTGCCGTCGGGGGAGAACGCCACGCACCGGACCCTGTCGGTGTGGCCGGTCAGCGGCCCGGCGAAGGGCTCGCCGCCGCGCACGTCCCACAGCCGGGGGGCGTGGCCGGCGGTGGCGAGGAGGCGACCCCTCGGTGAGAACGCCACGGACAGGACCGGGCCTTCACGGCTGGTGATCGGCCGGCCCACGGTGAGCCGAGTGGTGAGGTCCCACAGACGTACGGTCTCGTCGTGGCTCGCGGTCGTCAGGAGCCGCCCGTCGGGCGAGAAGGCCAGCGACGTGACCGCGTCGCCGTGGGCGCTGAGGGGCCGGCCCTCAGGGAGACGGGTGACCGGGTCCCACAGGATCACGGACCCCGCACGGGCCGCCGAGGCGAGGAGGCACCCGTTCGGTGAGAACGCCACCGGGACCTCGGGACCGGCATGGCCGGTGTCCAGGACGGGGAGCGGCACGCGGTGTCCCCGGCTCATGGCGTGGAGGATCGCCCGGAGCCCGGAGGTGTCCCCTGCGGCCGGCCGTGACGTGCGCGGCGTGGCACACGGACGGACGCGTACGGTCCTGTCGTGGCCGGCGCTGGCCAGGAGACTCCCGTCCGGAGAGAACGCCACGGACCAGACCTGGTCGGTGTGCCCGGTGAGGGGTTCACCTGTTGGGGCACCTGTGCCGGAGTTCCACAGCCGTACGGTCTTGTCGCGGCTGGCGGTGGCCAGCAGCCGGCCGTCGGCGGAGAACGCCACCGAGAAGACCGGGCCGGTGTGGCCGGTGAGAGGCTCGCCGAGCGGAGAGCCGGTGGCCGGGTCCCACAGCCGCGCCGTTCCGTCGGCGCCCGCTGTGGCCAGCAGCCGGCCGTCGGGGGAGAACGCCACCGACTCGACGTCGTCCGTGTGGCCGGTGAGCGGTTTTCCGAGCGGGGTGCCGCCGGCGGGGTCCCACAGCCGTACGGTCCTGTCGCGGCCGGCGGTGGCCAGCAGCCGGCCGTCGGGCGAGAACGCCACCGACCAGACCGGATCGTTGTGGCCCGTGAGAACGGTCCCAACGGGAGTGCGGGCCGTGATGCCCCACAGCCGCACGGTCTCATCGGCGCCCGCGGTGGCCAGTGTGCGACCGTCCGGGGAGAAGGCCACCGCCCAGACCTCGTCCGTGTGGCCGACGAGCGGGTCACCGACCGGAGCCCCGGTGACCGGGCTCCACAGGCGTACCGTGCGGTCTCCGCTCCCGGTGGCCACCAGACGCCCGTCGGGTGAGAACGCCACGGACGACACACCCTCGGTGTGGCCGGTGAGGGGCTCGCCCACCGGAGTGCCGGTGGCGGACTCCCACAGGCGGACCAAGGTGTCGGCGCTGGTCGTCGCGAGCAGCCGCCCGTCCGGGGAGAACGCCGCGGCGACGACCGGCCCCGTGTGGACGAGAGGCGCGTAGGCGAGGGCGTCCGGCAGGACGGGCCCGCCTACGGTCGAGGGCCGGCTCCCCTCGCGGCCGGGTCCGCCCGCGGGCTCCCGGCCGGGGGGACGATCAGCGGGCCGGGCCGGCGCCGCCCCGTGCGAGGCCGGCCCCGGCTCCGGCAGGGAACGGCCCTGCCGACGGGCGGGCCGCGCAGCCGCCGTGGCGACCCACCGGGCACGCCACGGTTCCAGGACGGGTGACCTCCGGCCGGGCGCCGGGCACTCCTGACCGTACTCGTCCCAGGACATCAGCGTGCGTACGAGCAGCATCAGCCTGTCCACGCCCACGTACCTGCCGCCGAGAGCGGCGCTCTGCGTCGCGATCGGCAACGCCGCCTTCTCCTGGGCGAACAGCTTCCGCGCCCGGGCCTCGACCGCGCGCAGCGACGGATTGCCCCTCTCCGCCCTCAGCCGGCTCAGGTGAACGGCCTGGTTCCGCAGCGCCTCACCGTAGGCGCCCGCGATATCGGTGTTCGTGTCCTGCTCGGCCATGAACGCGTCCCCCGGGTCGTGCGAAGTCGTCAGCAGCCTAGAAGCGTCAGGGCCGATCAGCACCGCACTCGGCGGAACAGGCTCGTAACGGAGGTCTGCGCGCGAGGTGTTCGGCGGTGTTCCGTCCGTGGGCAGGCGGGTCACCCGCGCGATCGGCGTTCGACGGAACTGTTCGATCTGCGCAGTTCGCGGTCTTGGAGGGCGCCATCGTCAGGGCATGGACACCGAACCGCACGTACAGCCGCCCACCCCGTCAGCAACCGGCGGGACCGCCCAGGGACAGGAGACCTTCGTATCCCTGCACACCGCCGTCGTCCTGCTGGCCGCCGTCCTCATCGGTCTCGTCGTCGGCGGCCTCACCGTACTCAGCCGGGCCCCGGTCGCAGCGGCCGTCATCGCGGGCGTGAGCAGTGCCGGCGGCAGCATCCCCGTGCTGCGCACGCTCATCCGATGACCGGACCACCAGCAGGTTCCGACCGGATCCCGCTCCCGCTCCCGGTCTCGTCCGGACGTGGGCCGACACCACGTCAGATCGTCGGCCGGGTCGCCCGTTCGAGTGCGATGAGCGCGGAGTGGTAGCGGTGGCCGGTCGCCCGGTCCATCCCGATCTCGCAGGTGCGGTTCGCCGACAGGTAGGCGTCGTACTCACGGGTGCCGACCTCGGCGGCCTCCCCTGCGGTCGCCGAGTCGGTGAGCTCCTTGTGCAGCATGCCCCGGTCGCCCGCGAATCCGCAGCAGCCCGCGTCGTCCGGCAGGACGACCTCCTCGGCGCACGCCTCGCCCAGTGCGCGCAGGTGCGGGACGTCGCCCAGATGCTCCATCGAGCAGGTGGGATGCAGGACCGCGGACCCGGTCCTGCGGAACACCGTCAGGTGGGGGAGCAGTTCGTCGGCGGCCCAGACGAGCGAGTCGACGACGGTCAGCTCCTCGTGCAGCGCCCGGTTGTCCTCCGTGAGATAGGGGACCACCTCGTGTGCCAGGCCCAGCGTGCAGGACGACGCGTCCACGACCAGGGGCAGCGCGCCGCCGCCGGTCCAGCCCCAGGCGGCCTCCACGATGCGGTTGGCCATCAGCGCGTTCGCCGCGTCGTACCCCTTGGAGTGCCAGATCGTCGCGCAGCAGGTCCCGGCGATGTTCTCCGGGATCCACACGGGCTTCGCGGCGCGCGCCGACAACGAGACGACGGACTGGGCGAGTGACAGCGACCCCGCGTCGTCGGGACCGGCGAAGATACGGTTCACACACGCCGGGTAGTAGACCGCGTGCGCACCCGCCCGGGAGGTGGGCGGCAGGGCGCGTGGGGCGGCCCCGGGCATCTCCGGCAGCCACTGCGGCACCAGATCGGGGTCCACGGCCTTGCGGGCGAGCCGGGTCGCGGCGTCGAGCAGCCGGTCGCCCGCGACCCGGGTGACCAGGCCGGCCGCGCCCAGGGCGACCCGCGCCGAGGCCTCGACGGCCTTGAAGTGCCGCGCGGTCAGCACGGCGGCCTTCTCCTCACGCGGGGAGTGCCGGCGGTGGCGGAACCCTTTCATCATCGCGCCGGTGTCGATGCCGACCGGACACGCGAGCCTGCACGTGGAATCGCCCGCGCAGGTGTCCACGGCGTCGTAGCCGTAGGCGTCCAGCAGGGCCTCCTGCACCGGGGAGCCGTCCGGCTGCCGCATCATCTCCCGGCGCAGCACGATCCGTTGACGCGGTGTGGTGGTGAGGTCCTCGCTGGGGCAGGTCGGCTCGCAGAACCCGCATTCGATGCAGGGGTCGGCGACGGTCTCGACCGTGGGGATGGTCTTGAGGCCGCGCAGGTGCCCCGCCGGATCCCGGTCCAGGACGATCCGGGGGGCCAGGACGCCGGCGGGGTCGATGGCCCGCTTCGTGCGCCACATGAGCGCGGTGGCGGTGGGGCCCCATTCCCGCTCCAGGAAGGGCGCGATGTTGCGGCCGGTGGCGTGCTCCGCCTTCAGGGAGCCGTCGAACCGGTCGACGACGAGCGTGCAGAACTCCTCCATGAAGGCGGCGTACCGGTCGACGTCCGACTGCTTCGCGGCGTCGAAGGCGAGCAGGAAGTGCAGATTCCCGTGCGCCGCGTGACCGGCGACCGCGGCGTCGAACCCGTGGCCGGCCTGGAGGGCGAGCAGCGCCTCGCACGCCTCCGAGAGGCGCGACGGCGGGACGGCGAAATCCTCGGTGATCAGCGTCGTGCCCGAGGGACGTGAGCCGCCGACGGCGGTGACGAACGCCTTGCGCGCCTTCCAGTACCCGGACACCGTGGCCGCGTCCCGGGTGAACCGGTTGGTGACCGAGGCCGCCGGAGCCACCAGGTCGAGGTCGGCGAGGGCCGAGGACGCGGCCTGCTCGAAGGCGGTCAGCCCGTCCTCGTCCGGGGCGCGGAACTCCACCAGGAGCGCCGTCGTCCCCCTCGGGAGCCCCGCCCAGTCGGAAGGGACGCCCTCGACCCTGACGGAGGCGCGCAGGGTGTTGCCGTCCATCAGCTCCACGGCCGTCGCCCCCGCCTCGTTGAACCGCGGCACCGCCGCCGCTGCCGCCGGGAGCGAGGGGAAGAACAACAGGGCGCAGGAGACCTGACGGTCGAGCGGCAGCGTGTCGAGGACGACCTCGGAGATGAAGCCGAAGGTGCCTTCGGAGCCGACCATCAGGCCCCGCAGGATCTCCACCGGTGTCGAACCGTCGAGGAACGCGTCGAGACGGTAGCCGTTGGTGTTCTTGATCTCGTACTTGGCGCGGATGCGGGCGGTGAGCCGTTCGTCGGCCTCGATCTCGGCCTTGACGGCCAGCAGTTCGTCACACAGGCGCGGTTCCGCGTGACGCAGCAGCTCGTCGGCGTCCGCCTCGCCCGTGTCGACCACCGTGCCGCTCGGCAGGACGAAGGTCAGCGAGGCGACCGTACGGTACGCGTTCCGGGTGGTCCCCGCGGTCATCCCCGAGGCGTTGTTGGCCACGACCCCGCCGACGGTGCACGCGATGGCGCTGGCGGGGTCGGGACCCAGGACCCGCCCGTGCCGGGCGAGGGTGACGTTGGCCCGCATGATCGTGGTCCCCGGCCGGATCCTGGCCCGGGCACCGTCGTCGAGGACCTCGATCCCCGTCCAGTGCCGACGTACGTCGACCAGGATGTCCTCGCCCTGCGCCTGGCCGTTGAGGCTGGTGCCGGCGGCCCGGAAGACGACCTCGCGGCCGTTGCCGTGGGCGTAGGAGAGGATCGCGGAGATGTCGTCGAGGTCCTCGGGGACCAGCACGACCTGCGGCAGGAAGCGGTAGGGGCTCGCGTCGGAGGCGTACTTCACCAGGTCGGAGACGCGCCACAGCACCTTCTCCGGGCCGAGCAGGGCCGTCAGGCCGGCCCGCAGCCCCGCCGGGGTCCCGGACGCCTTCCAGCCGGGCACCCGATCGGGGGACGGGGCGCGTCCCGGACCTGGTCGCAGGGCTTCCGGCTTCGGCTCCAGCAGCGGCATGTCAGGGTCCCCTCGACGGCGCGGTGCGGCGGCCGCACCGCCTGCCTCAGCAGCGGCGACGCTCCGGCATCCCGTTGACCAGAGCGGTGAGCAGACCGCCGAGCACCTCACGCTGCTCGGGGGTCAGTGGAGCCAGGATCTCCTCCGCGGCGGCCTTCCGCGCGTCGCGCATCGAACGGAGCACGGCCCGGCCCTCCTCCGTGATCTCGATACGGATCACCCGGCGATTGTCCGGATCCGGCGCGCGGCGCACCCGGCCGGCCGCCTCCAGCCCGTCGACCAGGGTGGTCACCGCCCTGGGGACGACGTCCAGGCGCTCGGCGAGATCGGCCATCCTGGGCGGGCCGTCGTAGTGCGCGGTCGTGCGCAGCAGGCGGAACTGGGCCGGGGTGATGCCTATCGGCTCCAGCTGCCGGCTCTGGATGCGCTGGAGGCGGCGTGTGAGCCGCAGCAGCTGCTCGGCGAGCATGCCGTCGGAGTCGGGGGATTCCATGGGGGAACAATATCAGGACGTAGTGCATTGTGAACAGAGGTAACAATGAGCTAGGCTCTCAAAAGTCCGCTCGTCCGCCGGCCCACGGAGGTCCTCCGCCGGCCGCCCGGATCCGAGCGCCCCCTCGCACGCTCTCCGAAGGAGCCCATGAAACCCGACGAACCCGCCTGGACGCCTCCAGCCGAAGATGCCGGGCAGCCGCCCGCCGAGCTTCGCCGGATCTTCCGGCTCTTCCGCCCCTACCGCGGCAGACTCGCCCTCGTGGGGCTGCTGGTCGGCGCCTCCTCGCTGGTGTCGGTCGCCTCCCCGTTCCTGCTCCGCGAAGTCCTGGACACCGCGATCCCCCAGGGCCGCACGGGCCTGCTCACGCTGCTCGCGCTGGGCATGATCCTCACCGCCGTGATGAACAGCGTCTTCGGCGTCCTGCAGACCCTGATCTCCACCACCGTCGGCCAGCGCGTCATGCACGACCTGCGCACCGCCGTCTACACCCAGCTGCAGCGGATGCCGCTCGCCTTCTTCACCCGGACGCGCACCGGCGAGGTCCAGTCACGCATAGCCAACGACATCGGCGGCATGCAGGCGACGGTCACCTCCACCGCCACCTCCCTGGTCTCGAACCTGACCTCGGTCGTCGCCACCGTGGTCGCCATGCTCGCGCTGGACTGGCGGCTCACCGTCGTCTCGCTGCTCCTGCTGCCCGTCTTCGTCTGGATCAGCCGTCGCGTCGGCCGGGAGCGCAAGAAGATCACCACGCAGCGCCAGAAGCAGATGGCCGCGATGGCCGCCACGGTCACCGAGTCGCTGTCGGTCAGCGGCATCCTGCTCGGCCGCACGATGGGCCGCTCGGACTCCCTCACCAGGTCCTTCTCCGAGGAGTCGGAGCGCCTGGTCGACCTCGAGGTGCGCTCCAACATGGCGGGCCGCTGGCGGATGTCGACCATCGGGATCGTGATGGCGGCCATGCCCGCCGTCATCTACTGGGCCGCAGGCCTCACCCTCCAGTCGGGTGCGACGCCGGTCTCCATCGGCACCCTGGTCGCCTTCGTCTCGCTCCAGCAGGGCCTGTTCCGGCCCGCCGTGAGCCTGCTCGCCACCGGTGTGCAGATGCAGACGTCTCTGGCCCTGTTCGCGCGCATCTTCGAGTACCTCGATCTCGATGTGGACATCACCGAGCCCGAGAAGCCCGTCCGGCTGGAGAGGATCCGCGGCGAGATCGCCTTCGAGGACGTCACCTTCAGCTACGACGAGAAGTCCGGCCCGACCCTGAGCGGCATCGACGTGACCGTGCCCGCCGGGAACAGCCTGGCCGTCGTCGGCCCCACCGGATCGGGCAAGTCCACGCTCAGCTACCTCGTACCCCGGCTGTACGACGTGACCGGAGGCCGGGTCACGCTCGACGGGGTCGATGTGCGCGACCTGGACTTCGACACCCTCGCCCGGGCCGTCGGCGTGGTCTCCCAGGAGACGTACCTCTTCCACGCCTCGGTCGCGGAGAACCTCCGCTTCGCCAAACCCGACGCCACCGACGAGGAGATCGAGGCGGCCGCCCGCACCGCGCAGATCCACGACCACATCGCCGGGCTGCCCGACGGCTACGACACCCTGGTCGGCGAACGCGGATACCGGTTCTCGGGCGGCGAGAAGCAGCGCCTGGCCATCGCCCGCACGATTCTCCGGGACCCGCCCGTGCTGATCCTCGACGAGGCGACCAGCGCCCTCGACACCCGTACGGAACACGCGGTGCAGCAGGCCATCGACGCCCTGTCGAAGGGCCGCACCACGCTCACGATCGCGCACCGGCTCTCCACCGTCCGGGACGCCGACCAGATCGTCGTCCTGGACGACGGCCGTGCGGCGGAGCGCGGCACCCATGAGGAACTGCTCGCACAGGACGGACGCTATGCCGCCCTGATCCGCCGGGACGGCCACCTGGCCCCGGTCGCCACCTGAGAGGCGGCCGGGCTTGCCACGAGCGCCAGGCAGCGGGGCGGACGTGGGGGAGGGTGCGGGGCAGACGCGGGGACAGGCACGGTGCATACGCTGCGGACGCGGCGGTCCCGCCGACGCACACCTCGACCGCCTTCCGCGTCACCTTGACCGGGTGCACCTCGGCCGGTCGATTCCCACCGCCATCGTCGAGACGGCCCCCTGACGGCCGACTCCCTGCGCTTCGCCGACGCGCCCTCGCGCGGGCACGGGGGAGGGACACACGGGTCCGAGGGGCGGACCGCTGCCCCGAACACAGCGGCGCCGCCGCTCCTGTGGGGCGGACAGGGCAGGGCAGGGCCGACGTGCAGGACGGAACGGTCGGACGACAGCCGGACGAGCCAACTCACGGCGCGGATGACACGGGCAAGCGGGCTGGTCAGGAAGCTTGTTGGTCACTCGGTCTGGGCGCGGTGCGGCTGCGTGGTGTGGTTGCGCGGTGTGGCTGTGGGACGTGCCTGGTCGTGGTCCGTGGTCCGTGGTCCGCGGTCCGTCGCGTCCGGGTGGTTGAACAACCGCCCCTGGACTGCCGCCCTCCCGGGCGGACATCCGCTCCCAGCCATATCGGCCCCGTTCAGACCGTCACCGTCACGCTGTCACCGTCACGCTGTCGCTGTCGCTGTCGCTGTCGCTGTCGCTGTCGCTGTCGCTGTCGCTGCCCAGCAACCGGGTGACCGACCGGACCGCTGCCCGGCCGGCCCGGTTCGCTCCGATCGTGCTGGCGGACGGGCCGTACCCGACGAGATGGACACGAGCGTCCCGCACGGCCCGAGTGTCCTCGACGCGGATGCCGCCGCCCGGCTCGCGGAGTGCGAGTGGTGCGAGGTGATCGACGGCTGCACGGAATCCGGTGGCCCAGAGGATCACGTCGGCCTCGACCGCGCGACCGTCCGGCCAGACCACGCCCTCCGGAGTGATCCGTTCGAAGATGGGGAGCCGGTCGAGGACTCCCCGCTCGCGTGCGCGCCGGACGGCGTCGTTCAGCGGAAGCCCGGTGACGCTCACCACGCTCTGCGGCGGAAGCCCGCGGCGTACGCGTTCCTCCACCATGGCGACGGCGGCGCGCCCCTGGTCCTCGTCGAACGGCCCTTCGCGGAAGACCGGGGGGCGCCGCGTCACCCAGTACGTCGCCTCCGCCACCTCGGCGATCTCCATCAGATGCTGCGTGCCCGAAGCGCCGCCGCCGACCACGACCACCCGCAGGCCGGTGAACTCCGCAGGACCTGGATAGTCCGCGGTGTGCAACTGTCGTCCCCGAAACGTCTCCTGGCCCGGATACCGCGGCCAGAACGGCCGGTCCCAGGTGCCGGTGGCGTTGATCAGCGCGCGCGTGGCGTACGTACCCTCGGAGCTCTCGACGAGCAGTCGGCCCCCTTGCCCCTCGCGTACGGTGCTCACCTCGACAGGGCGGTGCACCCGCAGGCCGAAGCGGCGCTCGTAGGCGTCGAAATAGGCGGCGATCACCTCGGACGAGGGTCTGCTGTCATCGGCCCCCGTGAGCTCCATGCCGGGCAGGGAGTGCATGCCGTGCACCTTGCCGTACGTCAGCGAGGGCCAGCGGAACTGCCAGGCGCCGCCGGGCCGGGGCGCGTGGTCGAGCACGACGAACGCCTTCTCCGGTTCGAGTCCGGCGCGCCGCAGGTGATAGGCGGCGGACAGCCCCGCCTGCCCGGCGCCGACGACGACCACGTCCAGCTCACGCACCCCGAAGTTGTTCACCTTTCTACCAACCCGGTGTGTGCCCCGGATCTTCCCGGCGCGGGATCCGACCCGGCGACGAGAGAATGGGGCCATGCCTGACACCTTCGCCACACACGTACTGAGCGTCACCACGGGACGCACGGAAACAGTCATGGACCTGACCGAGGAGTGCGCCCAGTTCCTCACCCGCACCGCTCACGGCGGGGACGGCCTGCTCAACGTCTTCGTACCGCACGCGACAGCCGGAATCGCGATCCTGGAAACCGGGGCCGGCAGCGACGACGACCTCCTGACCGCCCTCCAGACCCTGCTCCCCGCCGACACCCGCTGGCGCCACCGCCACGGAAGCCCCGGCCACGGCCGCGACCACGTACTGCCGGCGCTCGTGCCACCGCACGCCACACTGCCGGTGATCGGGGGGAGGCTGGAGCTGGGGACGTGGCAGTCGGTGTGCCTGGTGGACACGAACGTCGACAATGCGGACCGTCAGGTGCGGCTGAGCTTCCTGGGGTGAGCTTGCTGGCTTGAGCAGGATCGTCCTGGGTGTGGCCGCCCAATCTCCGTACCTTGCGTGTTCGAAACGGAGATGTCTTGCGCGGTACGGACCTGAACATGATGGAACGCCCCTACGGCTGATGCGGGAAGTGCCTGCTCGGCGTGCGACGTCTGTCGCGGATGAAGCTCGCGACATCGTCGCCGGAGCGGCAACGGGAGGACGCGCTGACCACTGCCGCGTCTGTCGGGGGCCACATCATCGGCTGGGCCGATGACTGGGAGGTGTCGGGCGCCACCGACCCGATGACCCGGCCGAAACTGGGCCCGTGGCTTCGCGATGAGGGGGGTCCTTACGACGGGCTGGTGGCTGCAGCCGTGGATCGGCTCGGCCGCAACGTCGTGGACTGCCTCAAGCAGGCGGTCGGAGATGCTGCCGGTGCCGCAGTCCAGGTCGAGGACGCGCGGCGCGGTGCCTGCCACGGCCTCGACCGTGTCGATCATGACCGGAACCGCTCCTCCCGGTCGGGCATGTACCACTCCTGCTGGCGGTCCCAGCTGGTCTGCCAGTCGGCGAGGGGTGTTGCTGTCATGGGTACGGCTGCCCCTTTCCTGGTGTTTCGCGCGGAGTGTGTCTGAGGGTTCGGGCCCACTGGTGGTGCCGGTGCGCATTGTGGGCAGAGCTGGGATGGACGCGTACGACCACCCCCATCGGCGGCCGGGAGGAGCCGGGCGCCGGTCCCGCCCACCACATACGCCACAATGGACGCACAAGGCGACGGGGACCAGGAAGCCGGTGCGATTCCGGCGCGGTCCCGCCACTGTGACCGGGGAGCGATCCTTCTGCACGCCACTGTCCGCGAGCGCGGCCGGGAAGGCGGAGGCGAGCGACGATCCGGGAGCCAGGAGACTGACCCGTCGCCGGTCTGACGTCAGGGGCGAGGACACCCCGGAGAGGATCGACTGTGACGACGCATGCCCGGACGGAGCCGGGACGGCACCCGGAGCCCGGTCGCAGAGGGGTGCTCGCCGCCGGTGGTGCGCTGGCGCTCGCCGGGACCGGCCTGCTCAGTGGCTGTGGCGGCGATACGAAGGACGGCGGCAGAGGGGACGGGTTCCGCGCCGCGTTCACGTCGGGCGGCTCGCAGGAGACCCTCGATCCGCACGTCGCCCCGAACTTCGTCGACCAGGCCCGTGCCAAGGCCCTGTACGACACCCTCGGCACGTACGCCGACGACATGTCCGTCCGTAAGAGGCTCGCGGAGTCCTGGGAGAGTGACGCCTCCGGAACACGCTGGAGCGTACGGCTGCGAAAGGCCCGGTTCCATGACGGGAAGCCGGTCACCGCCAAGGACGTCCTCTACAGCTACCGCCGCGCCGCCGACCCCGAGGTCGGCTCGCCATCGCAGGTCCTGTTGTCCGCCATCGACTTCACCGCGAGCAAGGTGGACGGCGTGCGGTCCGTCGTCTTCGTCCTCAAGGCACCCAACTTCGAGTTCCCCACCGTGTTCGCGGGCCCCGGCACGGAGATCATCCCGGACGGGACGACGGACTTCCGCAAACCCATAGGCTCCGGTCCCTTCACCTACGTGTCCTTCACGCCGGGCGGCACCGCCCGCTACAAGCGCTGGGCCGACCACTGGGACGGCGCTCCGCACATAGCCGAGCTCGAGATCGTCCCCGCGAACGAGGAATCGGCACGCCTCAACGCCCTGCTGTCCGGCCAGGTGCACTACGCGGCCGACATGGCCGGCGCCTCCGTTGAGCGGCTGAAGAAGGACGGCTCGACGCGCCTGCTCACCGCCAAGCGGGCCACCGCCCAGCAGCTACTCCTGCGCACCGGTCGGAAGCCGTTCGACGATCCGCGGCTGATACGCGCCGTGCAACTCGGCATCGACCGGCAGGCGCTGGTGCGCATCGCCCTGGCCGGACACGGCGAAGCCGGCAACGACCTCTTCGGCATGGGGCTGCGCGGCTACCCCGACGACCTCACGCCCCGCGAACGGGATGTCGACGCGGCGCGCAAGCTGGTGAAGGAGGCCGACGCGGACGGACTGCGCATCACCGTGGAGACCAGTTCGGTCGACGCGGCATGGGAACCCGCGGCGGACCTGATGGCGCGGCAGCTGCGGGAGATCGGGCTGAAGCTGACCGCCAACACCCGCGCCTCCAGCACGTACTTCAGCGAGATCAAGACCAAGGGCGTCGCCGCGTTCAACACCACCTCCACCCTGCCCGTATCCGACTTCCTCCAGCAGCGGGTCCGCGGGGGAGCGGCCCGGAACCAGACCCAGTACGCCTCGAAGAAGTTCGACGCGCTCCTCGACCGCGCGCGCACCACCCGGGACGAGCAGGAGCGGCTGAGTCTGCTCGCCCGCGCCCAGAAGATCGCCCGTGACGAGTCCGGACTGCTGGTGTGGGCCTTCTCTGACGCCAACGACGCCATCAGCCGCTCGGTCGGCGGGCTGCGCGCGGCGCCGCCGAACTCGCACGGCTGGGCCCGCTTCGACCGGGTCCGCCTCGCCTGACGTGCGCGGCTACGTACTGCGGCGCTCACTGCTCGCGGTCCTGCAGTGCCTGGTGGTGCTGGTCGCCGTGTTCGCCGTCGGCGCGCTGCTGCCCGGCGACACGGCCGACGTGCTGCGCGGTGAACTCGGCACTCCGGAACAAGTCGCGGCACTGCGCGCACAGTTGGGGCTGGACGAACCTGCCTGGCCCCGCTTCTGGCACTGGCTCGGCCACCTGCTCACCGGCGACCTGGGGCACTCGCTGACCACCGGGCTGCCGGTGGGCGACGACATCGGCCGCCGGATCGGCGTGACGCTGCTCCTGGGCGTACCGGCGCTGATCCTGGTCACCATGCTGGCGCCGCTGCTCGGCACGGTCTCCGGGCTGCGGGAAGGCGGTCGGCTCGACCGTGCCCTGAACACGGCCACGGTGCTGCTGCACGCCGTTCCCGAGTTCGTGCTCGCGCTGCTGCTGGTCGCCTCGGTCTCGCTCGCGGCAGGACTGCTTCCCGCCACCGCGGTCGGACTGGACACGGCCGGTCTGCTGTGGCAGCCGTCCGTCCTGGTGCTTCCCGTGGTCGTGCTGACGGCACGGCACCTCTGCGATCTGGCCCGGCAGGTCCGTGCCGGAGTCGCGGGGGAGCGGCACGGCCCCGTGGCCGAGCACTTGCGGCTGCTCGGGGTACAGGAGCGCACGGTGGTGCTCCGGCACGTCCTGCCCAACGTGCTCGGCCCGGCGGCGCAGCAGTACGCCCGCTGCGTGGAAGGACTGCTGGGCGGCGCCGTGCTGGTGGAAGCCGTCTTCGGATTCCGCGGGCTCGGCAACGGGTTCGTCGAGGCGGTGCAGAACCGTGACCTCCCGCAGGTGCAGACATACGCGCTGCTGTTCACCGGAACCGCGGTCGCCGTGAATCTCGTGGCCGACCTGGTCGCCCATCGCCTGGCACCCCGACGGGAGATGGCCGTATGACCACACTGACCGAGACCGCGCGTGTGCGCACGGGGCGACGTCGGCGCCCCTGGGCCGCACTGCTCCTTCTCGGAGTGCCTCTGGCCGTTGCCCTGGTGGGGCCGTGGCTCGCGGGCGACACGTCGCCGCAGACCGACGTGCTGCCCTCGCAGGCACCGGGCGCAGGGCATGTGCTCGGTACCGATGTCTTGGCGCGCGACGTGCTGTCGCTCGTCCTGCACGGCGGCGCATCAGTGCTCGGGAGTGCTCTGGGAGCGCTCCTGATCGGCCTGGTCGCGGGCGTGCCCCTGGGTCTGCTGGCCGCCGGGCCCAGGCGCGTACTCGACGAGGCGGTGATGCGAACCCTGGACCTCCTCCTCGCCTTCCCCGGGCTGCTGGTCCTGATGACCCTGGCCGCGACGGGCCACCGCGACTGGTACTGGCTGGTGACGGTCGCCGGGCTGCTCCAGGTGCCCGCCGTCGCGCGCCTGGTCCGCGGTGCCGCACTCGCTCCCGGCGCCCGCACGGTCGTCGAGGCGCTCCGCATGCAAGGACACGGCTGGGCCTACATTCATCTACGGCACTTGGCCCGGGAGCTGGCCGCGCCCCTGGCCACCGACGCGGCGGGCCGCTTCTCCGTCGTGCTCTACCTCCTGGCGTCCGCCAACTTCCTGGGCCTCGGGCTCCCCGCGTCCTCACCGGACTGGGCCGTCCTCATCGAACGCAACAGCGACGCGCTGTTCACCCAGCCCGCCGCTGTGCTCGTCCCCGCCGGGCTGCTCACGGCACTGTGCGTGGGCAGCAATCTGCTAGTGGACCGCACCCTTGCCCGTAGGAGAGGCCAACGGTGACCCCTACCGAGTCCGCGCCGCTGCTGAAGATCCCGGAGATCTCCGCCCATGCGCACGGAGCGGTGCGCCCGCTGCTGGACCGCGTCGGCCTGACCGTTCCGGCCGGGACGGTACTGGCCGTCATCGGCCCTTCGGGCAGCGGCAAGACCACGCTCGGACTGGCGGCACTCGGCGCCGCGCGCGACGGCGTCGAACTCACGGGACGCGTCTCACTCGACGGCACCGACCTCCTGTCCCTGACACCCGCCCGACGTCGCGACGCTCGGGCCGGGCGCGCCGCCCACCTGCCCCAACACCCGGAAAGCGTCCTCGACCCGGTCCGCCGGACCGGCCGCGCCCTCACGGAACTGGCCGCTCTGGCGCACGCGGGACGGGGCGCGCGCACCGCCGCCGCGATCCGGGCGCTGGCACGGACAGGCCTGGAATGGCAGACGGTGCGCCGCCGGTTCCCCCACGAACTGTCCGGCGGCCAGCAGCAGCGGGTGGCCCTCGCATCCGCTCTGGTGACCGGCGCACGACTGCTCGTCCTGGACGAGCCGACCAGCGGTCTCGACCTGGCACTCGCCCACGCTCTGGGGCGCACGGTGCGCAGCCTCGCCGACAGCGGGGCGGGCGTCCTCCTCCTCAGCCACGACCTGCCGATGGTGCGCGAGACGGCCGACCGCGTCGTCGTCCTGGAGCAAGGCCGGGCCGTGGACGAGGGGCCGACGTCCGACCTGCTCAGCGTCCCGAACGGCGCCCATCGAGGCGGCAAGCGATCCGAGGCCACTCTCGGCGCGGCCCGCCACCGCGCCACCCTCGAACTCCTCGCGGCAGAACACCGTACTGGTGCGGCCCGGGTGCCGAGTCCACGAACAACAGTGTCGGAATCGCGCGAGGGTGCCGGAATATCTGCCGCGGGCATCGTCGTACGCCGCCGATCGGGCGACCTCCTGAGTGGGCCCGTATCCATGGCGTTTCCTCCAGAAAGCCGCACCGCGCTGCTCGGCCCCTCGGGCTCGGGGAAAACAACCTTCGCTCGGGTACTGGCCGGCCTGACCACACCCACTCAGGGAAAGGTCAGGCACCGAGAAGAGCTGCTCCCCGCCCGGATCGACCGACGCTCCGCCGCACAGCGCCGCATGGTCCAGTACGTACATCAGCACAGCGCCGACTCCTTTGAGGGGCACCGCCCGATCCTGAACCAACTCGCAGACACCGCACGTCTGTTGCGAGGGCTCCGAGGTGACGAGGCAACCGCTGAGGCTGTGCAGTCAGCAAGGGCACTGGGGCTCGACGAGACGCTCCTGGCCCGCAGGTCGAGCCAACTGTCCGGCGGGCAACTGCAGCGCTGCGCACTGGTGCGGGCCCTGACGGCACACCCGGCCCTGCTGGTGTGCGACGAAGTGACCTCCGCACTGGACACCGTCTCCCGGGAACGGCTGCTGGCCGCCCTGCCCGGGCTGCTCGCCCCGGCCAGGACAGCTCTGCTGTTCGTCAGCCACGACGTGTCGGCGGTACGCATGCTGACCCAGCAGGCCGCGCTGTTCGAAGGAGGTCGCTGCGTCAGGTACGGCTCCGTGGGCGACGTCCTGCTCGCCGCGGAAGAAGACAGGAATGGTGGTGACGCAAAAGGCTGGGCGTGAAGCCTGTCGAGCTTGCTCAACCCCGGCGATCGCTTCTTGCGGTGCCTGCCGACAGTTCACGGCTACCCTGGTCGTTGTCTTGACGGAGATTCGCGGAGTCGAGGGTCAGCAACTTAAGAGCTCGTCACACGATCATGGTCGGGTCTTGTTGAGGCGTCTCCAGCAGATGAGGCTGCAGGCGAGCGAGATGAAGGCGTTGTGGAGTTCGGTTCGGCGTTCCCAGCGGATGGCGAGGCGTTTGAAGTGGTGGAGCAGGGCGAAGGTCTGCTCGACGACGTAGCGGAGTTTGCCCAGGCTCTTGATGTTGGGGCAGCCCTTGCGGGAGATGACGGGAATGATCCGTCGGTGACGGAGCTCGTCGCGGTTGGGGTTGGAGTCGTAGCCTTTGTCGCCGAGCAGTGCATCGGGCCTTCGACGCGGCCGGCCGGGGCGGCCCGCGACGGGCGGGATCCCGTCGACCAGGGCCAGGGTCTGGGTAACGTCGTTGACGTTGGCCGCAGTCGTGATGACCTTGAGCGGGGTTCCGCGTCCGTCGCAGATCAGGTGGTGTTTGCTGCCCGCTTTCCGCCGGTCGACCGGCGACGGACCGGTGTCGGCGCCCCCTTTTTCGCGCGGATGTGGGAACCGTCCACGCACGCACGTGACCAGTCGAGTTCACCGGCCGCGGTCAGCTCGGCAAGCAGGACCCGGTGCGACTGGTCGAAGACCCCCGCCTTCTGCCACCGGTCCAGTCGCCGCCAGCACGTCTGGCCGGACCCGAACCCGAGCTCCGGAGGCAGGAGTTGCCAGGCTGTGTCGTTGTGGAGGACGAACAGGATCCCCTGCAAGCAGACCCGGTCCGACACCGGCCTCGGCCCGGGCGATCGCTCCGGCCACGAGGGCAGCAGCGGCTCGATCAACGCCCACAACTCATCGTCCACCGATCCACGGTCGAGTACCCACACCCTCACGAACGGCCGAATCATCACACCGGTCACGGCCGACCAGCACACTTCAACAAGACCGTGTTACAAGCTCGAAGGGTCCCTCACGAGTTCCGGATGCCCTACACGGCCTGGAACAGCAGGGGGCGCTACGCAGGTGCCGACGCCACCACGGTCTCGAACCTCATTTACAGTGCTGGCCGTGGTTGGAAGAACCTGGGCACCGCCATCGACAGTCGTACCGGTGCCGACGTGCCGCTACCGGGGCAGCCGTGAGCATGGGCGTCCACCCTGTGAGTGAAGGGACCCCCCCATATGTCTCACCCAGATGTCGCCCGCCTGCGCGAGCTGCTTCCGCCGCCCAGCTCCGGCGGCGACGACACGGTGGACTGGGAGCAGATCGAGCGGACGACGGGCCTGGCCTTCCCGGCTGACTACCGTGAGTTCGTGGAGTTGTACGGCGGCGGCGAGATCGACGAGTACCTGTCCGTGAGCACGCCACCGGTCCCTGGCTCGCCGTACGGGGATCTCCTGGACAGAGGCGAACCCGCTCTCTCTGACCGGGATCGCCAGGAGTTGGGCTTTCTCCTGCGGGGAGGGGCTTTGCCACCGTTGCTCCCCTTCGCGGACTCGGCGAGCGGCGATGTTGCGTTCTGGCTGCGGGAGGGCGCTCCCGACGACTGGCGGGCAGCTGTCTTCCGGAGGCAGACGCCGCACGGGGCGAGCCGCTGGACGGTGTTCGACGGTGGAGTGGCAGCGTTGTGCCTGACGGCTCTGACGGGCGACGTACACCCGTTCAGCGAACGGCTCTCAACGAGCGGAGGGCATGAGTTCGTGAGCTGGCGCGGCCTGTAGCGCGCGGCAAGGCGCTTGCCCACGCCTATCGCGATCCGAACCGCCTGTCGCCAGCTGTGGCGCTTGGGGCGGGCACGCACCTCGTGGAGTAGACCGAGCGTGTGCAGGGCTTAGTTGATCAGCCGGCGGGGCCTCAAGACCTCGTCTCGGACCAGGGTCCGAACGGCTCGCGCGGAGGCAGCGGCGGGGTGGTGGCGGAGGAGCGCATCACCCGCTGCCCGAACCACCCTGCGCTGCCGGTGACCACGGCGGTCAGCTGCTCGCTCGACAGAGTGCCGTCGGTCGGCAGGCCGCGGACGGCCTCCCCGAGCAGGGTGATCCGGTCGATGGGTTCGCCCTGGCGGTGCAGCGCGCCCAGGCACCGGCAGAGCTGCCCGTGGCTGGGGTCGGCGAAGTCTCCCGGCCGCAGCCAGGCCACCACCTGGTCCATTGCCACCGGCTGTTCGGCGAGGACGGCCAGGAGGAACCGCTCGTCATCAGCGACCTGGCCGCTCTGTGCCGGAGGCGGGATGTCCGTGGCGGCAGAGGGCCCAGCGGTGGGTGGGACCGGTCGAGGATCGGTTCCCCGGCGTCGCGCAAGCTCGGTGAGCACGCCCGGTCAGGACGTCCGCCGTACGCAACGCAGCGACTTCCAGGACTGCTGCATGATCCGGTGACACTGACACCTACTCGCGGAGCAGCCCCCCTGCCTTGACCCAGCGCTCACCGCCGTCCTGGACGACTTCGCCCATCCTGGGCCCCACCCGCCCTGCGGCCGCCCTTCGACGGCGGGATCAGAGGCTCCGCGATCTCCCACAGCACGTCCGGAACAATCCAACTCCACGTACCCCGCCCCAAGACGGACTCAACGAGCCAACCCCACTTACGAAACGGTCCTGTACTCCGCTTCGATTCCCAGGTCAATACTTCGCCCTGAAACTGGATTCACGACGATTTCCATCGCTACTTTGGTCCGGAAACTGCCCGCTATTTGTATCTCCGGATCCCCTCGGCCTCATCCCGGGCACCCAATCCCGTCGCGTATGCCGGAAACCCCACCTATGGATTGACCTGCTTGGGCTCAAGGCGTGCATCGGCCAGGCCGACCCCGCGAGCCAGACAGGAAACCCTGGCATGCTCGCCGACGAAATCTCTGCACACGGTGACATCAACAAGCGGGGAATTTCGGCGGTGTAGGATGTGGAAATCCCCGAGTGCCTCGAGAGCACGATGACCGCAAAGCCTGGAATCGATATGAGGGACGCCCCGTCGGTTAACCCTCGATGGGGGTGGTGGGATGATCCGGCTGGCATCATGCTGATCCGCGAGGGATCCAACGGTACCTTCATGCAGCCAGGCGGCGGCCACAGTTGTTACTTGCGACAGCTCCAGGATTGGCACCGCGGACGCAATTTCGAGATCTCGGCATGGATCATCGGACGCACCCCGAACGGGCGAGACGTGGTCCCGCCTCAAGTGATCGGCAATCAATAGTATCGCCAAGTAAGACGCCTGCCGTTTGGGAATCGAACTCGAAGAACTTGCTCCCGCAGTTCGTGAAAAGGTTAAAGAACCATCGCATTCCATGCGCAACCTGGTTTCGTCCTGGGGGCATCTTGTGCGCCGGATGGAGTCCGGGTGGAAACTGTCGGGGCAGTATCCGATCAGCGCCTACGTCAGTGATCTGGACTCGCACAACCGACTGCGGACCGACCTGGGCAGATTGAACGATGAAGCTCAGGCGGAACTATCCCCTCTGCTGGCAGAGTTGGACAATAGCTTCAATCGTGAGTCGGTGCCTGACGATTCGGGTGAGCTCCGGCCGTGGCTGAATCCGTGCTCAGGTGCGGAGCCATACGGATTCTGGCTGCGCAAGCCTCGTAGGCACCCCTGGTAGACGTCGGACGGCCGCGAGGGGGGCGTGCAACGTGACTGCCGCCGAACCGCACACCCACACGCCATGCATTCGCCATCTGCACCCGCACCCACCCGGCCACGAGGACAGGCGCGACGGAAGCAATTGATGACAGGGATGACAGGGATGACAGAGATGACAGAGATGACAGGGATGACAGCAGTGGTCCGGCTCTAGTCGGCAGGCCGCAGGTCCGCCCGTTCCCTCAGCTGCCGCCGGGAGTTGATGCCCAGCTTGCGGTAGATGTTGCGCAGGTGGGTGTCCACGGTGCGGGGGCTGAGGAACAGTCGGGCGGCCACCTCTTTCGATGTGGCCCCGGTCGCCACCAGCCGCGCTATGTGCAGCTCCTGCATGGTGAGCCGGTCGCGGGCGTGACCTGTGCGGCTGCGTGCCGTCTCGCCCGTGGCACGTAGTTCGTCGGCCGCGCGTCGGCGGAACGCCTCGATTCCGGCGCCGGAGAACAGTTCGTGCGCGGTGCGCAGGTGGGGGCGGCAGTCCTGTCGGCGGCCCCGCCGCCGCAGCCATTCCCCGTACAGGAGGTGGGCCCTGGCCCGGTACGGGAGCATCGGCGTGCCGGTGAGGTGGGCGATCGCCTCCCGGTAGTCGTCCTCCGCTCCCGTCACCAGGGCCCGCGCGTAGGCGGCGATCCCCAGGCCCGAGGGGGTTCCGCAGGCCTCGGTGCGTTCGGTCAGCGACTCCAGGGCGGCGACGGCGGTGTCGTGCTCGCCGCACCGAACGGCGGCCTCCACCAGCTCCGGCAGGGTGAACCCCGCGGTGAAGAGTTCTCCGTCGTCGGTGGCACGTCGGGCCGCGGCCAGTGCCTGTCGGTGGTCGGACAGGCCGTTGTTGAGCACGGCGCTCGCCCAGTGGACGTTGGAGACCACCTGACCCGCGGCGGTGGCCGGAGCCAGGACGGCTTCGAAGAGCGCGGACGCCTCATCGCGGCGTCCGCGCATCGCTGCCAGCTGCAGCCGGTGGTAGATGACCGGAGGCGCACCGGTCGCGTCGGCGAGCGCCTCCTCCTCGGCGATCGCGGCCATCGCCCCGTCCAGGTCCCCGGTGAGCGCGGCGGCGGAGGCCGCCTGCGCGAGCCCCAGCCGCAGGACGAGCGGAGATCCCGACTCGCGGCCGGACTTCAGCAGCCATTCGATGATCCGCGTATGGGTGTCCGGGTCCCACAGTTCCGCCGCGAGGATGATCGCGAGAGCCGGGTGCCGGGTCCACAGGGGGCCCGCCGCCCCGTCGATGGCCTCCCTGATCAGAGGTACGGCCGCCCGGTGCCCTTCCGCGCCCAGGACGTCCAGTGCGTCCAGGATGTCCGGGGGGTGCGGCGGCGCGGACTTCGCCTCGGCGAGGACCCGGTCCGTCACACCGTTCGCGCGTCCGACGAGCAGGCTCGCTTCGAGCGCTTCCAGATAGCTCTCCCGGGAGCGCTCGGGGTCCAGGGGTGCGAGCCGGCGTGCGGCGCGCATCATGTACGCCGGACCCTCGCTGTCGTCGATGCGGACCAGGGAGATCCGTCCTCGTATCAGGTCGGTCTCCGCCTGCTGGGACTCGCTCAGCGCCGCGCTCTCGGCCGTCCCCAGCAGTGTGGCCGCCCTGTCGGTGGCGCCCGCGTCGAGGTGGGCGCGTGTGGCCGCCAGCGTCCGTTCGATCCGCCGGCCGGTGTCGAGCGACAGTTCCGCCGCGCGTTCGAGGAAGGCGGCGGTGGCCACCGCACCGCCACGGGCCCGCGCCCGGGACGCCGACCGCTCCAGCTCGGTGGCGAGGTCCTCGTCGGGGACGGCCGCGGCCTGGGCGCGATGCCACGCGCGCCGGTCGGGGTCGGCGACCGGGTCGGTGACTTCGGCCAGCACGCGGTGGGCCAGCCGCCGTTCGTCCGCTCCGGAGGCGTCGTACGCCGCGGCCCGTGCCAACGGGTGGTAGAAGCGCACGCGGGTGCCGAACTCGACCAGGCCGGTGGCGGTGGCGGCCGCGCCGGCGGACGCCAGGTCGATGTCCAGGCCCCGCGCGGCGGGCCAGAGCAGCCCGGGATCGCCGGTCGGGTCGGCGCCTGCGATCGTGAGCAGGAGCCGAGCCTGCGGGGGCAGGCCGGAGAGCGTGGCCCGGAACTCGTTCCCGACCAGGGTCGGCACCGAGGCGACGTGCGGCGGGGCGAACCCACCTGCTCGGGGCAGGGCGAGCAGAGCCAGCGGGTTGCCCCGCGCCTCCGCCACGAGCCGGTCACACACCTGCTCGTCGAGCGTCTCGTGGCTCTGCGCGGCCAGCAGCGCCCGGGCGTCGGCGTCGCCCAGCCCGTCCACGCTCAGGCCCGGCAGGACGTCCAGTTCGCGCGTCCCGCCCGGCAGCCGGACGGCGAGCACCATGGCGACCGGCTCGGCGGACACCCGCCGGGCGAGGAAGGCCAGTGCCTTCGCCGAGGCCGCGTCGAGCCAGTGCGCGTCATCGACCACGCAGAGCACCGGGCGTTCCTGGCCGGCCGCCGTCAGCAGCCCCAGGGCCGCCAGGCCGGCCCGGAACACGTCCGGTGTCCCGGACGCCAGGTCGAAGGCGATGCGCAGCGCCCGGCGGTGTTCCGCCGGCAGCCCGGCCAGGTGCTCCAGGACCGGGAGGCAGAGCTGGTGCAGTGCCGCGAACGGCAGCTCCGCCTCCAGCTGGGACCCGCCCGCGCGCAGGACGCGGAACCCGGACGCCGTCCCTTCCAGGTGCTCCAGCAACGTGCTCTTGCCGATCCCCGCCTCACCGCGCAGGACCAGGGCGCCGCCCCGACCTGCCCGTGCCGCGCCGATCAACTCGCCGAGGCGCTCGGTCTCGTACTGCCTGCCGAGCAGCGGAACGCGAGGGGGAGCCGACGTCTGCACAGCTCGTAGGCTACAGCGCCGAGTTCGCGGCGCTCATGGACCGGTCCGGCGGCGTCGGGACCGTCCTGGACGGTACCGGCGCTCCGGTCCGTCGTGCGGGACGACCCGGCCGCAGGCCCGGTGAACGGCCGTCAGCCACCGGTGGTCTCGGCCTCCTTCTTCAGGGCCTGGAGCCAGACGTCCAGCCCTCCGCCGAGCATGTCGGCGACTGCTTCACGGTCAGCGCCTCGCAACGAGTCCAGCAGCGGCGCGTCCCAGGACTCCTGGGTGTGTACGCGGGTCCCCTTGTCGGTCTCGGTGAAGATCCACAGATGCGTTCCCCTGTCGATGGTGATCGCCTCGCCCTTCGCCGGGCCCTCCCAGATCACGCACGCGCCGGGCTCCGCGTGTGTGACGCCCGACGTGATCGTCAGGGTGTCCGCCGGGGCGAAGTCCGATTCCGGCACGGGAGTGGTCCACCTGAACCGGGAGGTGGACGAGAAGGCGCCCGGGTCGAGGCGTTCGACGGTCAGGACCGCGTCCTGCCAGTCCTTCCACTTCCCGACATCGGTGTGCACGGCCCACACACGTGCGACGGATGCGTCGATGTCGATGTCGGAGGAGCGGGTGATGGCCGCCCCCGGGTCCGTGCTCCTCCCGCCGCACCGGTTGTCGCGCGGCTGCCCGGCCGACCCCGCTCCGGACGCGGTGGCAGAGGCGGTGGGGGTCCGGCTGCTCCTGGCTCCGGCCCCGGAGCCGTCGTCGGCGCAACCGCCGAGTGCCAGCGCCAGAACCGCGGCCGCGGCGACAGCGGCGGCCTTCCTTGCGGAACGGCGGGGGAAAGCGGAGACGTGCATGGAGATCCTTGTTCCTCTTCGTGGGGGTGGTGTCAGGCGTGGTGGTGTGTCCGCGGCACGGTTCCGACCTTCTCGCCGTCGCCCAGGACGACGAACTGGCCCATCATTCCGGCGTCTTCGTGCTGCAGCAGGTGGCAGTGGTACATGTACGGGGTGTTCGGGTCGGTGTGTCCGCCGAAGCGCATCGCGAGCCGGTAGTGCTTGCCCTGCGCCAGCAGGACGGTGTCCTTCCAGCCGCGCAGGTGCGGGTCCGGCTTCCCGCCGTCGACCGTCAGCACCTGGAACCGCACGTCGTGGACGTGGAAGTTGTGCGGGAACCCGTTGTCGTTGACGACGTCCCACACCTCGACCGTGCCCTCACGGACTCCGAAGTCGATACGGTCCATCGCCATCGCCCGGCCGTTGATCCGGTCCGAGGCGAGCACGAAGGAACGTTCCCGCACGGCCTTCTCGCCCGCGAGGTCCGGTGCGGTACCGAGCGTGGAAGGGATCTCCGTTCCGCCGGACAGGGTGGCCGCGGCGCGGAACCGGCAGATGTCGAGACGGTCGTCGAAGCCGTCGAGCCGTCCGAGGGTGCCGCCGTACTCGGACGGGTGGGAGCGCAGTTCGACCCGCTCGCCCGGCTCGAAGGCGACCACGATCTCGGCGCGTTCGCCCGGCGAGAGGTACAGGCGCTCGGTGTTCCACGGCCGGGCGAGCAGGCCACCGTCGGTGGCGACGAGCGAGAACGTCCGGTCGTCGGAGAAACCGAAGTGGTACAGGCGGGCGTGGGAAGCGTTGAGCAGCCGCAGCCGTACGAGCGCGGTCGTGACGTCGACGTACGGGCCGATCGCGCCGTTGACGAGGACCTCGTCACCTATCACGCCCAGCGCGCCGCCCAGTGGCACCCGCTCCTCGAACTGGTTGTCCCCGTCGAAGGCCCGGTCCTGGACGATCATCGGCAGGCCGTCGACGCCGTACCGGGAGGGGAGCTTCGACGCCTCGACGCCCTCGTCGTCGACGATGAAGAGACCGCTGAGACCCCGGTACATGTGATCGGCGGTCGAGCCGTGCACATGAGGGTGGTACCACAGCGTCGCGGCGGGCTGGTCGATCGTCCAGCGCGGCCGCCAGGTCTCTCCGGCCCGGACGACCTGGTGCGGTCCGCCGTCCATGGCGGCCGGCAGGTGCATCCCGTGCCAGTGGAGCGAGGTGTCCTGATCCAGGCCGTTGCGCACGGCGAACGCGACCCGTTCTCCGCGCCGCGCGCGGATCGTCGGCCCGAGATACGTGCCGTTCACGCCCCAGGTGCGGGTGGCCGGTCCGGCCTTGAACCGGGTCGTGCCCGACCGGATGCCGAGCGCGAAGACCCGGGCACCGGAGGCGTCGGTCTCCGATTCCGCCAGCGGCGGGACCGGCAGGGCCTTGTCGAAGGCGATCCTCCCGGCCGTGTCCTGCTTCGCGGCGGCGTAGTAGGCGCCGTAACCACCGCTGGTGAGGACCACCGCGCCCCCGACGCCGAACCCGAGGGCCTTCAGCGCTGTACGTCGTTTCATGGGGACACCGTCGCGCGCCGGACGGCCTCTTCGCGTCGGCGAAAATTGCGTAGTCCCGCCGCTCGGTCGTCGGCCCTCGGTTCCACGGCGGCCTGGCAGGTGCATGGCGCGTCAGGCCGCCCGCGCGTCGTACGGACACCCGGCTGCGGCAGACGCGCCGGCAGCGCCCGCACGCTGTCGCCCACGAAGGAGGCGAGGCCCGGGGAGTCCGGCCTCCGGCTTCGCCGAGGCGGCGGAGGGGGAGCACCCGGCCCCGCGGACTCACCCGGCCCCGCTGACTCACCCGGCCCCGCGGACTCACCAGGAGCCCGCCCAGCTCGGCACCGTGGTCCCGGCCGGCCCGCGGCGCCCCGGGCGAACCGCACGGCGGCCGGAGGCCCGGGGCCCGGGGAGCGGATCGGACTACGCAGACGTACGTAGTTCCTACCGACGCGAAGAGCCCTGCGGCTACGGGAGAGTGGGCCCATGCGGTCCCTCCCGGGCGGACCGTCCCCCGACCGTACGTTCCCGAGGAGCCCCGGCATGCCCGCCCCGCACTCCGAGTGTCCCGTGGCCCCCGGCGGGCGGCTCACGGTGCCGGACGCTGTTCGCCCTGGCCGCACCCGCATCGTCACCGTCGTGGGCCCGAGGCCGGCCCCGGCTGTCGAGTACGCGGTGGTTTCATGGGAACCAGCCTTGTGGACAAGCGATCTGACGGTCAGTGGGGTGACGGCATCGGCCCGCATCGAGTGGCTGCGCCACCACGGCCCGCCTCCGTGGGGCACCCGGGCGCGCCGACGGCACACCCCGGGCCCGGTATCCGTGCCGATCCGGGGACCCGCCGGTCCGCATCCGGCTCACCGGGCCTCTTCGGCCCGCCGCCACGGGAGGGGGCGCAGGGGCCTGCCGCACCTCGTGTCCCGCCCCGACGAGTGAAAGGGAACTGATGACCTCTCATCCGGTGCTGCCCGTCCTGGACGACCTTGCACGCGTGATCGCCGCGACGACCCCGCGACAGGACCCCGCGCCGACGCCCTGCGCCGGTCTCGACGTGGTCTCGCTGCGGCGTCATCTGCGCGGTGGGATCGGGTACTTCACCGTCGTCCTGGCCGATCCCGACGGCGACGAGCGGCCGGATCCACGGGCCTGGACCGGCCCCGACGACGCCGACGCCCTGGTCGAGGCGATCACGGAGCTCTCGGCGGTCGTGCGCGCAGCCCTGGCCGACGGCGTCGAAACGGCTGCCGTGCGGGTGCCCGCCCTGGGCGGAACGTTCCCCGGCGGCCAGGTGCTGAGCATGCTGGTGGCCGAGACGGTGGTGCACGGCTGGGACATCGCCCGCGCCACCGGTCAGGCCTGGCGGCCCGACCCCGCCGCCTCGGAGCGCGCGTACGCGCTGCTCGCCGACCGGGTCCGGCCGGAGTACCGGGGCGGCCCGGGCATGCCCTTCGCCCCCGAGGTGCCGGTGCGCCCCGACGCCCCGGCACTGGACCGGTTGCTGGGCTTCGCGGGCCGGTCACCGTCGTGGACGCCCGCACCCACGCCCCGAACCGAGGGCGGTCGACCAGGCCGCCCCGACGGCCCGTAGGCCCTTCCCGCTTCCCCTTCCGCGCGGAACCGGTTCACGCCGGGAACCGCCGCGTCCGCTCCACCGCTCCTCTGGAGGCATGTTGTCCCCGATACCCACCAGCGACGTCGATCTCTACACGGAGGCGGCGCGCATCGACCCGTACGCCATCTACGCCGAGTTACGGGAGCTCGGACCGGTGGTGTACCTCTCCCGCTACGACCTCTACGCGCTGCCCCGCTACGACGAGGTGCGCGCCGCCCTGATGGACTGGCAGACGTTCTCGTCAGCGCGCGGGGTGTTCGTGGATCCGGACGTGAACGCCCAGCTGGAGGGGATCACGCTCTGCAGCGACCCGCCCGAGCACACGGCGATGCGCTCGGTGCTGGGCCGGCCGCTGCGGCCCGACCGGATGCGCGAGGTGAGCCCGCGGATCGAGGCCGAGGCCGAGCGGGTCGTCGAACGGCTCGTCGGCCGGGGCCGGTTCGAGGTCGTCACCGAACTGGCGGAGTACCTGCCCATGACCGTGGTCTCGGACCTGGTCGGCCTCCCGGACCACGGACGGGAGAAGATGCTGGAGTGGGCCGCCGCCATCTGGAACACCCAGGGGCCCGCCGACGAGCGGGCCGCCGCGGCGGGACCGGCCGTCGAGGAGTTCATGGCCTTCGCCGTGAAGGACGCCGTGCCGGGGAGGATCGACCCCGACGGCTGGGCCGCGCAGCTCTACCAGGCCGCGGACCGCGGCGAGATCCCGCGCGACAAGTGTCCGGTCATGATGCTCGACTACGTCACGCCCAGCCTGGACACGACCATCCTCGCCATCACCAACGCGGTCGCGTTGTTCGCCCGGAACCCGGACCAGTGGGATCTGCTGCGCGCGGACCGCTCGTTGATCCCGCACGCCATCAACGAGTCGCTGCGCGTGGAGACCCCGGTGCCCCAGTTCACCCGGGTGCTCACCGAGGACCACGGGATCGGCGGAGTCCGGCTGGCCGCCGGTTCCCGGGTCGCACTGCTCTACGCCTCCGCCAACCGGGACGAGCGCCACTACCCGGATCCGACGCGCTTCGACATCACCCGCCGCCCTTCGGACCACCTCGCCTTCGGACGAGGGGAGCACGTGTGCGTCGGGATGCACCTCGCCAGACTGGAGATGAGCGCGCTGCTGGACAGGCTCGCCGACCGGGTCGCCGGCTTCGACGTACTGGACCACCGGCCGATGATCAACAACGGATTGCGCGGACTCGACCAGCTGGAAGTGGCGATCGAACCCGCGACCTGACGTGTGTGGCACCGCATCCCGGAGGACCCCCATCGGGATGCGGTGCCTGAGCCGCCGGCTCCGGGGCGCGCAGTGGTCCGGGAGACCGTCCCGGCGGGGGCACCGAGGGGTGGGCGAACGCGCGGGCCGTCCTTGCCGTCGCCCCTCTCGTGCTGCCGCTCCGTCGGGCGTTCGGCCGACCGAACACGCGACGGAGCGAAAAGATCAGGACTCAGCGTCGGTCAACGGCGGCAGATCGTTTTGACGGATCTTCGTCGCGTGCGGTAGGGAAGCCCTCTGGGCTCCCTGTCCGTCACCCGCCTCGCCCCGCCGTACCGTCCAGCGGCTAGTTTGTGTGCAGGACAGGTACGCAGGACAGGTACGCGGGCCCGTGGCGGCAGAGGTGCACGGGGGACGGGAGGTCGGGAAGAGTGTCGCTGCGCGGAGGTGATCCAGCCGAGATCGGCGGCTATCCCCTGGAAGCCCGGCTCGGCTCGGGCGGCATGGGCACGGTCTTCCTGGCCCGCACCAGCTCGGGGCGTCCTGTCGCGATCAAACTCATCCACCAGCAGTTCGCGGGGGACGACGAGTTCCGCATCCGTTTCCGGCAGGAGGTGGCGGCGGCGAGGCGGGTGAGCGGCGCGTTCACCGCCGCCGTGGTCGACGCCGCTCCCGAGGCCGACCAGCCGTGGATGGCGACGACCTACATCGAAGGGCAGACGCTCGCCCAGCGCATCGCGGCCGAAGGCCCGCTGAACGGTGCGGAGCTGCGGAGGCTCGCCGTCGGGCTGGCGGAGGCGTTGCGCGACATCCACCGGGTGGGCGTCGTCCACCGGGACCTGAAGCCGTCGAACGTGGTGCTCTCGCCCGAGGGCCCGCGCGTCATCGACTTCGGCATCTCGCGCGCGGCGGACCAGCAGACGCTGACGATGACGGGGCAGGTCATCGGTACACCGCCCTTCATGTCGCCCGAGCAGTTGCAGGCACCGCGCGGTGTGGGGCCGCGATCCGATGTCTTCTCGCTGGGGACGCTGCTGGTGTACTCGGCGACCGGCCACGGGCCCTTCGACGCGGACAGCCCGTACATGACCGCGTACCAGGTGGTGCACGAGGAGCCGTCGCTGGACGCCGTGCCGTCGGCTCTGCGCGCGGTCGTCGAACCCTGTCTGGACAAGGAGCCCGAGGGGCGCCCCTCGGCGGACGAACTCCTCGTGCTCCTGAGGGACCTGCCGGCCGACCTCGGCGGGACCGAAGCGAGCGCGACCGGGACGGGCCGCACCCGCGACGTGATCACCGAGCACCACTTCGCGATGCGGGCCACCCCGGTACCGGCCGACCCGGCCGGTACGGCGGCGGGACCCGGGACCGGGAGCAGCGGTACCCAGATCGGCCGCCGTCTGCGCCGCCGGTGGCGGCCCGTGCTCGCGGCCGCGGTCGCGGTCGCCGCGATCGGCGGAGGAGTCGCCGTGCTGAAGGCGGGCCCCTTCGGGGGGAGCGGCGGCGACGGCAAGGGCAACAGTGTCGCGGCTCCGGGCGTCGCCCTTCCGGCCGGCTTCGAGCCGTGGCGGAAGACCGTGCCGGGCGGCCGCGCGGACATCCCCGACGAACTGCGGTGCGTCGCACGCGGCGACGCGGTGTTCTGCGGGGGCGGCGGTGTCGTCGCGACCCGGATCAGCGCCACCGACGGCTCGCGGGTGTGGACGGCGAAGAGCCCGGGCGTCCCCGTCCAGGGCATGCACCTGGTGGGCGCCACCGACGACACGGTGCTCGGGTACCGCTTCGCCGACCAGGACGCCCCGCAGGGCCCTCCCGAGGAGGTCGTGGCCATCGACGCGGACAACGGCCGCGAACTGTGGTCCGTGGCGTCCGGTGCCCAGTCCCAGGCCGTCGCGGGCAGGAGCCAGAACGCGGTCGTGGTCGGCTCCGCCGTCGTGACGGTCAACGCCTCGAATTCCCGTTTCGAGGCCCGGGACGCGCACAGCGGTGAGGTGGCCTGGAAGACGTCGTTTCCCGCGGACAAACGGTGCGCCCCCGTCCTGGTGGGCACACAGCTCCTCGCGATGTGCGCGACGGACGCGGAGGTGGACGCCCTGGAGGTGCGCCACCCCGCCCTCTACCCGGTCGACCGTGCCTCGGGGACACTCGGCGAGGCCATCGCGGTCGACGGCCCCGCCGTGCCGGTGGGCTCCGCCGACGGCACGCTCGTACTCCTCCAGGCGCACATGGAGGGAACGGCCCTGGCCGGGTACGACGGCCTGGCGCGGGTCGACCCGGCCTCGCGCGAGGTCACGTACTCCTCGCTGGCCAAGACGTACGAGGGGACGCCCGGCATGGCGGGCGGCACCGTCTACCTGAGCGGGCAGACCGGTCGCGTCACGGCGCTCGACCCCGCCACCGGCCGGGAGAAGTGGTCCCGGCAGACGGGCGTGGAAGGCGCGTCAGGGCCCGTGGCGGGAACCGGTGCGCTGTACTTCAGCTCCGCCACCGGCCGGGTGGTCGCCCTGGCACCGAAGAACGGCACCCGCCTGTGGACAACCGATCCGCAGGCCGACGGTCTGACCGGCGAGCAGGGTGCGAGCCCGCGCGTGACCGTCGCCGGGCGAGTGGCGATCGTGGCGGCGGCCGACAACACGCTCTTCGCCTTCGACACCCGGAAGCCGCCGAAGGCCGACTGAGCCCGGCGGTACCACGAGGCCGGCCCACGTGTGTACGGGGAGCAGCGGTACCCCGGGGCGTGCGCCGGCGGAGACGTCCGCCGACCCTGCGCGGGGGTGCGGCGGGGAGGAGCGCGTCCGACCGCGTACGAGGAAACGTGGCCGAGCCGGTCAAGAGCGATATCGGCCCCGCGCCCTGCTGATCACCCCGGGCCAGGGGCTGACACCCCGCTGTTCATCCCCGTCGCGGAGGACCTCCGGACCGGTCGGCCCGGCAGCGGCCGTCCGCCCTTCCCACCGCATGCCGTCCGCACGCCCGGCCGGACCACGTCGGCGGACACGGGACGCACTCCTCCTCGTGAATGTCGCCGGGTTCGCGACCGTCCGGGAGCCGTCACCCGTCGCCACGTCCGGATCACCCACCAAGGATCACCCACCACGAACCACCCACTTTGACGGGGCACTTGCCGTGGGTCCGTCTGCGGTGGGTCTGCCTCCGGTGGGACCGCCTGTCGTGGACGGCGATCCGCACCTGCCGGTCCCGTCGCCCCGGACTTCGCCGCCCGCCGGGATGCCGAACTCCCCCTGATCCCGAGGCCGTGGCAGGGCAGACTGGCCGTGGCACGGCACCTGCTCGCGGCATCTCTCCAGGAAGTGAAATGCGTTCTGAATCAGCGGAGTTCGACCACCTTCTGCACTGCGTCCCCGACGTCGGCGCAGCCACCGCGGCGTATGCCGCGGCCGGCCTTCCGGCGCACGCCAACCCGCCGTACAGGGGATTCCGGAACGGCGCCTGGCGGCTCGACGCCCGCTATGTGGAGATCCTCACGGTGGTGGACCGCGCCGAGTTCGCCGACTCGCCCTTCGGCCGCGCCATGACCGGCTGGATGCCGCGTGTGGACGCGCTGCTCGCCGCGGGCGGGGGCGCGCTGAACTTCGCCGTGCACGTGATGGACGTGGACGCCACCGCACAGCGGCTCCGCAGCGCCGGGCACGAGGTGGACGTGCACGTCTTCGCCCGTGAGGGCTCGCCGGTGTCGTTCGCGGAGGCCGTGCTGAAGGACGCTCCCGCTTGGGCGCCCTTCTTCATCACGTACACCCCGGACCGGCGGACCATCCTCGACCGGTACAGCGCGGGACGGGTCGCGCGCGGGCCGCACGACCTGGCCGGGTTCGTCATCGAGACGCCCCGGCCCGCCGTTTCCGCGGCATGGCTGGGTGACCTCATCGGCATCCCGGCCGACGGATCGAGGAACGTGGTGCCCCTGCCGGGCGGGGCGGTGCACTTCGTGCCCGGCCCCGCCGACGCGCTCACCACACTGCTGCTCACCGAGGGCGATCCGCCCTCGGCCTCGGTCGCCGGCCTGGATCTGCGCCCCCTGGGGGACGTTGCGCCCGGCGGCTCCTGATCCGCCGCCGGACAGGCCCTGATCCGAGCACGCGGCGAAGACCGGGAACACCGCCCCCGAGGGCGAACCGGACGGCGGTCCCGGATCGTCCGGGACCGTACGACGGGCTACGCGGGGGCCCGCTCCCCAGGAGCGGGCCCCCGCGTCAGCCGCGGGTCAGCCGCGGGTCAGCCGCGGGTCAGCCGCGGGTCAGCCGCGGGTCAGACGCGGTCCGCCGCGATGAGGACGTACTGGAAGGATCCGTCCTTGTAGGAGTTGATGAAGGCCTCCTCGATCCCCGTGACCAGCGAGGACGTCGCCCGCAGCTCCCAGTAGGGCAGGGTGTCCGGAGTGAGGTCGATGACCGCCTGCGGCACGAGGCGGTTGTCGGCCATGGCGCGCAGGTACTCACGGCGGGAGTGGATGTTGCACTCGAAGTGCGCGTTGATCTGCGAGACCCACTTCGAGGGCTGGCCGTACCGCGGGTTCCAGCAGCCGGTGATGGTCACGTAGCGGCCGCCGACCTTGAGCATGCGGGAGTGCTCGGAGAAGAGGTCCTCCAGGTCGACGTACATGCTCGACTCGTTGTTCCAGGAGGCCGCGACCGAACCGGTCTCGAAGGGCGTGGCGAGCATGTTGCAGACGCGGGCGCGGACGTGGTCCTGGAGGTGGAGCTCACGGGCCCGGCCGTTGGCGAAGTCGGCCTGCTTGGCCGACAGGGTGACCCCCTCGACCTTGCAGCCGAAGCGCTGGTGCGCCATCACCATCGAGCCGCCACGGCCGCAGCCGGCGTCCACCAGGGTCTGGTCCCGCTTGATGTCGCCGAGGTGTCCGAGGAGGTATTCGGCCTGCGCCGACTCCAGTCGGTGCAGCTCGGCGATCAGCTTCTTCTCACTCGCGCCGTCCTCGGGGTCGCCGAGGGCGGAGTGGTCGACGTCACCGATGCCGTAGTGGTGGTGGTAGAGGCCGTCGACGTCGCCGAGCCGCAGGTTCACGGGCCGGGCCTCACCGTCCCAGTAGCGTGCGATGTCCCCCTGGTAGGGCGTCGCCGGGCGGGGGATGCGCAGGGCGGTGGAGGCGGGGGCGGCGGTGAGTTCGGTGTCGGTCACAGATGAGTCCATTTCTCTTACCAGAAGTCGGGCAGGCTGTAGCGATAGGTATTGGTGCGGTGCCAGTGGTGGTTGCCGTCGACCCACGCGGCGACCCCCCGCAGGAAGCGCTGCACGTGCGGGGCGGGGCAGGCCTCGGCCAGGGCCGAGGCCTCGCTCTCGAAGGCGTGCATGAGGTCGTTGTGGACCTCGACCGACTTCAGGTAGGCGTCCCGTTCCGAGAGGCCCTCCCGTTCGGCGATCACGACGGGCAGGTTCAGGTGCTGGCCGGGGGAGTCGAGTTCCTTGGTGTACGAGTACAGGTCGTTCACGATGGTCGTCGCGTTCCCGGCGAGGGCGATGACCTTCTGCATGGCGGCCTGGGCGTGCAGGTCCGCCGGCAGTTCGTAGCCGCCGACGGTGTCCGTGATGGTCGGGCACGGGCGGAAGTTGTTGAACTGGCGCATCGCCAGGTACTCCCACACCTCCGGGACGTGGTCCTGCTGGGCCCAGGCCGCTTCGGCGAGGTACCCTATGTGCAGCCGGGCCATGTCGTGCCGGAGCCGGTCCGCCTGGGACGGGCTGGCCGCCCGGACGAAGTACTCCATGGCGGAGCGGTAGGCGCGCCGGGGCGCGTCGGCGTGGAGGGATTCCGCCCACGCGGGCCCGTACTCCTGGGTCGTGTGCAGGGGGTCGAGGGCGGTGTGCGCGAGCAGGAGGCGTTCGCCGAGCCCGACGGGGGAGCCCCCGTGGTCCTCGCAGTAGCAGTCGTCCACCGCGTTCTCGGCGACCATCAGGCGTGTGGCGAGCATCAGGTGGTCGATGCTGGGCGCGTCCGGATGGCAGCCGACCATGTAGCGGCCCACGGAGAACCCGTCGAACTCCTCCTCCCAGTCGTCCGGGTAGAGGGAGACCTCGTCCAGTGCCCAGGCCTTGATCCTCCGGCTGACCTCCTCGACCCGCACGGGGTCGGGCTCCGGCACCGGGTGGTGGTACAGGCCGGGGACCGGCCTGCCGTCCGCCGCGGCCGGCTCCGGCGGCGCGGGTGTCCGCTGCCGCAGGATGAGCCGCAGGTCCGTCGTGCCGAGCCCGGTGGGCCCGCGCAGGACGTGCTCCGGACCGGTGCCCGGTGCGGGCGCCCCGACCGCCGGGGTGCCGGCGGCGGGCGTGGGAGGAGCGGCGGGGCGGGCGGGCAGGGAAGGGACACCGGGCACACCGCCGGTGGCGGCGCCGATATCGCGGGCGCGGGCCGCGGCGGTCGCGAGTACGTGCGCCCCGAAGTGGGCGGCGGCTTCCGGCAGGCTCGACTGCGGCGGTGGCAGCTCAGGCGCGGTCATCCATGGCTCCTTGGTGGGGTGGGCGGCTGTCCCGGAGCCCGCCGGGGCGCGGGCGACCCGCCCCGGCGGGCTCCGGGGTGTCGCACCACGCCCTTCGGGGCGGGCCCGCTACCTGGGCCAGCGGGCGATCTGCACGTTCTCCATCACGCCGACGGCGTCCGGCACGAGGATGGCGGCGGAGTAGTAGGTGGTGACGAGGTAGGACGTGATCGCCTTCTCGTCGAGTCCCATGAAGCGGACCGACAGGCCCGGTTCGTACTCGTCCGGCAGTCCGGTCTGGTGCAGGCCGATGACGCCCTGGTTCTCCTCACCCGTACGCATGGCGAGGATCGAGCTGGTCTTCTCCTTCGTGATGGGGATCTTGTTGCAGGGGAGGATCGGGACCCCGCGCCAGGCCGGGACCTGCTGACCCCCCAGGTCCGTGTGGTCCGGGTAGATCCCACGCGCGTTGAACTCACGTCCGATCGCGGCGATGGTCCGCGGGTGGGCGAGGAAGAACTTGGTTCCGCGGCGCCGGCAGAGCAGCTCGTCCATGTCGTCCGGGGTCGGCGGGCCGGAGTGCGTCTGGATGCGCTGCTTGAAGTCGGCGTTGTGGAGCAGGCCGAACTCCCGGTTGTTGACGAGCTCGTGCTCCTGGCGCTCGCGCAGCGCCTCGATGGTGAGCCTGAGCTGCTCCTCGGTCTGGTTCATCGGCCCGTTGTAGAGGTCGGCGACCCTGGTGTGGATCCGCAGAATCGTCTGGGCGACGGAGAGTTCGTACTCGCGCGGATTCAGCTCGTAGTCGACGAACGCGCCGGGCAGCTCGTGCTCGCCCTGGTGACCGGCCGACATCGCGATCTCCGCCTCACCGCGGTGGTTCTGGCGGCGGTCGGAGAGCGACGAGAACTCGTCGAGGTGGGCCCGGAGTCCCGGTGCCGTGGCCAGCACGGACTCGAAGTCGGAGCGGGACAGGGTGAGCAGGGTGCCCGAGGTCTCGGCCGTCGCGGTGTACTCCCACAGGGCGTCGCCGTCCAGCAGGGCGTTCTCGCCGAACCGGTCGCCGTCGGCGAGCACGTCCAGGGCGACCTCGTCGCCGTAACCGCCGACCGACGTCTGGTTGATGCGGCCGTGTGCGATCAGGTGGAGCTTGTCCGCGGGCGTTCCGCGCTCGACCAGCGTCTCGCCGGCGCGGAACTCACGCTGGACGCACCGGTCGGCGACGGCGGTCAGCACCTCCACGTCGTCGAAGCCGCGCAGCAGGGCCAGTTCACCGAGCTCCCGGGGGATCACCCGGACGTGGGCGCCGTCCTGGATGAACTCCACCGTCCCGTCGCCGACCGTGTAGCTGAGGCGGCGGTTCACCCGGTAGGCCCCGCCCTTGGTCTCCACCCAGGGGAGCATGCGCAGCAGCCAGCGGGAGGTGATCTCCTCCATCTGCGGGGCGGACTTGGTCGTCGAGGCGAGGTTGCGGGCAGCCGCTGTGCCCAGGCTGGACTGCCTGGGCAGCTCAACGCGCACATCCGGGCTCGGGTCAACAGTCATCGGGCACGCTTTCCTTGGTCAGGGCGGTGACGCGCGAAAAGGAACGCCATCGGTCAACAGCGGGAGAAAGAGGGGCATTTGAACGGGAACCCGTCCAGATCGAGAAGAACACTAATGGCCCTGTCGCCTGCTGGACCAAGGGAAGTCGCAGACATTAACTCGATACGATGATCGCGGCCGCGGAATGTTTGTCGGGGTACCGGCTGGATTCAGCCGTGCCCCGGGGTGCGCCCCGACGGGTGACCGGCTCGGCACCCTCGGTGCGCGATCGTCGCTCCGAGCGGAGCGGGAGCGCCGGATGCCAAGGATCCAGCGGGTTGTCGCGCCGGGGAGGCGGGCCGTCCGCCATCGCCGCAGGGCCGACGCGTGAGCGCCGGCGCCGGGTCCCCTACGGCGGAAACGCGTCACCACCGGTCGGCCGGTTGTCGGCGGGGGAGGGTATTCGAGGCCCCGGCCGGAGCGCTGTTCCCTCACGTGGTGCGGCTCCGGGCACCGGAGGCGGGCCGGCTGCCCGTACTGCGGCTGCCGGCGGGGCGCGACGGGCTCCGGCGCACCCCGTGACGGCCGGCCGGCGGTGAGGGCGTGGTGGGTGAGGGTGCCCCGGCCCGTCCTCCTATCCGGCGGCCCCGCCGGCTCCCTCGTCCCCGGCCTCCATGTCCCCGGCCACCGACGGCTCGCCGTAGGCGAGTTCGCTCGCCAGGAGCGCCGCGCCCACGACCCCCGCCCGTGGGCCGAGTTCGGACATCACGATCGGCAGGTTGCCGGTGGCGAGGGGGAGCGAGCGCTTGTACACGACACTGCGGATCTCGGCGAGCAGGGGATAGCCGAGACCGGTCAGGCCGCCGCCGATCACGATCATGGACGGGTTCATGAAGCTGACCAGTGTGGCGAGCACCTGCCCGACACGGTGGCCGCCGGCCCGGATCAGGGTGACGCTCGTGCTGTCGCCCCCGTCGGCGCACTCCGCCACGTCCACGGCGGTCAGGACCCCCCGCTCGGCCAGCCGCTCGGCGAGGGCGGGCGACCGGCCCGACTTCGCGGCCTCCGTGGCGTCCCGGGACAGCGCCACCCCGCCGAAGTACGCCTCCAGGCAGCCGGTGTTCCCGCAGGAGCAGGGAGGCCCGCCGGCCTCGGCCTCGACCTGGACGTGTCCGATGTCGCCGGCGCACCCCTCCGCGCCCCGGTACATGCGGCCGTGGTGCTGCATGCCGGAACCGATGCCACTGCCGATCTTCACGAAGAGCAGATGGTCCACGGTCCGCGCGACCCCGCTGTGCTGCTCCCCGAGGGACATGACGTTGACGTCGTTGTCGACCACGACGGGGCAGCCGTGGGCACGGGCCAGGGTGTCGCGCACCGGGAACCGGTTCCACCCGACCATGATCGGCGGCGAGACGGGTACCCCCTCCCGGAAGCTCACCGGCCCCGGCAGTCCGATGCCGATGGCGTCGAGCCGGGTGTAGTGGCCCTGCTCGGCCAGGGAGCGCAGCAGTTCGCTGACACGCCCGAGCACGGCGACCGGACCGGAGCGGATGTCCGCCGCCTCGGAGCAGGAGGCCACCGGTGCGAGGGCGCCGTCGGTGATCTCGATGTCGATGGAACTGGCGCCCAGATCGACGGCGGCGAACCGCACCCCGGGATCGATCCGGACGAGGGTGGAGCGCCGCCCGCCGCGCGAGGCGGCGGGGCCCGCCTCGCCCACCCGCCCGGCGGCGACCATGCGGTCGAGTTCGCCGAGCAGCCGCGGGCGCGGAACCTCCAGCCGGTCCGCGAGCTGGGCGCGGGACAGCGGGCCGTTGTCCCGCAGCAGACTCAACACGCGGTACTGGAGGTTCACGGACTCACTTCCTCTGGATGCCCCAGGACGGCTTTCGCCGGTTGTCGTGGGGCGGTACGGGGCCGGGCACCACGCCGCCGGGCAGGGCCCGTGTCCGGGGGCTGCGGGGCGGGGGCGACTCCCGGTAACTTTTTCACAGAACGCGGAAAGTTGCGGCACTGTTGACGGAACTCCCCGGGCGGGTACCACCGCCGGGAGACGGGTCCGGTCACCGGGCCCGGGCACAGAACTGCCCCGCCGGTGACAGCGGGGCAGTTCCGTTCGTCCGGGGTCAGCCGGTGGCGCCTCCCTTCAGCGCCCGGGCGCTCCGTGCCAGAGCGGCGCCGGCCGCACCGTCCGGCACCAGGGCGGTGTCGGAGGCGGAGACCGCGAACGATTCCAGCACGGCCGCCGCCTGCGCGGTGCGGCCCGCGACGGCGTGCGCCTCGGCCTGCGAGAGCCGGACGGTCAGCCGCTGCTCGCCCTGCGCGGTGATCAGGCCGTCGGACCGGAGCCGCGTGATCAGCGCGCGGATGTCCGCGTAGGAGGTGCGGGTCGTGAAGGACACCGTCCTCGTGGTGGTGTTGCCCGCCCTGTCGCGGGCCCTGACCGTCAGGTCATGGTTGCCGAGCGGCAGCCGCCACAGCTCCAGCGCCTGCCCGGAGGTGACGGGCTTGCCGTCCAGCGTCGCTGTGGCGGTGGCACCGCCGGACACCGCGTCCTGCGCCGAGAAGACCGGTGTCAGGCGTCCGGAGTCCCCGTGGACGCTGCCCGCGTCGAACCCGCTCACGGCCACCGTGGGACCCGTGCGGTCGATCCGTACGGTGAGTGAACCCACCTCGGAGACGTTGCCGCCGTTGTCGGTCGCCCGGTAACGGACGGTCGTGGCACCCTCGTTGGAGAGAGTGACGGCCGCGTTGGCCGACTGCCAGGTGGTTCCGCCGTCCACGGAGTACTGACGGCTTGCCACCGTCCCGTTGTCGGTCGCCGAGACCGTGAGCGACACGTTGCTGGTGTACCAGCCGTCGTCGCCGTTGGGCCGGGGCGGGTTGAGCGTGGCCGTGACCTTGGGCGGGGTCCTGTCCGCGACGCCCGGCCCCTGGAAGGTCAGCGAGTCCAGCTCGACACCGCCGGAGCTGGTGACGAAGACCTCGCCGCTGCCCGAAGGCGCGTTCTTCAGGCCGGTGGTGACGGTCTGCCAGCCCTCACCGGCCGGGACCGCGACGGTGGCGAAGGGCTCCGCGTCGGCAGCGCCCCAGCGAAGTGCCAGGGTGCCGGCACCGTTGGCCCGGGTCTTCACGCCGGTGATCCCCGCGAACGAGACCGGGTCGTAGGCGATCCAGTCACCGGCGTCGAAGGAGGTCAGCTTGCGCTGTCCGGACGCCGTCGTGTCGTCCGTGATCGTGACCCCCTCCGCCGAGTCGTAGTGTTCGGCCTGCATGAGAGCCGGGTTGAGGACCACCTGGGCCTCGCCGGTGGCCGGCGGGACGCCGCCCGCACCCTTGTCCGTGTAGGTGATCCCGAGTACGCCGAAGACGTTCTCGGTGTCCCCGTGCCCCGCGTCGGTCGGGGTCACGACGCCGCCCGAGCAGCCGGTGCCGCTGTTGACCGGGTGCCCGTGCTGGTTGTGCCCGAGCCCGAAGGTCCAGGCGGCCTTGGCGCAGTCCGGCGTGCTGCCGTCCTCGGGGTCCTCGACGGAGATGCCGTACGGCACGGCGTCGCCCCAGTTGAAGAACCCGCCGTCGGGCGGCGAGGTGATCCGCACCGTCGGCGCCGTGTTGCCCACGGTGATCTGACGGCTCGACAGGCCGGACTTGCCCTGGGGGTCGGTGACCTTGAGCCGGGCCTGGAACTGCCCGTTGTCCGGGTACGTACGGGTGGCCGTGGGCCCGGTGGCGTCGAAGGTGCCGTCGCCGTCGAGGTCCCACTGGTAGGTGAGGTCACCGTTCTCCGGGTCACTGGAACCCGTCGCGTCGAACGAGACCACCAGCGGGGCCTGACCGGACGTCCTGTCGGCCTTGATCACCGCGGTCGGCGCCTTGTTGCCCTCGGCGTAGTCGATCCGGTAGAGGCCGGCGTCGGGGTTCTGGCGGAAGAAGCCGTCGCCGTAGTCGAGGACGTAGAGCGCGCCGTCCGGGCCGAACTCCAGGTCCATCGGGTTGTCCCACGGCGGGATGCCGTTCTGCGAACGCTCGCTGTTGGGCAGGACGTTCTCCAGCTTGCTCACGGGGCCGTCCGGCCCGTCGAGCGTGAACGCCGCGACGTAGTCCTGGGAGAACTCCCCGAAGAACGCCTTGCCGTCCCAGTACTCGGGGAACTTGCCCGGGGAGGGGTTGTCCGCGTCGTAGTGGTAGACCGGTCCGGCCATGGGGGCCTGGCCGCCGGGGCCGCCGGGTCCGCGGAAGGCCGTCAGCTCGGGCCACGGCTGGTCGGTGTCCCGGTCGCCGTACCAGAGCGTGGCGGGCACCGACGCGGGCAGCTCCGTCAGGCCGGTGTTCCAGCGGGAGTCGTTGACCGGTGCCGCGCAGTCGAAGGCCGGGCCGGGCGTGAGGGTGGCGAAGTCGAAGTCCCGGTAGGGGTCACTGTTGTCCCCCGTGCAGAACGGCCACCCGCTGTTCATGGGCTTGGTCGTGGTCTGCCACTCGACGTACCCCATCGGCCCGCGGTTGGGGTCGGCGGTGCCGGCGTCGGGACCGTAGTCGCCCCACATCACCGCGTCGGTCTCGCGGTCCACCGCCAGCCGGAAGGGGTTGCGCAGCCCCATCACGAAGATCTCGGGACGGGTTCTGGCCGTCCCCGGTTCGAAGAGGTTCCCCTCCGGGATCGTGTAACTGCCGTCCTCCTGGACGTCGATCCGCAGGATCTTGCCCCGCAGGTCGTTGGTGTTGCCCGCGCCGCGGCGCTCGTCGAGCCCCGGGTTGTAGCCGGGCGCGTCGTTGATCGGCGTGTAGCCGTTGACGTTCGGCCCCGACGCGGGCGTGTTGCCGCCCGTCGCGAGGTAGAGGTTGCCCTCCCCGTCGAAGTCCACGTCACCGGCGACGTGGCAGCACTGGCCACGGTTCACGTCGACCCGGATGATCTCCTGCGCGGTGGAGAGGTCGAGCTTGTCGCCGGTCCACTTGAAGCGGGTCAGGGTGTCGTAGCCCTCCCACTGCTTCCAGTACGAGTCGTCCTGCCCGGCGGGCAGTTGGAGCGGTGCGGAGCCGGCCGGGGTGTTCAGCGGCGGCGAGTAGTAGAGGTAGACCCACTGGTTGGTGGCGAAGTCCGGGTCGAGCGTGACCGTCTGCAACCCCATCTCGGAGTTCTGGTAGACGTCGACGTGGTTCACGACCTTCGTGACACCCGAGCCGGGGTCGGTGAGCCGTACGTCGCCGTTGCGGGCGGTGTGCAGGACGCGGTTGTCGGGCAGCACGGCGAGGTCGATCGGCTCGCCGGTGTCCTTGGTCAGGGTGACCTTCTCGTAGTTCGACCAGTCCAGGGCGTGTTCGTGGCCCGGGTGCGCCTGGGCGGCGGGCGCGACGGCCACACCGCCCATCGCGGGCAGTGCCACGAGCAGGGCCCCTGTGATCAGGCGTCTCAGGGTGCGGTGCACGGTGATGCGTCTCCTCGATCGCTGGCGGAAAGGAGCGGACACGGAGGCGCCGCCGCGCGGAGGCGCCTCCCTTCTGCGAGGCCCTCTCAGCCGAGGAGCCCCTTGATCGCGGTGAAGCTGCGCTCCGCCGCACCGAGCGAACCGGGGGGATTGGGAAGGGTGTTGGGCGCCGTGTCCTGCTCCCAGATGCCCACGTGGGAGGCGCGTGACCCGATGTCGCGGACGAACCTCTCGTACGGGAGGTCACCGGCACCGAACTCGACTATGTCGAAGCCGTTCGCGTTCGCCGCGTTGGCGTCCCCGTCCTTCATGTGGAACAGCGGGTAGCGGTAGGGCTGGTTGCGCACATACGCGGCGGGGTCGAATCCGGGCCAGCGGTACTGGCCCACGTACGCCCAGTAGATGTCCAGCTCCAGATAGACGTGGCGCGGATCGGTGTTCTTGAGGAACACGTCGTACAGCCGGACCGACGGCTGGTCCGTGGCGAACGCGAACTCGCCCGCGTGGTTGTGCTGGTAGAGCTTCAGGCCGCGTGCGGTCGCCGCGGCACCCCACACGTTGAACTCGTCGGCGGCGGCGCGGTAGCCCGCGACCGTGTTCAGGTTGGAGGGCGCGTTGGCGGTGCCCACGTGCGGCATCCCCAGGATCTGCGCGGCGTCCAGCTCCGCCTGGAGGTTGGTGCGCAGATTGCCGATGCCGACGTGGCTGCCGACGGCGCGCAGTCCGTTGTCGTCGAGCAGGGTGCGGATCTCCGGGAGAGTGATCTGCCGGCCCAGGATGGAGGTCGACTGGGTGTATCCGGCGAACTCGATCTCCTTGTAGCCGATCCGGGCCAGCTCGGGGAGGACGACGCCGAAGCCGAGCGCGCTGACCTTGTCCCGGATGCTGTAGAGCTGGATGCCGATGCGGTCCTTGGGGATGGACAGATTGCTCGGCGCGGACGCCGCCGCGGCCGCGGGGCTCAGGGCGGCCCCGGCGACGGAGGCGGCGGCGACGGCCACGGTGGTACCGGCGGTGGCGCGCAGGAACGCCCTGCGGTCGAAGGACTTGCGGATATGACTCACGGTCACTCCTGGGGAAAGGGGAGAAGGGGGTACGGATCGGGGCGTGCGGCCGGGCCGCTGCTCGGCGGTGCGCCCCGCGACGGCGTTCCCACGGGCGGTGGAACGCGGCTGTACGGGCAGGGGCGGCCGGTGTGCGGACCGGCCGGACGGCTGGGCGAACCTCCGTGCTCCACGGAGGGGCGGGGGTACGGCGACGGGGGGTGGCCGCCGTCACCGCCCGCCGGTGTCGCGTGCGCCGTTGGAGATGCCGTGCGGTGTCAGAGGCGGGACGGGCCCGCCCCGTGGGCGTCGGCCTTCGCCTCGGCGGCGCGGGCGGCCGCCTTCTCGGCCAGGTCCGCCCCACGGTCCTGCGGTGCGGCCTTCTTCGCGGAGCGGGCGGCCGACGCGCCGGCCGCGGCGGTCTCCCCGGTGACGCCGCCGCGGACACGTGCCAGCTCGCCCACGGCCAGGACGGGGTTGTTGCCGGTCGCGGTGAGCCCGCCGCGCACGATCGCGTTGTCGAGCACGGACTTGGCCGTGTTGTCGGTGACCGCGAGGTTGCCGCCGAAGTAGGAGGCGCCCGCACAGGATCCGAGCAGGCCCTCGCCGCCGATCTGGAGGGTGTCGGCGTTGCCGGTGTACGTCGCGGCGCCGTACACCTCGCTGGCGCAGAACACGCCGCCGAGGGTGTTCCCGCCGACCGTCAGCGCGCCCTTGACGGTGGAGTCGTACACGTCGCTGTACTGGTTGTTCTCACCCGTCAGCGAACTGTTGAGGGTGCTGCCCGTGACGTACAGCTCGCCCGCCTTGCTGCTGACCGCCCCGCCGAGCGTGGAGTCGACCACGTAGACGAACCCCTCGGTGGCGTCGACCGCCTTGAGGGTGCTCTTCTCCACGTGCGCGCCGAAGGCGGAGGTGGTGGTGAGGGCGCCCTTGACGGTGGTGTCGGTGAGGTCGAGATAGGCGTTCTCGCCCACGGTGACCGTCCCGTTGAAGGTGGCACCCGCGGCCACGAGGTCGGCACCCGCCTCGACCGTCACCGTGCCCTTGACCTTGGTGCCGGTGAGGGTGCACGACTTCCCGGCCGGAACGACCAGGTCGTTGGTGACGGTCACGGCCCCGCCGTCACCGACGCAGGTGGTGTAGAGCGCCGCCTGGGCGGATCCGGTGAAGGCCACCAGGCTCCCGGTCGCCACCAGTGAGGCCGTGGCGATGAGCGTAAGAATCTTCATGTCGCTTCCCTTCCGCTGCGGTCGCGGCAGAGTCGGTGACCCGGCCGGTTTCCCCTGTGTCGAGGGGGCTGAAACGGTGCGTGAGCGACGACCGCTGGGAGCGGCGGTCGCCCGGTGCCTCGTGACGGGCGGTTGCCCGGCCGTGGGGGGAGAGACGTGGAAAGACTCGTGAGGTGAGGGGCGTTCGGGGGAACGTCCGTGGGCTGCGGTGTTACCTGGACGAAACGCATGTCTCGGTGGGCCGAGAGATTAGGACGCCGCGCGTGGGACTGTCCAGAGGTTCGGTGCGAATCTCTTAAACTTTCTGATGATTCATCAAAAGGTGTGCGGAGCCGGTGAAAAGACTGGTCGGGCCATCCGGGGACCCCGAGCGCCGGCGGCACGGTGTGCGGGTGTTCCTGTTCGTGAAGCCGCGCGGGACCCCGGCCGCAGACGACGCCCGCGGGTCCGTGGTGCGGCGCCGGGCCGGCCGATTGAGGTACGCACGGGTGCGGCGCGGGGCCGAGTCGGCCGTCCGGAGGTGCGGACGGAAGCCCTCGGACAAGGGGACAGGACGCGGTGAGCCGCTGTGCGGCACAGGTCGGGCGCGGGTCCGTACGCCGCGACCGGGGCTGTCGCGCGGTCGCGGAGGCCGCCGGTGCGTGAGGGTAGGCCCGCCACCCCAGGGGTCGTTCCGGCGTTCCCACTCGGGAAGGCGGGGAACCCATCCGTGCGCGTCCTCTCCGCCAGGACGGAAACGGCGACGCGGCCCGGATGCGTCGGACCTGCGACAGGGGCTGGAAGGAGGCAGCGGGCCGATGGCCGGACGCGGCCCGGAACGACGCCTCCCGGGGCGGCCGTCGGCGCCCGGCCCGCGCGCCCCGCCGGATGCCGGTGAGGAACGCCGGGGAGCGCGATCGGCGGCGGCTGCCGATCCGGTCGTGCCGCTCGCGGCCTGTCACTGCCGGGGCGCGGCCAGCAGAACGGGCGGCCCCGCCTTGCGCGGTGGGTGTCCGAGGGTGTCCCGCCACCGAGCGTGCGGCGGACCGGTCGGACGGTCACGTGGGCAGCTGCGGGGGAGCGGGCGCTCTGCGCGGCGAGGAAACCCCGTCGACGCACGGCGGTGCGGTGCCCGATCATGCGTCCATGCCTCTGAAAGACACCCTTGCCCGGGTCGACGCGGACCTGGCCAACGGCCGGGTACCCGTCGCGCGCCAGCGTCTGCGTGGGCTGGTGTCGTCCTACCCGGACGACCTGATGCTTCGCCGGCGCCTGGCCGAGGTGTACCGGCTGTACGGAGAGCCCGCGGAGGCGGGCCGCTGGATGTATCTCGAACAGGACAGGGACGCGGGTGAGACCTCCGCCTTCGAGGCGAGGTACCGCACGGCTCGGCAGCGTATGCGGGCACTTGCCTGGAAGGGGCATGAGTCCCTTGCCCGGACAGCCTTCGCCGGGGAGCAACTGGCTGCGGTGCGCAGGGCTTGTTCCGAGGCCCTGGGACGCCCCGTCGACTGGGACACGGTGCCGTCCGACGAGAGGGAGGACGGCCGGCGGCACGGCTCCTTCACCGGGTTCCTCGCCGGGGCCGGATGCCTGGTGGCCGCCTTGGTGTGCGTCGCGATCTGGGTGAACGGACTCGTCGCCCTCCTCGGCTGACGCGGGACACCGGGGCCTGCGGGCGGGGCTGCCGCTCGGGGTGCGGCCGGGGCGGTCCGGGATCCGGCCGTGGATCACCGCGTGGGCCGACAGGTCCGTGCGGCACGCTCCTCGTGGCGCGCACCGGCCGGCCAGGGAACGTACGCGCCATCCGCCGAGCGCATCGACCTTCTGACCGGGGTGGTCGCGCTGCACGCGGAAGCGCCCGGACGGGGACTTGCCGGCCGGATCCGGAAGGGGTGCTCCGGCTGATGGTCCCGGTGACCCGCGAGAGATCACGGGCTTCCCCGTCCGAGGCGTGCGGGCGCCGGAGCTCCTCCGCCCGCCGTACCGACCGGCACGGCGGGCTGCCGCGTGCCGGCGGGCAGGCCTCACGGGGTGTCGGTCAGCAACGCCCCTGAACACGAGCGTGACCAGCGGCTGGAGTGCCGCGGCCGCCCGGTCCCGGGTGCGCGCTTCGTGCCGCTTCCCCGGGGCGGGGCGGCCTGCCGTACGCGTCGCATCGGGAAGAGGGACCGCGATGGAGCGGCTTTTCCTGCTGTTTGTGTAAATACACGCGTTCTGTGCATTTACGGCTTCTGGTGGTGCGGTTCGGTATTCACTCTCATTCCGGCCCTCTTGATGCTTAACATTGTTATTCCTTGTGATGGCTGTGTGGCCACAGAGGGAGGTCCGTCGCAAGTCGATGCGCCCATTGGGCTAATTTTCGAAAGCGGGCTGACGTCCGGGTTTTGGGTGGGAGATCACCCGATCGGCGTCTTTTCCGCAATGAAAAGCTTACTGTTCCTGGTGGTGTGATGGATGCCGTCCGTCCGAAGTCGGGGCCCTGTGTGCCGGTAAATGGAACTCGTTGAACGTCCGTGATCGGTGTAGTCGTTTCTGGTGATAGCTGTCGCGCTTGCCACTCCCGATCGACATCCAGACGAAAGTTCTCCTGTGGCCTGGGGAAGGTAATTGGTCTACGATGATGCGGGGCAATGCTCCGGAGGCAATGAATTGATGCTGTGGGCCGACGGGCTGTTGTCCTGTAATGCGCATTATGAAAGTCGTATTTCCGGCCAGGAATTGGCTTCACGAATTCCTGGGTTCGCGCTCGACCTGAAAAGCTTCACACGCTTCACGCGGGAACACTCCCGCCTTGTGCACTGAGGTGAGACGGAGGTGTGGACCCATGGTGAGGCCGGCGGAGCTGCTGGAAGAGCCCACGATCGAGGACGGTGCCTCGGCGTGGCGGATCGCACGCGATTCCCGCGTGCTCGATGTGAATTCCTCCTACAGCTACCTGCTGTGGTGCCGTGACTTCGCGGCGACCTCCGTGGTCGCCCGCGACGAAACGGGCAAGGCGGTCGCCTTCGTCACCGGGTACATCCGCCCCGAGGTGCCCGGCACACTCGTCATCTGGCAGATCGCCGTGGACGAGGAGAAGCGCGGTCGTGGTCTGGCCGGGGCCATGCTGGACCACCTGGCCGCCCGTCTGCGGTCCCGGGGCGTCCTCCAGCGTCTGGAAACGACGATCAGCGCCGACAACGAGGCGTCACAGCTGCTGTTCCGCTCCTTCGCCGAGCGGCACGGGGCGCCACTGGAACGGGAGGAGCTGTTTCCCGCGCGGCTCTTCCCCGACGCACATGAGTCCGAACACCTTTACCGCATCGGGCCACTGGCTCAATCTCCCGTCCCGTCGTACGGAGCCCAGCACTCGGATGCTCGCCACTAGGAGCGTGTCATGAAGACGACCAACCCCCATGCCCTGAGTGTCTTCGAGAGCCTTGAGTCGGAGGTGCGGAGCTACTGCCGCGGCTGGCCCGTGGTGTTCGACCACGCCTTGGGTGCCCGGCTCACGGACGAGGACGGACATTCGTACCTGGACTTCTTCGCCGGTGCCGGATCCCTGAACTACGGCCACAACAACCCGGTGCTGAAACGCGCGCTGATCGACTACATCGAGCGTGACGGGATCACGCATGGCCTGGACATGGCCACGACGGCGAAGCGGGCGTTCCTGGAGACGTTCGAGAACGTCATCCTGCGTCCGCGTGACCTGCCGTACAAGGTGATGTTCCCGGGGCCGACGGGCACGAACGCCGTGGAGTCGGCGCTGAAGCTGGCGCGCAAGGTGAAGGGCCGTGAGTCGGTCGT
>NZ_JBHVQX010000028.1:30599-102031 GCF_042886395.1 Streptomyces sp. NPDC058008 | reverse complement strand
TTCACCGGGGCCCTCCGGGCGCTTCCCTTCGTTCTTGCGTTTCCGACTCTATCAGACTCTTTCGTGTCCGATTCCCGGCCGAAGCGGGTTCCTGCATTACTGCCTTTTCGCTTTCCAGGTCTTCGCTTTCGCGTTTTCCCTTTCCGGCGAGTCCGACTCTATCAGGCCTTTTCCGTTGCTCCGACCGGGGCCCTCGCGAGCATGCGGGAGCACTGTCGGAGTTACAGTCTGGGCTTGGGAGTCGCTGCCGATCCCGGGACTCGAAGTCCCGTCGGGGTCAGGCAGGGGTACGACAGTACAGGCCGCTGTGGGGCGAGGCAAATCGTTTGCGGCGGGTCTGTAGGTCGGCCAACCGGTTGCTCTCGGGCGGAACCGGGACTTCATATGACTTACGCTGCTGATCAGTACGCCGCCCCCGATCCGCCGTGGCGGTGACATCCGGATCCCCACCTCTGGGAGGCTCTCCATGACCACAGTGACGTCCCCGCTCGCCGGCCGTGCCATCGGACTCACCGCGGTTCCCGACCCCGTGTTCTCCGGAGCGATGGTGGGCCCCGGTACCGCCATCGATCCCGTGCGCGAGCCCTCCGAGGCCGTGTCGCCGGTCGACGGCATCGTCGTCTCCCTCCACCCGCACGCCTTCGTCGTCGTCGACGACCAGGGGCACGGGGTGCTGACGCACCTCGGGATCGACACGGTGCAGCTCAACGGCGAGGGCTTCGAACTCCTCGTGAACAAGGGGGACACGGTGACCCGTGGACAGGGCATCGTCCGCTGGGACCCCGCCGGTGTGGAGGCCGCCGGTAAGTCCGCGATCTGCCCGGTCGTGGCACTGGAGGCCACCGCCGAGTCCCTTTCCGACGTGGTCGAGGACGGCGACGTGAAGGTCGGCGAGACGCTGTTCGGCTGGCAGTGACACCCTCGGCACAGTGACGGGCCAGTTGGGTATCCACCGTGGCGGTCCAGCCGCCGCACTATCGGAGACGGGTGAAATGGAGACAACGCTGCGAGGCGTCGGCGTGAGCCACGGGGTGGCGATCGGCGAAGTTCGGCACATGGGCACGGCGGTGCTCGAGCCGCCGGCCAAACAGATTCCCGCGGAAGAGGCCGAGCGCGAGCAGGGGCGTGCCCGCCAGGCCGTGGAAGCTGTCGCGGCCGACCTCATCGCGCGCGGCAACCTGGCGGGCGGCGAGGCACAGCATGTGCTCGAGGCCCAGGCCATGATGGCGCAGGACCCCGAGCTGATCGCCGATGTCGAGCGCCGTATCGCCGTGGGCAGCACCGCCGAGCGCGGTGTCTACGACGCGTTCGCCGCCTACCGGGCCCTGCTCGCCAACGCCGGGGAGTACCTGGCGGGGCGGGTCGCCGACCTCGACGACGTCCGGAACCGGATCGTGGCGCGGCTGCTCGGTGTTCCGATGCCGGGTGTGCCGGACAGCGACGAGCCGTACGTCCTGATCGCACGCGACCTGGCCCCCGCCGACACCGCGCTGCTCGACCCCACGCTGGTGCTCGGCTTCGTCACGGAGGAGGGCGGGCCCACCAGTCACAGCGCCATCCTCGCGCGGGCGCTCGGCGTGCCGGCGGTCGTGGCCCTCCCCGGCGCGGGTGAGATCGCCGAAGGCACGGTCGTGGCCGTGGACGGCAGCACCGGTGAGATCTTCGTCGAGCCGAGCCAGGAGAAGCGCTCGGAGATGGAGAGTGCCTCGGCGGCGCGCAGGGCGGCGCTGTCGGCCGTGACCGGCCCGGGGGCCACCTCCGACGGTCACAAGGTGCCGCTGCTCGCCAACGTCGGCGGCCCCGGTGACGTTCCGGCGGCCCTGGAGGCAGGCGCCGAGGGCGTCGGCCTCTTCCGTACGGAGTTCCTGTTCCTGGACGACAGCAAGCAGGCGCCGTCCGAGGACAAGCAGGTCGCGGCGTACCGGGCGGTGCTGGAGGCGTTCCCCGAAGGGCGGGTGGTGGTGCGGGTCCTGGACGCCGGTGCCGACAAGCCGCTGGACTTCCTGACGCCGGCCGACGAGCCCAATCCCGCGCTGGGTGTACGGGGTCTGCGCAGCCTGCTGGACCACCCCGATGTGCTGCGGACCCAGCTGACCGCGCTGTCGCGGGCGGCCGAGGGGCTGCCGGTGTACCTCGAGGTCATGGCACCGATGGTGGCGGACCGCGCCGACGCGAAGGCGTTCGCCGACGCCTGCCGCGAGGCGGGGCTTCAGGCGAAGTTCGGCGCGATGGTGGAGATCCCGTCGGCCGCGCTCCGGGCCCGCTCGATCCTCCAGGAGGTGGAGTTCCTGTCGCTGGGTACCAACGACCTGGCGCAGTACACCTTCGCGGCGGACCGTCAGGTGGGCGCCGTTTCGCGGTTGCAGGACCCGTGGCAGCCCGCGCTGCTCGACCTCGTCGCGCTCTCGGCCGAGGCCGCCAGGGCCGAGGGCAAGAGCTGCGGTGTCTGTGGTGAGGCCGCCTCCGACCCGCTGCTGGCGTGCGTCCTGACCGGTCTGGGCGTGACCTCCCTCTCCATGGGTGCGGCGTCCATCCCCTATGTACGGGCGACGCTGGCGAAGCACACGCTGGCGCAGTGCGAGCGGGCGGCCTCCGCCGCGCGTGCGGCGGACTCCGCCGAGGAGGCTCGGCGCGCGGCTCAGGCGGTGCTCTCGGGCGAATGATCCCGCCCGCCTCGGGCGGTCGGATGTGAAGGGGTTCCCGCCGGTTCCGGCGGGAGCCCCTTCCGTCTGCCGGGGGTCAGTGGTGGGCCTCCGGTTCGTCGGCGCCGATGTCGAAGCCGGCGCAGTGTTCGACGCCGGATTCCGGGGAGACGGGTTCGCCCGTGTCGGCGTCGGTGCAGTAGGCGCTGAAGACCTCGCCCGCGGTGAGCGGGAGGAGGCTGCCGCGGTGCAGGCGCCAGCCGTGGACCCGGTCCGGGGTGCCGGGCTCCGTGGTGCGCAGTACGACGCCTCCCCTGGTCCCGAGCGCGACCCCGACGGCGAGCACGGTGGCGAACTCCGCTCCCTCCGACGGGGCGAGACGGACCGGGCCGTCCGTGTCCCGGGCGGTGCGGAGGACGGCGAGGAGCTGTTCGTCCTCCGTGGGCACGCTGCACACGAGATGGTGGGTCCCCGGCCCCGCGGTCTCCAGCAGGCGCGTCAGCAGGTGGGACGCCCGGTCGAAGGAGGCTCTGCCGATGTCCTGTCCGCAGTCCGCGCAGTCGCCGAGGCCGTCGAGCCGCGTCGTGGCGTACTCCCAGGTCGCCTGGCGGACGGCCCGCGAGACGAGCAGGGGGATCAGTGTGTCGATGGGCTGGCCCGTGTAGGCGACGGTGGCGCCGCCCGCGGCGATCTCGGCGGTGTAGCGGCTGCGGCTCGGGTGCGCGTCGGGATCGAGGCCGGATTCGGCGCAGAACCGGGCGTAGTCCTCGGGGTCGAAGAGGGCGACGGTGGTGTGGGTGCCCTGGGCGGCGAGGGCGCGCAGCAGCCCTTCGGCCTGCCGCAGGTAGGCGTCGTGGTCCTCGAAGGTGAAGCTGCGGTAGCGGCGCATGGCCGCGAAGTCCTCCGGGTCGACCAGGAGGCCGACGGTACGGGGTGCTTCGCGGCACAGTGCGCGTCGCATGGATGGTGCGGAACGCTGACGGCCGCGCCCGGTCTGCCTGATGTGCGCCATGAGTCCCCCTGTGCGCTGTCGATGATTGCTCACTCAGCGTAATCAGGGGGACTGACAGTGGGTCGTGCGGCGGCCGGTTCAGTGGCGTGCGCGCGCCAGGTCCTCGTAGAAGCGGAGGAGTTCGAGGTTGTCGACCGAGCCCGGGTTGACCGCCTTCGTGAGGGCGGTGCCCTGGAGGAGGCGTTTGACCGGGACCTCGATGCGCTTGCCGGTGAGGGTGTGCGGGATACCGGGGACCGCGATGACCTCGTCCGGTACGTGGCGCGGTGAGAGGTTCTCGCGGATGGCCCGCTTGATCCTGTCCCGCAGCCCGTCGTCGAGGGTGGCGCCCTCGGCGAGGTGGACGAACAGGGGCATCCAGTAGCCGCCGTCCGGCTCTTCGAGGCCGATGACGAGCGACTCGCGGATCTCGGGGAGCCGTTCGACCGCCTCGTAGATGTCGGCGGAACCCATCCGGACGCCCTGCCGGTTGAGGGTCGAGTCGGAGCGGCCGTGGATGACGACCGAGCCGCGGTCGGTGAGGGTGATCCAGTCCCCGTGGCGCCAGACGCCCGGGTACATGTCGAAGTAGCTGTCGTGGTACCTGCGGCCGTCGGGGTCGTTCCAGAAGCGGACCGGCATGGAGGGCATGGGGGCGGCCACGACGAGCTCGCCGACCTCATCGGTGAGCGGACGGCCCGCGGGGTCCCATGACCGGAGGTCGGTGCCGAGGCAGGGGGCCTGCAGTTCGCCGATGTGGACGGGCAGGGTGGGGACCGCGCCCGCGAAGCAGCTGCAGACGTCCGTTCCGCCGCTGACGGAGGCGATCCACAGGTCGGCACCGCTGTCGGCGAACTCGTCGTGCAGCCAGCGGAAGCCGTCGGGCGGCAGCGGGGAGCCGGTGGTGGCGACGCACTGGACGCGGCTGAGGTCGTGGTCGCGGCCGGGGTGGACGCCGGCTTTGCGGCAGGCCATGACGTAGGCGGCGGACGTGCCGAAGAAGGTCGCGCCGGTCTGTTCGGCGACGCGCCACTGGGCGCTGACGTCGGGGTGGCCGGGGCTCCCGTCGTACAGGACGACGGTGGTGCCGGTGAGCAGGCCGGAGACGAGGAAGTTCCACATCATCCAGCCGGTGGACGTGTACCAGAAGAAGCGGTCGTCGGGGCCGAGGTCGCAGTGCAGTCCGAGCTGCTTGAAGTGTTCGAGGAGGATCCCGCCCTGCGACTGGACGATCGCCTTCGGGAGTCCGGTCGTGCCGGAGGAGTACAGCACCCAGAGCGGGTGCTCGAAGGGGACCTGCTCGAAGACCGGCTCGGTGTCGGAGGCGGTGAGCGCCTGCCACGGGAGGGCGCCCTCGGGGGTGTCGGTGCCCAGGAGCGGGATGTGGACGACCGCGCGCAGGGTGGGGAGTTCACCGCGGAGCTCGGCCACGGTCGCGGTGCGGTCGTGTTCCTTGCCGCCGTAGCGGTAGCCGTCGACGGCGAACAGGACGACGGGTTCGACCTGCTGGAAGCGGTCCAGGACGCTGCGGGCCCCGAAGTCGGGGGCGCAGGAGGTCCAGACCCCGCCGACCGCTGCGGTGGCGAGGAAGGCGACGACGGCCTGCGGGATGTTGGGGAGGTATCCGCTGACCCGGTCGCCGGGGGTGACGCCCAGGGCGCGGAGTTCGGCGGCCAGCGAGCCCACCTGGCGCCGGAGTTCGTGCCAGCTGACGGAGACCTGGGTGTGGGTCTCGTCGACGTACAGCAGGGCGGGGGTGTCCGCGCGGAGGGGGTCGTCGGCGGTGCGGAGGGCGTGTTCGGCGTAGTTGAGGGCGGCGCCGGGGAACCACTGGGCCCCGGGCATGGTGCGGTCGCCGAGGACCGTGTCGTACGGGGTGGAGAAGCGCACGTCGAACCACTCGGCGACGGCCTTCCAGAAGGTGTCGAGCTCGTCCACGGACCAGCGGTGCAGGGCCGCGTAGCCGCCGTCCGCGGGGGCTCCGTGGCGCCCGGCGGCCCATCGCTGGAAGCGGGTGACGGCCGCGGCCTCGACGCGCTCGGGCCCGGGCTGCCAGAGGGGGGCTTCGCCGGCTGCTGAGGTCATGGAGGCTCCCTGGCCTTTCGGGGTGTACGCGGGGTGTGCGTGTGTCGCGCACGGGCTGGGGTGTGCGCGTGAACGGCTGTCACGGACGATGCCATGTGATCGTCCTGGGCACCAGGGTCCGCCCGCCATGCTCGCGTGTCCGGCTGTGTGGTGGCGCCACAGGTGAACGGAAGCTGAACGGAGCACGCATCCGTCCGGTCGGATGGCAGGGTGGCCGCATGGATGGTCGTGACCTGGTGCGCTCGGTGAGAATGGTCGGTTCCGTACAGGGGATGCGTACGGTGCGCTCGGCCTGGCGGCACCGGCGTGCGGATGCGCGGGCGCTGGCGCCGCGCGGTGTGGAGCGGGCCCGTGTGCCCGGCCTGTTGCTCGGTGCGGAACCGGAGCCGGGCGGTGGGGTCGTGCGGTTCGCGCGTTCGCGGCTGCGGATCCGGGTGGCGGTGGGTGGTGCGCTGTTCTGGTCGTGGGACGGGGCACAGGCGTCGCCGTCGTACGCCCTGGCGGGGGACGAGCCCGAGCCGGACGGGCGGGCACGGCTGGAGCCGGACAAGAACGGCGGCTGGCAGGTGGTGTCGGAGCGGCTGACGGTCGTCGTGTCGCGGCACGGCGCGGTGGAGTTGCGTACGCCGGGCGGGGTGCTGCTGCGCCGGGAGCTGCCGCCGCGGTGGTGGGAACCGGTGGACGGGGGCGCGGCGCGGTGGGTGCAGCGGTCGGAGGTGCCGGCGGACGCGCGTTTCTTCGGGCTGGGCGGCCGCGCCGGCGGTCCGCGGCTGCGGGAGGGCACGTACCGGCTGTGGAACACCGATCCGGGCGGGCGTTTCGGTCCCGGGGACGATCCGCTGTACCTGACGATGCCGGTGCAGGTGGTGGTCTCGGACGCGGGGACGCATCTGGCCTTCCACGACAACACGTGGTCGGGCGGGGTGACGCTGCGGGAGGGTGAGGAGGGTGCGGGGTCGGGGCACGACCGGCCGGGTGCCTGTGAGGTGCGGATGGACGGCGGTCCGCTCCGCTGCTGGGTGGTGGTGGGTACGCCGGCCAGGGTGCTTCAGGGCTGGACCGCGCTGACCGGGGCGCCGGCGCTGCCGCCTTCGTGGGCGCTCGGTCCCCAGCACGCGCGCTGGGGGTTCGGCAGCGAGCAGGAGGTGCGGCGCATCGTCTCGGGCTACCTGGAGCGGGGGCTTCCGCTGTCGGCGCTGCACCTGGACATCGACCACTTCGACGCGCACCAGGTCTTCACGGTCGACCAGGAGCGGTTCCCCGGTCTGCCCCGACTGGCGAAGGAGCTGCGCGAGGAGGGCGTCCGGCTGGTGTCGATCGTCGATCCCGCGGTGCGCGCGTCGGCGGGCAACGCGGTGTTCGACAGCGGTCGCGAGGTCGGCCCCCGGGGCGCGTTCGTGCGGGATCCGCAGGGTGTTCCGGTGCTGGGTGAGGTGTGGCCGGGGGCGTGCGTCTATCCGGACTTCACGGATCCGCTCGTCCGGCGGTGGTGGGGCACCCTGTACGAGGAACGGCTCGGCCAGGGGTTCTCCGGGGTGTGGCACGACATGAACGAGCCGGTGTCGTTCTCGGCCTTCGGCGACCCCTCGCTGCCCCTCTCGTCCCGGCACTCGCTGGAGGGCCGGGGAGGGGATCACCGGGAGGCCCACAACGTGTACGCCCTGGCGATGGCGAGGGCGGGGTACGAGGGGCTGCGCCGGCTGCGCCCGGAGGAGCGTCCGTTCCTCTTCTCCCGTTCGGGCTGGGCGGGGATGCAGCGGTACGGCGGCACCTGGTCCGGTGACGTGGCCACCGGGTGGCCCGGGCTCCGGGCCTCGCTGGCCCTGGTGCTGGGGCTCGGTCTCTGCGGGGTGCCGTATTCGGGGCCCGATGTCGGCGGGTTCGACGGGTCGCCGTCGCCGGAGCTGTACCTGCGCTGGTTCCAGCTGGGCGCCTTCATGCCGTTGTTCCGCACGCACGCGGCCGTCGACGCGGGGCGCAGGGAGCCGTGGGAGTTCGGGCCGGAGGTGCTCGCCCACGCCGGAAGGGCGCTGGCGGAGCGCGAGCGGTTGCGGCCGTACTTCGTGACGCTGGCGCAGCTGGCCCGCCTGACCGGTGCGCCGTACGTGCGGCCGGTGTGGTGGGGGGCGTCGGCGGACCGGGAGCTGCGGGACTGTGAGGACGCGTTCCTGCTGGGTGACGCGCTGCTGGTCGCACCGGTACTGGAGGAGGGCGGCGTGCGCAGGCCGGTGCGGCTGCCCCGCGGGCGGTGGTACGACACGGTGACCGGGCAGGCGTACGAGGGGCCGGGGCGGGTGGTGGTGGAGGCGCCGCTGTCACGGATTCCGGTGCTGGCGCGGGCCGGTGCGGTGATCCCGGTGCGGGGGCCGGAGGGAAGGCTGGAACTGGAGGTGTGGGCTCCGCCCGTGGGCCGTACCGGGGGCGGGCTGGTCGTGCGGGACGCGGGTGACGGGTGGGAGCGGGCGGAGGTGGAGCGCTACACGTCGCGGCTGCGTGCGGGGCGTGTGGTGGTCGAGCGGGACGGCGAGGAGGGGCTGGTGACGTGTCCGGTCCGTGTGCGGGGGCTGGCCGAGCCGGATCAGCGGTAGGCGCCGGCGAACCAGGAGCGTACGGCGCGGGTGTGGAGGGGGAAGGCGAGTTCGTCCGGGGTCGTCAGGATGTCGTATCCCGCGGTCTCGTCCGTCGGTGCGGAGGGCGGGAGTCCGGCGGCGGGGCGGGGCGGGAGCAGTCCGAAGAGGAGCAGGTGTCCGTCCGGTGAGCTGAGGGCGTCGGCGAGGCGCACCTCCGTCGCGTCGGCCCGGATACCGGTCTCCTCGCGCAGTTCGCGTACGACGGCGTGGCGCCAGTCCTCGGCCAGGTCGATGTAGCCGCCGGGCAGCGCGGTCCCGCCCCGGTGCGGCGGGATGGTGCGGGTGATGACGACGAGGCCCGTGCCCCGCTCCCCGGTGACGGGGAGCAGGGCGACGGCCACGGGCAGCGGGTTGCGGTAGGCGGTGTGCCCGCAGGCCGCGCACGTGCGGGGCCAGGCTTCGGTGGCGTACGGGGCTCCGCAGCTGCCGCAGTGGGAGTCGTTCACGGGCGGACTGTATCCGATCGCCCTTCTCCTGCGGCCCCGGAGCTGATAGACGGTGTGCCCATGACAGGAATCGCTCGTCTTCTCCGTGCCGCGGCCGCCGCCTGCGCCGCTCTGCTCCCCGTGACCGCCGCCGCGCCCGTGGCGGCGGCCGGGCCCGGGCCCCAGGCTCCCCCGGAGTTCGTCGACCTCCGCTCCGTCGACCCCACGATCATCACGGAGATGCGCTACGCCACCGCGCACACCTTCATGGGAGAGCCGGTGGACGGCTACCGGCAGCCCGTCTGCATCCTGACCCGGCCCGCCGCCCTCGCGCTGCGCACGGCGCAGCGGAGCCTTCTGCGCCAGGGCTACTCGCTCAAGGTGTACGACTGCTACCGGCCGCAGCGCGCCGTGGACCACTTCGTGCGCTGGGCGAAGGACCTCGACGACCAGGCCATGAAGGACGAGTTCTATCCGCTGGTCGACAAGACGCGCCTGTTCGAGGACGGTTACATCGCGGAGAAGTCCGGTCACAGCCGGGGCAGCACGGTGGATCTCACCCTGGTGAGGCTGCCGGCGCTGCCGACCCGGCCGTACGAGCCCGGCGAGGAGCTGACCCCGTGCTACGCGCCGAAGGGCGTGCGCTTCCCCGACAACTCGGTGGACATGGGCACGGGCTACGACTGTTTCGACACCCTGTCGCACACGGACGACCCCCGGATCCAGGGTGTGCAGCGCGCCAACAGGCAGTTCCTCAAGGAGAGGCTCACCGGCCTGGGGTTCGTGAACCTGGCCGAGGAGTGGTGGCACTTCACCTACCGGCCCGAGCTCTTCCCGGACACCTACTTCGACTTCCCGGTGGCCAGGAGGTCCGTCGCGGGGCACTGACGGTCCGGACGGGGAACGGCGACCGGGACCACCCCCGTGGGCTCCGGCCGCCGTTCTCCCTCACGGACGCGGAACTGCCGTATCCGGTTGCCGGGCGAGCCACTACGGTGCCGGTATGTCACAGGAGACGTTCGGTTCGTACGAGGAGTTCTGGCCCTACTACGTCGCCATGCACTCCCGGGCGGCGACCCGGTGGGTCCATCTGGCCGGGACGCTGACCGGTGTGGCGGTCAGCGCCTACGGTCTGGCGCGCGGCCGCAAGCGGTACGCCCTGGCCCTGCCGCTGATCGGGTACGGAAGCGCGTGGCCCGCGCACTTCCTCGTCGAGAGGAACAATCCGGCGACGTTCGGGCATCCCGCGTGGTCGCTGCGCGGTGACGTGCGGATGATCCGCACGATGCTCGCGGGGCGGGACGCCGAACTCGCCGCGACCGCGGCGAAGTGGCTCGCGGAGAACCCGCGTCCACAGGTTCGCCCGCAGGGTTGACGGGCCGTCACCCCGGGTGAAAACTCTTCGTGCGCCCGCTGCCCCCCGCACCGTACGCGCGGTCCGTACCCCTGTCGGCGGGGGTACGGGCCGCGTCACTTCGGCTGTCAGGTCCTCGCCGGTTCGGGGTGCCGGCCGGTCCGCACCATGGCGTGTTCCACGACGGCGACGAGCACGTCGCGTACGGACGCCTTGTCGCGCGCGTCGCAGAGCAGCACCGGTACCCCGGGGTCGAGGTCGAGTGCAGCCCGGACGGTCGCCGTGGGGAACTCCTCGGCGCCCTCGAAGAGGTTGACGGCCACCGTGAACGGGATTTCCCGGCGCTCGAAGTAGTCGACCGCCGCGAAGCAGTCCTCCAGCCGCCGGGTGTCCGCGAGGACCACCGCGCCCAGGGCGCCCTGGGCCAGTTCGTCCCAGAGGAACCAGAAGCGGTCCTGTCCGGGGGTCCCGAACAGGTAGAGGACCAGGTCCTCGCGCAGGGTGATCCGGCCGAAGTCCATGGCGACGGTGGTGGTGTTCTTGCCCTCGACCCCCGCCACGTCGTCGACGGGGCGGCCCGCCTCGCTCAGTGTCTCCTCGGTTCGCAGCGGTCTGATCTCGCTGACCGCGCCCACCAGGGTCGTCTTGCCCACACCGAAGCCGCCCGCCACCAGGATTTTCAGGGTAACGGGCTCGACGTGCCGCTTGCTGCGGCTAGAGCGCCCGAAGGCCATTGATCACCTCGCGAAGAATGCTCACGTCCGGCAGCTCGGCCGGCGGAACGGGACGGGTGACGTGCACCAGCTCGTCCTCGACGAGGTCACCCACCAGGACGCGGACCACCCCGACGGGGAGATCCAGCCCTGAGGCGAGTTCGGCGATCGACTGGGGCATGTCGCTGCACAGTTCGACGATCTCCACGTGTTCCGGGGAGAGCGTCTGGTCACGGCCCGGATCGTCGGCCGCCGGTTCGGGGATGACGATCGCGATCAGGTCGAGACGATGACGGGACGCGCTGCTGGTACGCCCCCGGGTCATCGCGTAGGGCCGGACCACCGGACCCGCTTCGGCGTCGTACCAGCGCGAGGAGCCCGCTTCCGCGGGAGCGGGTGGTGATGCGGGCGCGGTGTCCCGGACGGAGTCTGCGCTCATCCCCTCGCCTCACCCTCCGGCGGGAAGACCGGTGGTCCGGGGGGCATTGGCCAGGTGCGCGCCCACGCGCTTGACCATCAGGGTCATCTCGTACGCCACCTGCCCGACGTCCGAGTCCGAGTCGGCCAGGACGGCGAGGCAGCTGCCGTCGCCCGCCGCCGTGACGAAGAGGAAGGCCTCGTCGAGCTCGACCACGGTCTGCCGGACCCGGCCGGCGTCGAAGTGGCGGCCCACCCCCTTGGCGAGGCTGTGGAATCCGGAGGCGACGGCCGCCAGGTGCTCGCTGTCCTCACGGGTCAGGTCCTGGGACGTGCCCGTGGCGAGGCCGTCACTGGAGAGCACCAGCGCCTTGCGGATGCTCGCGACGCGCTCGACCAGTTCGTCGAGAAGCCAGTTGAGCTCGCCGGAGCCCTGGCGTGAGGCGTTGGGTGCTGCGGCGTTCGGTGCGGTCATCGACCGTCCCCTCCCGGAGTCGTTCCTGGTGCGGTCTCGCCGTGGCCGGCCTCGTCCTCGGCGTTCTGCCGACGGCCGCGTTGCCAGCCGCGCTGAAGCGAAGCCATGCGATTGCGTACTTCTTCCGCGTCACGTTCGAGGTCGTCGTCGGTGTCCGTGGAGGTGTGGCCGGAAGCCCGCCCCGCGGCGTCCTCCCGGAGCTGTGGGACGAGGCTGGCCTGGCGGACCCTGCGCGGCAGTCCGCCCACGGTGTCCGGCGCGGGCCTGAGCCGCGCGGGCGCGTCGTCGGCGGGGGTCTCCCCCGGGGTGGGGTCCCCGGCGTCGGGCGCCGGGGGGAAGCCGTCGGGTGCGCCGTGGTGGGAGCGGCCCGCCTCCCCGACGCGGCGGCCCCGGTCGCTGACGAGCGTCGGCGGCTTGCGGCGCGGCAGCGGGACGGGGCCCGCGGGGCGCATGGGCCGGACGTCCGCCGAGCGTCCTTCCGACGCGTCGTAGGCCTGCTGGTGCTGTTCCCGGCCTGCTTCCCTGCGCAGGTCGCGGGCCCGGAAGATGCCGCCCCGCTCGCTCTCGGTGTCCTCGAGGTCGGACACCCCGTCCAGGACGGGGCCCAGGGCGGGGTCGAGCTCCCGGTCGACCGCCGGGTCGGTGAACCCGAGTGTGCCCACGGGTCCTTCGAGTTCGACGGGGCCGTCGAGCACGGACGGGTCGGTGAGGCCGGTGGGAACGGGGGCGAGTCCGGACGTCCTGCCCGGCGCGCCGGTGTCCGCGGATCCGTCCCTGCGGGTCCTGCCGCCGATCGCCTTCTCGGCGCGCCGGTCGAGGCGGAAGCCGGTGCCGTGGGTGTCGGGCGCGTCGGTGAGCAGCTGCGCCGGGATGAAGACGACCGCGGTCGTCCCTCCGTACGGCGAGGTCTGGAGCGAGACCCGCACGTTCTGCCGCTGGGCGAGCCGGCTGACCACGAAGAGGCCGAGCCTGTCGGTGTCGGAGAGTTCGAAGTCGGGTGTCTCCGCGAGCCTCAGGTTGGCGTCCAGGAGGACTTCCGGCGCCATGCCGAGGCCGCGGTCGTGGATCTCCAGGGTGAAGCCGTTGGCGACGCGTTCGCCGTGCACCTGGACCGCGGTGTGCGGGGGCGAGAACACCGTGGCGTTCTCCAGCAGTTCCGCGATCAGGTGGGTGAGGTCGGCGACGGCCGGGCCGCCGACGCCGATGCGGGGCAGGCGCCGGACCTCGATCCGTTCGTAGTCCTCCACCTCGGCGACCGCCGCCCGCACCACGTCCATCAGCTGGATCGGCTTGCGCCACTGCCGGGACGGGGCCGCCCCGGAGAGGATCACGAGGCCTTCCGCGTGGCGCCGCATGCGGGTGGTGAGGTGGTCGAGGCGGAAGAGGTCGGCGAGTTCGTCGCCGTTCTCGGTGCGCCGCTCCATGGTGTCCAGGAGCGTCAGCTGGCGGTGCAGGAGCACCTGGTTGCGACGCGCGAGGTTGACGAAGACCTCGGACACCCCGCGCCGCATGTCCGCCTGCTTGACGGCGGCCTCGACGGCGGCCCGCTGGAGGGTGTTGAGCGCCTGCCCGACCTGGCCGATCTCGTCGCGCTCGTAACTGAGGTGCGGGGCCTCCGTCTCGACGTCGACCTGTTCACCGGCGGCCAGCCGCCGCATCACGCTGGGCAGCCGTACCCCGGACACCTCGTGGGCGTCCTTGCGGAGCCGGGAGAGGTCGCGGATCAGTTCGCGTCCCACGCGCACGGAGACGAAGACGGAGACGAGCAGGGCGACGAAACCCAGGACGCCGGCCACTCCGGCCTGGATCAGGACCCGGTAGCCGGCGGGTTCCGCGCGGTCCTGGAAGCGGTTGGACATCTCCGTACCGTCGTTGGCCAGCTGTTGCAGGACGGGCGGGGCCACTTCCTCCCAGCGCGCGGAGTCGACGGCGCCCGGCCTGGTGATGGGGCCGGCGGCGATGAGTTTCCGCTCGGCCGTCCGCAGCGGCTCGGTGTCGGGGCTGCGCCAGTACTGCTCCATGCGGCCGCGCTCGCTCTCCGGGAGGAGTTCGAGGTTGACCTCGTACAGGAGGGTCCGGCTGGCCGCGAGGTCGGAGACGACCCGGAGTTCGGGGGCGCCGAGCCGTCCCGCGATGAGGCCCGAGGCGATCAGGGCGTCCTCGCGTGAGAGCATCTCGCGGGCCCGGGAGATGCCGACCAGGGCGCGGACCTGCTTGTCCATCGACACGTTCTCCATCGTGTGGAGACCGTTCAGGAAGCGGTAGCAGGGGTCGACGAGACCGTTGTAGAAGTCGAGGGCCCTGGTCCGGTCGATGGTGCGTTTCTCGACGGATCCCCGCAGGGTGTCCAGGCCGTCGATCTCGCCGAGGATCGAGTCGAGCTGGGCCTCCGACTCGGGGCTCAGCTTGTCCCGGATGTCCTCGCTCCTCGCGTTCTGCCTGACGTCGGCCACGACCCGGTCGGTCACGGCGCGCTGACGGCGCAGCAGGGGGAGGGCGTCCGAGGCCCGGGGGTCGGCGAGGAAGACGAGGGTCTGACGGCGTTCGCCCTGGACGGCCCGGATGGTGTCCTCCAGCGGGTGGCCGACCTGTTCCACGATCGCGCTCGCGCCCATCAGCTGGCCGGCTTCACGGCCGGTGACGTAGGTGGCGAAGACCCAGAGGCCGGTGAGGGAGGCGAGCGGCACGAGGAGCAACGCCACGATCTTCCTGCGGATGGACTTCCCGCGAAAGCGCATGGCCTCCCCCAGCTCGACCCCGCACCGCGGGGGTGGTCGTGTCGGCGTTCCCGGTGGTTCCGGTTACCCGGTCGTCCTGGTTGTTCCGGTGTTCCTGCCGCGGTCGGGCGAACGTCGGCCGGTGTTCCGTCAACAAACGGCGCGAGCCTACTACTGACCCGCCGGTAACTCGAAGGCACGTCCGGACGATTTCCGGCCGCTCTTTCCTGTGTTGCTCACCAGTTGTCCCGGTATTCCCAGCGAAGAAATTCGCGAAAGCGACAGAGAACCGCTGGCCGAACGCGGTGTGTCCGGACACGGCAGTTGGCTGGAAGTCTTCGTTCCGTGACCTTTCGGGGCCAGTTGCGGCCCGTGGCGGGAATCTTCGCGACCTGGCGTTCGTCCGTACGTACGGGGCAGAAGAACCTCTCGGGGGTACGTGCGACAGGCGAGCGGCTCCGCCCGCGTAGAACGGGCGCGGGCCGGGCAGCCACCCTTCGAGTCGGACGGTGGTGGGGAGTTGAGGTCCTTGGACACGGATGAGAGAAGGGGCACGGCGTCGTCGGTGACGGGCGTGCCGCCGGCCGCCGCGTCGGCGGCCGGTGCCCGGATCCCGCGGCAGCTGTGGGTGGAGGAGCCCGCGGTGCGGCGGAGGATGCCGGACCCGGTGCGGACCGCCGCCGTGCGGGCGGTCCTGATCATGTCGTTGACCCTCATCCTGGCGATGGTGGCCTTCCTGTGCACGCTGGCCTCGTCCTGGCTCGCCTTCCCGATGGTGCTGGGCGGCGTGGCGAGCACGGTGGTGGCGACCTGGTCGGTGCTGGACGTCTGGGTGACCCGGCAGGTGTGGAACCAGCGCCACGGCGTGGTCTCCACGCCGAGCAGCACGGCGCGCCGCATGCGCCGGGAGCGGCGGGCGGCCAGGCGTGCCGCGCGGTCCCGGGCGCGCAGGGAGGCCCGGATACGACGCCGGGGCGAGGGCCGGCTCTCCCGGGCCTGACCGTCCGCGCCCCGGCCCGCCCTAGCGCTTCTCGGCCGCCGGTGCCGTCTCCGTGGGCGCGTCCGTCATCTCCGTACGCATCTCGGGGACGGCGCTTGCGCCCGCGGCCTCCGGCGCCTCTGCGGTCCGCTTGAACATCCGGGTCGCGGTGATCTCGCCGTGGACGGTCTCACCCTCGGGGTCCTGCTGGGGCAGCCCCGGCCTGAGGTGCTCCTCCACGCTGATGTACTTCAGCCCCGCCCGCAGGTCCGCGTCGTTGCGGAGCCGGATGACGAGCGGGAACTCGGCGAGCGCCGTCGTGTCGAACAGCCCGGTCGTGTAGAGCAGCTGGACACCCAGCGCGTCGGAGACCGCGCGCTGCAGTTCCAGCAGGTACGTGGCGTTGGCTCGCCCGATGGGGTTGTCGAGGAAGAGCGTGCCCGCGTGCCGGTGCCGGTCGCGGCCCCGGTCGTTGCTGCGCAGGGCGGCCATCGTGCAGTACAGCGCGATGGCGGCCGTGAGCAGCTGGCCACCGGAGAAGACGTCGCCCATCTGCCCGACCGGGACGCGCTCGGCGCGGAGCACGGCGTCCGGCTTGAGGATCTCCACGGCGATCCCCTTGGGCCGGAGCGCCGCCTCGACGCCGCGCAGCAGGAGGGACATGCCGTCCCTGCGCAGGTCGGAGTTCTTCTTGAGGGCCGCGTGCGTGGCCTCGTCGATGACCTCGCCGAGCCGCTCGGTGAGGGTGGCCTGGTCGGGTTCCTCGAAGCGGATCCGGAGGAACTCCTGTCCGGACCACTCCCCCAGGCCCTCGGGCAGCTGGGAGAGCCGCTGCGCCGAGCGGAGCGTGGTGAGGGCGGACTCGACGAGGCCGCGGAGCCGGTCGACGATGGAGTCGCGGTTGCGCTCCAGCTGGGCCAGTTCGTCGGTGAGCACGCGCAGCCGGGGCGCGAAGGCCGCGGCCCACTTCTCCGCGTGGTCGGGCAGTGCGGCCGCGGGGAGTTCCCGGATTTGCTGCCGGGCCGGTGTGCGGACCTGTTCGTAGCGGGTGGAGTTGGCGTGCCGTACGAGGACGTCGCTGGCCTCCCGTACGGAACTCTCGGCCGCCGACAGGTCGGTGGCGCAGCCGCGCAGGGAGCGGCGGGCCTCGGCCGCGGACTGCCGGGCCTCTTCGAGGGTGCCCGGGTACGGGTCGGGGGACTCGGTCTCGTCCTCGGGCCCGTGGTCCCTGAGGAGGTCGCGCAGGAGCGCGGCGGTCTCGTCGAATCCGCTCGCGGAGTCCTCGGCGGTGCGGTGGGCGCGCAGCAGTTCGGCGTGGGCCGCGCGCGCGGTGTCCAGCGCCGCCGTGGCGGCGGCGAGTTCGGCCGTGGCCGTCCTGAGCAGGGTCTGGGCCTGGTCCGCGTCGGCCGGGGTCAGTCCGTCGGGGAGTTCGGTGTGGTGGGGTGCCTCGTCGGCGGGGGCGAGGCGCTCGGCCTCACCGCGCAGCCGGCCGAGCTGTTCGCTGGCCGTGGACGCCCGGGTCTCCAGGAGCTGGACGAGGGATTCGGCACGGGCGGCGGCCGCCTGGCGGGAGGGACCGTCGGCTCCGTCGGTGCCTTCGAGGAGCTGGGCGGCCCGGGTGCGGACCTTGTTGGTGAGGCGGTCGAGTTCGGCCAGGGCGGCGCTCTCGTCGCTCTCGGCACGTGCCTGCTCGGCCCTCAGGTCGGCTCCGACCCCTACCTTCTCGTACAGCTGGGAGGCCGCCCGGTAGGCCTCCCGCAGGGCGGGCAGCGAGGTGCGCGTGGCGGAGGGTCCGGGCTCCGGGAGGGATTCCGGGGCACCGGCGATCTCGGCGCGCTCGGCCCGCAGGGCGCGTGCGGTGCGGTGGGCGTCGTCCGCGGCGCGCTGGGCGGCCCTGCGGTCCTCGTCGGCGGCGCGCGCCCGGTCCAGGCAGGTCGAGGCGCGTGCCTCGGACTCGGCCGCCTCGTCGGTCAGTTCACGCAGCCGCGCCTGCCAGCCCGCCCGGTCGCGGAGCCGGTGGGCGAGACCGGCGAGTGCGTCGGCGGCCCGGCGGGCGCGCTGCGCCGCCTCCTGCCGCTCGTCGCGGACGCGTGCGGCGTCGGCGGCGGCCTCGTCGGCCTCCGCGCGTACGGTGCGCGCCTCGGCGAGTTCGGCCTCCGCGGTCTGCGCGGTGGTTCGGGCGGACCGGGCGGCTTCGCCGAGCTCGGCGAGCATCCCGGGCGGGCAGTCGGCGCGCCAGGACCCGATGCGGGCGGCCAGGGAGCGGTCGGCGGCCAGCCGGGCCGCGAGCGTCCTGATGTCCTCGTCGCGTGCGGCGGCCCGCGCCCTGAGCGCCTGGCGCTCCTCGTCGGCGGCGTGTTCGTCGTGCATCGCGGGGTTCGGCGGTACGAGGAACACGCCGTCGGCGTCGCCGGGACCGCCGGCCGCGGGCACGGGGGCGAGGAGGGCCGCGGTGGTGCCGACGGCGACGGCCGACCGGGGCAGCAGGGCGGCGGCGGCCAGGACCTCGCGGGCGCGGGTGTGCGCGTCGGGGTCGGTGATGACGACGCCGTCGACGAGCTCGGGCCGTGCGGCCAGGACCGCCGCGTGGTCGGCGGGGTCCACGGCCTGGGCGAGGTAGCGCCAGCCGGGCAGGGCCGGGATGCCGTGCTCGCCGAGGTATTCGACGGTGGCGAGGACGTCGGGGCCCGGGGGCAGCAGTCCGCCGTCGCCGAGGGCGCCGAGGATGCGGGAGTCGTCGGCGGCGGCGGTGCGCAGGTCGAAGAGCCTGCGCTCGGCGGCGGTGACGCCCTGGTCGAGGAGTTCCCTCAGGTCGTCGGCGCTGTTGTCGAACTCCTCGGCGGTGAGGCACTGCGCGTCGCCGGAGGCCGTTCCGTGCGGGGTGTCCCCGGTGCCGTCCGTGCCGGTGGCGGCCCGGCGGGGGCGGGGTACGCCCGCTCCGGCCGCCGTGGGGAGGCCGAGCAGGTCGGCGAGGCGGTGGTCGGCGGCGATCGACTCGGCGGCCCTGCGCTCGGCCTCGTAGGACTGTTCGGCGGCGTCCGCGGCGTCGGCGGCCCGGGCGGCGGCCAGTTCGGTGCGGCTCTCCGCCGACGCGGCTTCCCTGGCCTGGTCGGCGGTGGCTCTGGCGGCCTCCCGCGCGGTGTCCCAGGCGGTGACCGCGGTCTTCTCGGCGTCGTTCGCCGCGAGGGCCGCGCGGGCGGGGTCGGCGTCCGGCGCGGTGTCGTCGAGCCAGCCCGCCCGCACGGCCTCGGCGGTCTCCTGCTCGACCTCGGCGAGGCGCTGGCGCAGGTGGCCGGCCTCGCTGCGGGCACGCTGGGCCTCGGTGGCGGCGGTGGTGGCGTCCCGGTGAGCCGTCTCCCCGGTGGACTGGAGGGTCGCGGAGCGCTCCTCCTCCTCGTCGGCCACCCGCTCCCCCGCCTCCGCGGCGGTGTGCAGGGCGCGTACGAGGTCGGCGGCGGCCGTGGCGCGGGCGGCGAGGGCGGGGGCCGCGTCGCGCTCGGCCTCCCGGATGGCGACGGCGACTCGGGCCGAGCGGTCGGCGGCGGCACGGTGGCGCAGGACCGCTTCGGCGGCCTGCCAGGCGGAGTGCAGGGTGCGCGCCTCGCCCAGCTCGCGGCGCTGGGCGGCCGCGCTCTTCTCGGCCGCGGTCAGGGCCAGGGAGGCGTGCCGGTAGGCGAGTTCGGCCGCGATCAGGTCCCGGTGCCCCCGGGTGGCCTCGGCCTCGGTGACGGTGTGGGCGGCGGAGGTGACCTGCTGGGCGAGCTCGGCGGTGCGGCCGCGTTCCTCGGCGGCGCGGCCGGAGAGCTTGCGGGCGAGGGTGCGGGTGCGCCGCTCGGCGCCGGCGTGCACGTCGCGGCTGCGGGCCCGGGTCGCGGTGGCTTCGACGATCCGGCCCAGCAGGTCGACGGAGCCGGCCGTGAAGTCGCGTTCCGCCGTGAGCTCGGCGCGGCGGCCGAGCTTGTTGCCGAAGCCGCTGACGAGGTCGGCGAGGCCGTCCGTGTCGCGGGTGTCGGTGACGGCCCGCAGCAGCAGGTCGGTGAAGTCGGAGTCCTTCTTGACGGCGAAGAGGCCGGCGGCCTCTCCTTCGTCGGCGTTCATCTCCCGCTGGTAGCGGAAGAGTTCGGGGTCGAGGCCGAGGTCGCCGAGGTGTTCGTTCCAGCGGTCGTGGATCTCCTCCCAGGACACCTCGAGGTGCGGGTAGAACTTGCCGGCGTCCATGAGGGCGTCGCGGAAGCCCTTCATGGTGCGGCGCCTGCCGCGGGCCCCCGAGACGCCCTCGGCGGGGCGGCCCACCGAGCTGGCCTCGGCGACGGGCAGGCTGTCGAGGCTGAGGCCGGGCCCCGGGCGGAAGGAGTACCAGGCCTCGGCGAACTTGCGCGGGTCGTTGGAGACCTGACGGCCGCGCCACTCGCTGACCTTGCCGACGACGACGCATTCGCCGGTGAGGGTGTGCTGCCACTCCAGGGCGACGTGTCCGCAGTCGTCGGCGAGCAGGAACTTGCGCAGCACGCCGGAGCTGGCGCCGCCCAGGGTGTTGCGGTGCCCGGGCAGCATCACCGAGAAGATCAGTTTGAGCAGGACGGACTTGCCGCCGCCGTTCTCCAGGAACAGCACGCCGGCGGGCGCGGGGCGGCGGGGCGGGCCGACCGGCTCGTCCTCGAAGAACTCCGCCTGGGCCGGTGCGGGCCTGGGCACGGGCGCGCCGACTCCCCGCAGGTCCAGCACGGTGTCGGCGTAGCGCGCACCGGCGGGCCCGATGGAGTAGAGGCGGACCCGGGACAACTCGTACATGGCGGCGGACTCTCGTCGTTCAGGCGGCGGGCGGGCACCGGCGGCAGCCGGTGCGGGCGGGGCGGGGTGGTGGGCTCAGGAGTGGAAGGGGAGGCCCGCGTCGGCGGCCAGGTCGAGGCCTTCGGTGTCGGGCGGGGGCAGCAGGGTGGCGGAGCCGTCCGTCACCGGGACGACGCCGAGTTCGAGGAGCTCGGCCATGGCGGCGCTGCCCGCCATGTCGCGTACCTGGAGCTGGTAGCGGGCGGTGGTGCGGTAGGTGCCGCCCGCCTCGTCCCCGGTGCGCTGGAGGAAACCCGAGTCGGTGAGGAAGGTGACGGCCTTGCCGATGATGCCCGTGGTGGAACCGGCGAGCCTGCGGGCGTCCTTGGTCGCGCCGGTGGAGCCGCGGCGGGAGTAGACCCGCCAGCCGGACTCCAGGCCGGGCGCGTCGGTGGCGGGGTCGGTGTTGTCGCCGTCCTCCTCGGCGCGTTCCTCCAGCCGCCGGCAGGCCTGGCGGACGAACGCGTCGACGCCGTTGACCGTGATGCGGCCGATGTAGGAGTCGTCGGCCAGGTCCTCGGGCCGGGGGAAGGCCATGGCGGCGACGGCGAGGTGGGCCAGGCCGTGCAGGAAGCGGTCGGCGGAGTCGGAGGAGGCGCGGCGTGCGTAGTCGCCCATGCGTACGGCGAAGACCGAGTCCTCTCCGGCGGTCACGGCCATCCCGGCGCGGGTGGAGACCTCCAGCACGATGAGTCCGAGGCCGGTGGCGACGGCGTCGGCGAGCCGGGCGAAGGCGGGCTCCTCGCGGTAGCGGCGGAGGAGCTCCGTGTACTCGGTGTCGCGGGCGGGCATCAGCTTCGGCTGGAGTCCGAAGGAGACCAGCCGTGCCGCGTCGGCCGCGTCGGCGGGGGTGACAGCGGCGGGAGCGGCCGGCCGGGCGGCCTCGGCCGCGTGCGCGGGGGGCGGGTCACCCCACGCGTCGGGGTGCTCGGCGTGCTGCTCGCTCAACTCGGTGACTCCTCGGTACGGGTGCCGCGCCCGGGCGGCAGGGGGTGGGGGGTGGGGCCGTGGACGCTCACGAGGCGTCCTTGCGGTCCGCGGCCATGCCCGCCGCGTCCAGCAGGGCCATGCCCACTATCAGGTCGGCCCCGCCGAACTCGTGGTCCTCCAGCGGGGTGCCGTCGTCGACGGCGAACAGCAGCCGGCGCTCACCCTGGCGGTAGGCCGTGCCGACCGGTGGGCTCGCGGCGTGTACGGCGAGCAGGGCGACCAGGTAGGGCAGTTCGGGATCGCGCAGCCGCGCCTCGGCGAGGAGTCCGGAGAGCCGGCGTGGGGCGTCGTGCTCCAGGTCGAGCAGTTCCATGGCGTGCCCGAGCTGTTCCTCGCTGAACCGGCTGTCGTCCGGGGTGGCGATGAGGTCGGGCTCGGGCATCTCGGCGCCCAGGTGCTCGCGTTCCACCGGGGGCGTGAGCAGCAGGTCGACGAGGTCTCCGACCCGGACCGAGGTGGGGGTGCGCAGCCCGGTCCCGTGCGCGAAGAACGCGTCGGTGGCCCGGGTGGCCTGCTCGACGGGGAGCGGGAGGAGGGGGACGACGAGCTGGCCGTACAGGTCGAGGCCCGCCCGGGCGGTGGGCGGGGCGAAGGCCTGCCGGTCCTGTTCGGCGCGGAACAGGGGTCCGGCCTCCAGCAGCCGGGACTGGAGCTGGGTGTGACGCCGGATGCAGTCCTTGACGATGTCGACGAGCTCGGCGGCACGGCGCTTGTGCTCGGGTTCCTCCGCCTCGTCCCTGGCCTTGCGGATGTTGGTGAGGATCGCGTTCTCGTGGCGGTAGCGGTCGGCCACGTGGTCGAGCGCCTCGGCGATCATGTCGGGTACGGCGTTGAGCCAGTCGACGGCCCGGACGTTGCGCCGGGTCGCCTCCAGTGTCCTGCGGAGCGTCTCGGCGTACTGGACGGTGCGGTAGCGGGCCTGTTCGGCGGCGAGCTGGGCGTCGGCGAGACGGCCCCTGCTGATGAGGACCTCCAGCTTCACCTCGGCGGCGATCTGGGCGCTGGTGACGTCCGTGTCCAGGGCGCCGACCAGGACGTTGACCGCCTCGTCGGTGGCACGGAGGTAGACGCTGCCGCCGTGGCCCGGGACCTCCTCGACGAGCTTGAAGTCGTAGTCCCGGCGGACGTAGACGCCGTCGGGTCCGAAGGTGCCGTACACGGCGCGGAAGCCGCGGTCCACGCTCCCGACGTTGATGAGGTTCTCCAGGACCCAGCGGGCGACGCGTTCGTGTTCGGTGACGGGCCGGCGGGGTGCCTGGGCCGCGATCCGGGGCAGGAGTCTGGCCACTATCTGTTCGTGGTCGGCGCCGGTGTCGAAGTCCATGTTGAGGGTGACCAGGTCGATCGCGGCGAGGGCCACCTCGGCCATCGCGTAGACCGTGTACTCGCCCGCCAGGTTGGCCTTGCGCACGTCGAGGTCGTGCAGGGGGGCGGTGCAGGCGAGCGCGCGCAGCCGACGCGAGAGCCCCTCGTCGGCGGCGGGTCCCGGAGCGGGCCTCGGTCCCGCGCTGAGCTGGGGCGCAGCGGTCTGGATGTCGGCAGGCGAAGTCACGCTGCACAGATTAGGTCCTCGAACCGACAACGGTCGAAACGGCGCAGAAGCGACCGGTCACGGAGGCCCGTAGCCGCCTCCTCCCGGGGTGCGCAGGACCAGGACGTCGCCGGTGTCCAGGTCGGCGGTGTCGCATCCTCGGAGGGGGGTCACGGTGGTGCCGCCGGCCCGCTCGACGTACTGCTCGCCGAGGGCTCCGGGCTCCCCGCCGGCCATGCCGTACGGCGGTACCCGGCGGTGTCCCGACAGGAGGGCCACGGTGACGGGTTCGAGGAAGCGGATCCTGCGTTCCACACCCCGGCCCCCGTGCCACCGGCCCCGCCCCTCGCTGCCCTCGCGCACGCCGAAGCTCTCCAGCAGCACCGGGTAGCGCCATTCGAGGATCTCGGGGTCGGTGAGCCGGGAGTTGGTCATGTGGGTCTGCACGGCGTCGGCCCCGTCGAAGCCGTCGCCCGCTCCGGAACCGCTCGCGACGGTCTCGTAGTACTGGACGCGGTCGTTGCCGAAGGTGAGGTTGTTCATGGTGCCGGATCCCTCGGCCTGTACGCCCAGGGCGGCGTAGAGGGCGCCGGTGACGGCCTGGGACGTCTCGACGTTGCCGGCGACGGTGGCCGCCGGGTGGACGGGGGAGAGCATCGATCCGTCCGGGACGCGGATGTCCAGGGGCTTCAGGCAGCCGCTGTTGAGCGGGATGTCCTCCTCGACGAGGGTGCGGAACACGTAGAGGACGGCGGCCGTGACCACGGACCGCGGGGCGTTGAGGTTGCCGCTCTGCTGCGGGGAGGTCCCCTCGAAGTCGAGGACGGCCCGGCGTGCTTCGCGGTCCACGGTGACGCGCACCTGGATGACGGCGCCGTTGTCGGTCTCGTAGCGGCAGGAGCCGTCGCGGAGCCCGGCGACGATCCGGCGTACGGACTCCTCCGCGTTGTCCTGGACGTGGCCCATGTACGCCTGGACGACGTCCTGGCCGAACTGCCGTGTCATGCGGCGCAGTTCCGTGACGCCCTTCTCGTTGGCCGCGATCTGGGCGCGCAGGTCGGCGAGGTTGGTGTCCGGGTCGCGCGAGGGATGGACGGCGGAGGTGAGCAGGTCCCGGGTCTCCGTCTCGCGGAACGTTCCGTCGCGCACGAGCGGCCAGTTGTCGAACAGGACGCCCTCCTCGTCGACCGTACGGCTGAAGGGGGGCATGGATCCCGGGGTGATGCCGCCGATCTCCGCGTGGTGGCCGCGTGAGGCCACCAGGAAGCGCAGCCGGGCCCGCTGCCCGTGGGCGGGCTCGTCGAACACCGGCGTCACGACGGTCACGTCCGGCAGGTGGGTGCCTCCGTGGTACGGGTCGTTGACGGCGTACACGTCGCCGGGCCGCAGGGAGCCCTCGTCGCGCCGCAGCACCTCCTGGATGGACTCCCCCATCGATCCCAGGTGGACCGGGATGTGGGGGGCGTTGGCCACCAGGTTCCCGTCGGCGTCGAACAGCGCGCACGAGAAGTCCAGCCGCTCCTTGATGTTGACGGAGTGGGCGGTGTTCCGCAGCCGCACGCCCATCTGTTCGGCGATCGACATGAACAGGTTGTTGAACACCTCCAGCATCACCGGGTCCACCCGCGTGCCGACGGCGGTCCGTCCGGGTCCCGGTCCGGTACGCCGCAGCACGAGGTGTCCGGCCGGTCCGGCGGTGGCCTGCCAGCCGAGGTCGACGACGGTCGTGGCGTCGTCCTCGGCGATGACCGCCGGGCCGGTCACGGTGTCCTCGGCGCGCAGGGTGTCGCGGCGGTGGAGCCCCGCGTCCCGCCAGCCGTCCCCGGTGAACATCGGGACGGTGGCGAGGGGCCGGAGCGGGCCCTCCGCCGCGCGCACACCGGTCCGGGGCGGGGTGTGCGGCCCCGCCGTCCCGGTGGCCTCCACGGACACGGCCTCGGCGACCAGGGGTTTGTCCATGGTGAATCCGTACCGGGCCCGGTGGGCCTCGGTGAACTCCTCCGCCATGGAGGCGACGGTGCCGTGGGCGACGGGCAGGGCGGCGTCCGTCCCCGCGTAGCGCAGACGGACCCGGGCCCGGGTGGTGATGGCGCTGTCGGGGAGGCCGTCGGAGCGCAGTTCGGCGCGGGTGGTCTCCGCCAGGCCGTCGCGGACGCGCCGCACGCGGGCCCCGGTGCCCTCCTCGTCCAGTCCGGCCTCGACGGACTGCTCGCGCATCGCGGTGGCGTCGGCGAGACCGATTCCGTACGCGGAGAGGACGCCGGCCAGCGGCGGTACGAGGACGGTGCCGATGCCCAGGGCGTCGGCGACGGCGCAGGCGTGCTGCCCTCCGGCGCCGCCGAAGCCGGTGAGCGCGTAGCGGGTGATGTCGCGGCCGCGCTGGACGGAGATCTTCTTGACGGCGTTCGCCATGTTCAGTACGGCGATCTCCAGGAAGCCCGCGGCCACCTCGGCGGCGGTGTGCCCGGTGCCGGTGGCGGCGGACACCTCCTCGGCCAGGGCTCCGAAGCGCTCCTCGACGAGACCGGCGTCCAGGGGCTGGTCCCCGCCGGGGCCGAAGACGGCGGGGAAGTGGTCCGGGCGGACGCGGCCGAGCATCACGTTGGCGTCGGTGACGGTGAGCGGCCCGCCCCGGCGGTAGCAGGCGGGGCCGGGGTCCGCGCCTGCCGAGTCGGGGCCGACCCGGTAGCGCCGTCCGTCGAAGTGCAGGACGGAGCCGCCTCCGGCGGCGACGGTGTGGATGCTCGTCATGGGGGCGCTCATCCGCACCCCCGCCACCTGGGTACCGATCTCGCGTTCGAACTCGCCCGCGTAGTGGGAGACATCGGTGGAGGTGCCGCCCATGTCGAAGCCGATGACCCGGTCGTAGCCGGCCTGCCCCGACGTACGCGCCATGCCGACGACCCCTCCCGCCGGGCCGGAGAGCACCGCGTCCTTGCCCCGGAAGTGCGCGGCCTCGCGCAGCCCGCCGTTGGACTGCATGAACATGAGGCGGATCCCCGGGAGTTCGCCGGCCACCTCGTCGACGTACCGGCGCAGGATGGGCGAGAGGTAGGCGTCGACGACGGTGGTGTCGCCGCGCGGGACGAGCCGGATCAGCGGGCTGACCTCGTGCGAGCAGCTGATCTGCGTGAATCCGGCCCCGGCGGCCTCCTCCGCCACGGCCCGCTCGTGGCCGGGGTGGCGGTAGCCGTGCATGAGCACGACGGCAGCGCTGCGCAGCCCGTCCCGCGCGGCGGCCCTCAGCCGTGCGGCCACGGCGGCGCGGTCGAGGGGCTTCACGACGCCGCCCCGGGCGTCGGTGCGCTCGGGGACCTCGATGACCCGGTCGTACACGGCCTCGGGAAGCAGGATCCGGCGGTCGAAGAGGTGCGGCCGGTTCTGGTACGCGATCCGCAGGGCGTCCCGGAAGCCCTCGGTGATGACCAGGACGGTCGGCTCGCCGCGCCGTTCCAGCAGGGCGTTGGTGGCGACCGTCGTGCCCATCCTGACGCCGGCGACCCGGTCGGCGGGGACCGGATCGCCGGGGCCGAGGCCGAGCAGCAGCCGGATTCCGGCCACGGCGGCGTCGCGGTAGCGGCCGGGGTCGTGCGAGAGGAGCTTGCGGGAGACCAGCCGGCCGCCCGGGTCGCGTCCCACGATGTCGGTGAAGGTGCCGCCGCGGTCGATCCAGAACTCCCAGCGTCCGGTCATCCCTCCATTCTGGCGCGGGGGACGGACCCCCGCAGAAAGGGTGCGGGCGGCAGGCCGGCCAGTGCCTCGCGCACCGCCTGCCCGGCCCGTTCGTCGAGGTGTCCGGTCGTGCCGCGCACCCGGTGCCCGGCCTCGGCGGCAGCGAGCCCCAGCAGCTGGGGCAGCAGATCCGTGCTGCGGCGGGCCAGCCAGCCGGTGCCCTCGGTGGCCAGCCAGAGGGCGGCGGCGGCGCGCGTCGGCGGGGGCTGTCGCGGTGTGTGGCCGGGCGCCTCCCCGAGGGCCAGGCCCCGTTCGGTGAGGAGCCCGTGGAATCCGGCGGCCAGTCTGCGGTGGCCCCGCTCGGCGGGGTGGAGCCGGTCCACGCTCCACAGCGCGCGGTCCTCGGTCCAGGCCCGGTCCGAGGCGTGCAGGTGGACGGCGTCGTAGCGGGCCGAGAGGGCGTGCACCACGGTGTTCACGGCCTCGCCTCGCCGCTCCAGGGGGCGGCGCAGCGGTCCGGGGAGCCCCAGCGCCGTACCGGGGTCGGGCAGACAGGCCGTCAGGAGTACGGCGCCGCCGCCGGTGAGCAGGGCGTACACCTCGTCGAGCCGTGCTGCCAGGCGCCGGATGTCGAAGGAGCGGCGCAGGGTGTCGTTGACCCCGACCACGACCGAGGCGAGATGGGGCCGGAAGTCCGCCGCCGCCCCGGCCTGCCGCTCGTGGACGTCGGCGGAGAGCGCTCCGGCGACGGCGAGGTTGCGGAACTCCACGTCCCGCTCCGTTCCCCCGAGTCCTTCGGCGAGGAGGGCGGCCCAGCCCCGCCGGCCGCCCGGGACGGGGTCGCCGATGCCCTGGGTCAGCGAGTCACCGAGCGCGGCGAACCGCAGCGTGGTGCGGCCGGGGACGGCCGCGGGCGACGGGGGTGCCCCGGTGGGCGCCGGAGCACCGGGGTCGGGCGCCCGTGCCGTGACGCCGCACCGGGCCCCTCCGGGGACCGCCGTGGGCGGCACCGCGGCTCCGCTCATGGCCGCGCCTCCAGGGCTCCGTAGCCCTGCGGGACGTCGTGGGCGGACAGGAAGGCCGCCACCGAACGGTCCCACCCGAAGAGTCCGGCCCGCTCCCGGGCCGCCGTGCGGCGCTCCCGCTCCGGCCTCCCCAGCAGTTCCAGGAGCGCGGCGGCGAACGCCGGGCCCGTGTCGGCGGCGGCGAGCCCCGCCGGGCCGATCACCTCGGGGAGTGCGGAGGAGGCGCTCGCCACCACCGGCGTACCGCAGGCGAGCGCCTCCAGGGCGGAGAGCCCGAAGGTCTCCGCGGGCCCCGGGGCGAGGCAGAGGTCGGCGCTCGCCTGGAGGCGGGCCAGGCGGTCGCGGTCGCGTACGTGGCCCAGGAACTCGGCCGGGAGGCGCTCGGCCCGCGCCCGGGCCTCCAGATCCGCGCGCAGCGGACCGTCCCCCGCCACCACCAGGGCCGCCCGCACCCCCTGGTTCCGCAGGACCGCCAGCGCGTCCAGCGCACGGCCCGGGCGCTTCTCCACGGAGAGCCGTGAGCCGAGGAGCAGCAGGACGTCCTCACCGCGCAGGTGGCGGGCGCGTACCGCCGTGTCGCGCAGCCCGGGACGGAATCGCCTCAGGTCCACTCCGAGCGGGGCGCGCACGACGTTGCGTACGCCGATCCGCACGAACTCGCGCTCCGCCCATTCGGTGGTGCACACGATCCGGGCGTACGCGTGGGCGCTGCGCGCGTTCAGCCGGTCGGCGGCCCCCTCGGCGAGCGCGCGCGGCACGCCCCAGGATCGGAGCACCCCGTCGGCCGTCTCGTGGGACACCATGACGGCGGGCACGCGGGCGCGGCGTGCCCACTCCCCCGTCCAGCGCAGGGTGGTCCGGTCCGACACCTCCAGACGGCCGGGGCGCAGTCGCTCCAGGAGGGCGCGCAGCCGGCCCCGGTCCGTGAGCACCCGGTAGCCGCCGCTGCCCGGCAGCACGGGTCCCGGCAGGGTAAGGACCCTGCCCTGCGGGGTGTCCACGTCGCTCGCGGTGGCACCGGGGACGATCAGCACCGGCTCGTGCCCGGCCGCCCGGTAGCCGCGTCCGAGTTCGTCCAGCGCGGTGCGCAGGCCGCCCGAGGCGGGCGTGACGAAGTTCGCCAGCCGTACGATCCTGAGCCCGTTCACGCGGCCACCGCCGTCCGGCCGCCGAGGACCTCGTCGTAGTGGCCGAGCAGCTGGTCACCGACGGCCTGCCAGGTGCGGCCCTCGACCGCGGCCCGTGCGGTACGGCCGAAGGCCTGGGCGCGCGGGGGGTCCGCGAGGAGTGCGGCCACCGCCTCCCGTACCGCCCCGGCGTCGTGCGGGGGCACCAGCAGTCCGGTGCTCCCGTGGGCGACGAGGTCGAGCGGTCCGCCGGCCGCGGGGGCGACGACCGGGACGCCGGACGCCATGGCCTCCTGCACGGTCTGGCAGAAGGTCTCGTACGGCCCGGTGTGCACGAAGACGTCCAGGGAGGCGAAGAACCGGGCGAGGTCCTCGCCCGTCCGCCGCCCCGTGAAGACGGCGCCGGGCAGCGCCTGGCGCAGCGACGCCTCGCTGGGTCCGTCGCCGACGACCACGACGCGCACGCCGGGCAGCGCGCAGACGCCGGCGAGGAGTTCGACGTGCTTCTCGGGGGCGAGCCGTCCCGCGTATCCGACGATCTTCTCTCCGCCGGGGGCGAGGGCGCGGCGCAGGGCGTCGTCCCGCAGCCCGGGGCGGAACCGTACGGTGTCGACCCCGCGCGGCCAGAGCCGCACCCGGGGCACACCGTGGCCGGTGAGGTCGCGCAGCGCGGCCGATGAGGGGGCGAGGGTGAGGTCGGCGGCGCTGTGCACGGCGCGCATCCGGCGCCAGGCGGCGCTCTCCCCGGTGCCCAGGTAGGTGCGGGCGTAGCCGGCCAGATCGGTCTGGTAGACGGCCACGGCGGGGAGCCCCAGCCGGGTGGCGACCGCCATGCCGCGCACTCCGAGGACGAAGGGGCCGGCCAGGTGGACGAGTTCGGCGCGGTGTCCGGTGAGCGCGGCGGCGAGCCTCCGGCTGGGGAGGGCGACGCGGACCTGCGGGTAGCCGGGCAGCGGAAGCGAGGGGACGCGCACCACGGGGCAGGGGGAGCCGGTGGAGGCGGAGTCGGGGGTGGCCGTCGCCCCGGCGGGGGCGATGACGAGCGGCTGGTGGCCGCGGGCGGCGAGGTGCCGGGCGGTCTGGAGGGTGCAGTGGGCCACACCGTTGACGTCGGGCGGGAAGGATTCGGTGACGATGACGACACGCATAGGGCTGTTGTCACCGCGCCGGGCGTGCCCCCGCCGACTTGGATCTTTCCGTCCGGGGAACGTCCTATGAGCGTTTGCGCCGCGCGCCCCCGGCGCGCGGCATCGGGGCTCCGGTGGTCGTCGGAGCGCCGGTTCAGACGGCGGGCGCGTCCGGCCCGATCCTGCTGCGTACGGCGGTCTGGACCTCGGCCTCCTCGGCCGGGTCGGCGGCGAGCCGCCTGAGCCGTTCGGCGACCCTGATGTCACCGGTCTCCGCGTGGTGCGCGGCCAGTTCCCGGGTGGTCTCCTCGCAGTCCCAGAGGCATTCGACGGCGAACCCGCTGGCGAAGGACGGGTCGGTGGCGGCCAGCGCCCGTGCGGCCCGGCCGCGCAGGTGCGAGGAGGACGTCTCCCGGTACACGTGGCGCAGTACGGGTGCGGCACAGACGATGCCGAGGCGGCCCGCGCCGTCGACGAGGGTCCACAGCCCCGGGGTGTCGGGGCCCTCGCCCCTGACCGCCTCGCGCAGTGCGGCGAGGACGAGCGGGGCGTCCTGTGCGGCGCCGCGGCAGGCCAGGACGCCGGCCGCCGAGGCCCCGAGGGCGTCGGGCCGGTGGGCCCAGCGCCGTGCGCGGCCGACCGCCTCTTCCCCGCACATGCGCTCGAAGGCGGCCACGGCGGCCTCGGCGACGGTGCGGGACGGGCCGGCGACGGCGAGCTCGACCAGATCGAGGACGGCGGGGTCCTGGGCCTCGGCCAAGTAGTGCAGGGAGGCGCAGCGCGCGCCCTCGGGGCCGCCGCGGGCGGCCTCCACGATCACGGGGCGGTCCTCGGTCCCGGCGACGGCGGAGAGGCAGCGGGCCGCGGGGACGTGGAGCGCGTTGCCGCGGTCCAGTCCTTCCTGGGCCCAGTCGAAGACGGCCTGGACGCTCCAGCCGGGGCGCGGTCCGCCCGGCCTCATCTGCCGCTGCCACCGGTCGAAGGAGCCCCGCTCCGAAGCGGCCCTCACCCGGGCCCCGACCGCCTCGCGCGGGTCGTCGGCCCAGAGCCGCCAGGGGCGGGGCTCGAAGGAGTCCCGTACGGCGGCGGCCAGGCCGGCGGCGCCGTCCTCGGTGGCGGGGAAGCGGGCGAGCACCGGCTCCGCGAGGGAACGCAGCCCGGCGTCGTCGTCGCGCAGGGCCAGCTCGTCGAGGGCCCAGGCCCAGTTGGCGCCGGTCGCGGCGTAGCGGCGCAGGAGCACGAGGGCGTCGTCGCGCCCGTAGGAGGCGAGGTGCCCGAGGACGGCGAGCGCGAGGCCCGTGCGTGAGTCGTCGGTGTCGAGGTGGTCCTCGGGGTCCCACAGGTGACGCGCGATCTCCTCGGTGCCACCGTCGAGATCGAGGTAGAGGCGCGCGTAGTACAGGGAGCGGTTCTCCACCTGCCAGTCGTGACGCGGATCGCTCAGGACGCAGTGGTTGAGGGCCGCGAGGGCCTCGGGGCGCGGGGCGGCGAGTGCGTGGAGCGTGCCGTCGCCGCGGCCCCTCTGCAGCAGGCCGAGCAGGGTGCCGCTCGGCGCTATGAACGGATCGAACATGGGGAAAGCCTCACATCAAGCTGTCGACGCAACCGGGACTGTGCTGTTCCATGTGCCGGGGTGACATCCCCTAGGCCGCGCAGCAACATGATCGGCCGACCGCCGTCTTCTGCCTGGTGCTCATCTTCCTCTGCCTCTCGTCGGTGGCCCGATCCGGACCCGCGACGTCATGATGACCCAGCCATTTCGCCGACGCGACCACATTTACGGCGGATCGGCCGGCGGGCGGCCCGGACCGCGTCTCAGCGCGCACCGAAGAGTTCCAGCAGGTCGTCCTTGCCGAACATGCGCGCGGTGTCCACCGCGGAGGGCGTTCCGGCGGCCGGATCGGCCCCGGCGGCGAGCAGTGCGTCGATCACTTCGCGCTCGCCCTTGAAGACGGCTCCGGCCAACGGGGTCTGGCCCCGGTCGTTGGCCCGGTCCGGGTCGGCGCCACGGCCCGCGAGGGCGACGACGGCGGGGGCGTGGCCGTGGTACGCGGCGAGCATGAGCAGGGTGTCGCCCCGGTCGTTGGTGAGGTTCGCGGGCACGCCCGCGTCGACGTAGGCGGCGAGCGCCTCGCTCTCACCCCGGCGGGCCAGGTCGAAGACCTTCGTCGCCAGCTCGACCACCTCGGGATCGGGGGTTTCGCTCATGGGACGGACCGCCTTCCATTGCCTTCGTCGCCGTTGCCGACCTGGTGGGGGTACGGCGGGGGCCGTACGAGTGAATCGACAGAGTACTGCTCGGGGCAGTCGTCAGCCTGCCCAGGAGCGGCGGAAGATCACGGCGTGGGTGCCACTTTCCCGGCGGGATCGGACCGTTCGGTGCCCGACGGCGCTCCGGGGCAACCACTTTTCGCCCACCGGTCGAGTGAAATCGATAGATACTCACCCACTTGCACCTTTTATCGTATAGAAACATCTTGTGATCCTGGAAGTACTCATGGTGACTGTCCCCTCAACCAGGAGAACCGCACATGATCCTCTCCATCTCGGGCGTGGTACTGCTCGGCATCATCGCCTTCCTGTTCTTCAAGAAGGACGGGCTCAAGGCGTCCCACGGCCTCATCTGCGCCCTGTTCGGCTTCTACCTGGCCGGCACGGCCATCGCCCCGAGCATCACCGCGGGCGGGGCGAGCCTCGCCAGCATGCTGGGCGGGATCAAGTTCTGACGCCCCGAGACCGCTCCCACCCCTCCAGGAGACCGACGTGGCCCGGCGACCACTCCCCCGCATCCTCCAGCGCGGCAGCGCTTCGATCACCCGCGGTCGCGAGATGGCGCGCACGGCCGCCGACAACGCCACCGACGTCCTCCATCCGCTGATCACGGTCACGCGTGGGATGCGGCTGCTGGCGGGGGCGGGGCGGCAGAAGTGGGCCGCGACACCCAGGGACCGGCGCGGGCACGTGCTGTTCCTCGTCGCGGCCTGCGTGGCGGCGGTGGCGCTCATCCCCTTCGGGCCCCTGATGGCCCTCATCGCGGTGATGGGCGCCGCCGCGTGGCGGGGGCACGACCGCACCCCCGCCAGGACCGGCCCGGACGAGGCGGGGGCCGCACGGCTCCGGGCGCTGTACGAGGCCCTGGTCCCGCACTTCTCCGTGGCCGACGACCCCGGCCCGCTCTTCTCCCACGGCGGCGACTGGGAGAAGACCTTCGGCACCTCGTACGTCTTCGACGACGACGGGCGCCTCACCCGGCTCAGCATCGACTACCCGGCGTACTTCACCGACGGCGATCCCACCGCCCGCGCCCGGGTCGAGCAGGTGCTCCACGCCAAGTCGGGCCGGGGCCGCGAGTACCACTTCGCCTGGGACGAGGAGCACAACCAACTCCTCATGACCGTGCTCGCCGCCCTTCCCGTCACCATCGCCGCCCAGCGGTTCGTCACCGCCCCCGGCGAGGCGGTGCTGGGCTTCACCGACCCCGACGCGGTCCCGCGCACGGTCCCGGTCCAGGACGGTGACGTCACCCGGGACGCCTCCCCGGTGATCTGGCGCACCGGCGCCCGTTCGACGGAACCCCACCTGCTGATCGCGGGACACCCCGGCAGCGGCACCACGACCCTGCTGCGCTCCCTCGCCCTTCAGGCACTCCAGCACGGTGACGTCCTCGTCGTGGAGGGCGGGGGCGACGGCGAGTACGGCTTCCTCGCCGGCCGGGACGGGGTACTGGCCGTGGAGCGCGGGCTGGCCGGGGCCCTCTCGACGCTCGAATGGGCGGCGACCGAGACCGAGCGGCGGCTGATCGCGGCCAACCGGGCCCGCCAGTCCGGCCACCCGGAACCCGACGACGTCCGGCGCCCCCTCTGGATCCTGCTGGACCGGCCGAGCACGCTGGGCCACCTGGCCGCCGCCGACGGCAGGCAGGATCCGCAGGAACTCCTCCAGGTACCGCTCCGGCACGGCCGCGCCGCCGGAGTGACGGTCGTCGTCGCGGACCAGTTCGACGGCCTGGACTCGCTCACCGGGGCCGTCTGGAACCACACCAGGGCACGCGTGGTCCTCGGCCCGGCGGACCGCGAACAGGTCGAGGCCTTCCTGGGAACCCGGCCGCACACCACTCCCGTCCCCGACGTCCCGCCGGGGCGCGGCTACGCCCGGCTGGGCAGCGGGCCCGTCCTGCGGCTCCAGGTGCCGGCCACCCCCGACCCGTACGACGGCGCGACCAGCGAGGCGCACCGGAGGGCGGTGCTCGGCCTGCTGCCCGGCGGGGCCCCGGCGGTGGAGCAGGCGGTGGAGCAGGCCGCGTCCGAGCCGGTGAGGACCCACAAGGACCAGCTGATCGGGACGCCGGCCGCCGCCGAGGGGTGAGGGCCGGGGCGGACCAGGGGCCCGCCCCGGCCGGTTCAGGCGACGAAGGACCGTGGCGCCTCGGCTCCCGCGCCCGCGCCGGAGGCGACCAGCTCCGCGGCGGCCGCCAGGCGCAGCGCCGCCTCGTCCGCCACCGCGCCCCCCACGGTGAAGGGCAGCCGCACATAGCCCTCGAAGGCCCCGTCGACCCCGAACCTGGGCCCCGACGGGACGCGGACACCGACCCGCTCCCCCGCCACGGCGAGCCGGGAGCCGGAGAGCCCCCCGGTACGCACCCAGAGGGTGAGGCCGCCGCGCGGCACCGCGAACTCCCAATCCGGCAGCTCCCGGCGCAGCGCCCGCACCAGGCCGTCCCTGTTCTCCCGCGCCTGCTCACGCCGGACGGCGACGGCCTGCTCCCAGCCGCCCGTCCGCATCAGCCAGTTGACGGCGAGCTGTTCCAGCACCGGGGTGCCCATGTCGGCGTAGGCGCGCGCCGCGACCAGGCTGCGGATCACGTCCGGCGCGGCCCGGACCCAGCCGATCCGCATCCCGGCCCAGAAGGCCTTGCTGGCGGATCCGACGGTCAGGACGGTGCTGCCCGCGGGGTCGAAGGCACAGACCCTGCGGGGCATCGCGTCATCGGCGTCCAGGTCCAGCTCGTTCATGGTCTCGTCGACCACCAGGACCGTTCCCGCCGAACGGGCGGCCTCGACCAGGTCGCGGCGCTGCTGCTCGTCGGCCAGGGCGCCGGTGGGGTTGTGGAAGTCCGCGACGACGTAGGCGAGTCTCGGTGCCGCGTCCCGCAGGACCTGGCGCCAGCGGCTCATGTCCCAGCCGCCGAGGCCCTCCTCCATCGCGACGGGTACGAGCCGGGCGCCGGCTTCCCGCATGAGCTGGAGGATGTTGGCGTAGCTCGGCGACTCCACCGCGATGCGCTCGCCGCGCCCGGCGAACAGGTGGCAGATGGCGTCGATCGCCCCCATCGCCCCGGTGGTGACCATGATCTGTTCCGGCATCGTCGGGATGCCGCTCGCGGTGTAGCGGTCGGCGATCGTCCGGCGGAGCGCGGGCAGGCCGGCCGGGTAGTCGCCGTGGGTGTGCGCGTAGGGCGGCAGTTCCTCCAGCGCGCCCCGCACGGCCCGGGTCAGCCACGGTTCCGGGGCGGGGAGCGAGGCGCAGCCGAGGTCGATCATCGAGCCGAGGGATTCCGGGGGCAGCGGTTCCAGGCCACGGGCGGGCACCGGATTGCCTGCCGGGACGGCGGTCCAGCTCCCGGCTCCCCGCCGCGACTCCAGGAACCCTTCCGCGCGCAGCGCCTCGTAGGCCGCGGCGACGGTGGTCCGGCTGAGCGACAGGGCCAGCGCGAGCTCCCGCTCGGCGGGGAGCCGGGCGGCGACCGGGACCCGGCCCTCCAGGACGAGCAGGCGCACCCCGTCGGCCAGGGCCCGGTAGGCGGGCGGTTTACGGGCTCCCGGCGCCAGGGGGCGGCGCTGCTGGCCCTGGAGCTGGCGGGCGAGCTGCGCCGCGCCGACGGTCGAAGTCCACTGCGCCATGAGAATCAGTCCACCTTTCCCGGATTGGCCGTAGTTGGTGGCCGAACCCCTGCCACAGAGTGACACGCAGCAGTCCACCATCACCACACAGGGGGCACCACTTGTCCGAGACCACCGCCCGGCCCGTCCGGCGGCTCACCCATCTCTACGTGGGGCTGGCGCTGTACGGGGCCAGCTCGGCGCTCCTGGTCCGCGCCGGACTCGGACTCGAACCGTGGGGGGTGCTGCACCAGGGGCTGTCCGAACGGACCGGCATCTCCATCGGGGTCGTCTCGATCATCGTCGGAGCCGTCGTCCTGCTCCTGTGGATCCCGATCCGGCAGCGCCCGGGGCTCGGCACCGTCTCCAACGTCTTCGCCGTCGGGATAGCGATGGACGGCACGCTGGCCCTCGTACCGGATGTGCACGGCCTCGGGGCGCAGGTCCCGGTGATGGCCGCGGGCATCGTGCTCAACGGCGTCGCCACGGGCCTGTACATATCGGCGCGCTTCGGCCCGGGGCCCCGCGACGGCCTGATGACGGGTCTGCACCGGCTCACGGGCCGTTCCATCAGGCTGGTGCGCACGGCGATCGAGGTGGCGGTGGTCGTGACCGGCTTCCTGCTCGGCGGGTCGCTCGGGGCCGGAACGGTCCTGTACGCCCTGGCCATCGGCCCGCTCGCCCAGTTCTTCCTGCGCGTCTTCGACCTCCGCGCGCCGGACGCCCGCACCGCGGCCGTTGCCTGACGGCCACCGGGAGGGGTGATACTTCCGCGGTGACCGCAGTGACTTCGGGGCGCCACCCCTATCTGGACCACCCTTCGACGATCCCCTTCGCCCATCGCGGCGGTGCGGCGGACGGCCTGGAGAACACCTCGGCCGCCTTCCGCCGGGCCGCCGGCCTCGGCTACCGCTACTTCGAGACCGATGTGCACGCCACGGCGGACGGCCGGCTGGTCGCCTTCCACGACCCGACGCTGGACCGGGTGACCGACTCACGGGGGCGGATAGCCGGGCTCCCCTGGAGCGAGGTGCGCCGGGCGAGGGTGGCGGGCGGGGAACCGCTGCCGCTCTTCGAGGAGCTGCTGGAGGAGTTCCCCGACGCCCGCTGGAACGTGGACATCAAGGCGGAGCCCGCCCTGGCACCGCTCGTCGGCCTGATCCGCAGGACCGGTGCCTGGGACCGGGTGTGCGTGGGGTCGTTCTCGGAGGCGCGCGTGGCCAGGGCCCACCGCCTGGCGGGTCCCCGCCTCGCCACCTCCTACGGGGTGCGGGGCGTGCTCGGCCTGCGGCTGCGCTCGTACGGCATCCCGGCCGCGCTCCGGGCGGGCGCGGTCTGCGCGCAGGTCCCCGAGAGCCAGAACGGCATCCGCGTCGTCGACCGGCGCTTCGTCCGCACGGCCCACGCCCGGGGCCTGCAGGTCCATGTCTGGACGGTCAACGAACCGGAGCGGATGGCGGCGCTCCTGGACCTCGGGGTGGATGGCATCATGACCGATCACATCGAGACGCTGCGCACGGTGCTGAGCGAGCGGGGGGCCTGGGCCTGATGCCGGTACCTGCCGCGTGCGCGCGGGACGGACGAGGGGGCGCGGCATGAGCACCGGCACTGCGGGAAAGACGGATCCGGCCGGGACGCCGGCCGGGGACGCCGGCCGCGGACGGGAGCAGCGCGGCTGGTACTTCTACGACTTCGCGTGCTCCGTCTACTCCACGAGCGTCCTCACCGTCTTCCTCGGCCCCTATCTGACGTCCATAGCCAAGGCGGCCGCCGACGCGGACGGGTTCGTGCACCCGCTGGGCATACCCGTCCGGGCGGGGTCGCTCTTCGCGTACGCCGTCTCGGTGTCCATCGTCGTGGCGGTGATCGTCATGCCGGTCGTGGGCGCGGCGGCGGACCGCACGGGGCGCAAGAAGCCGCTGCTCGCGGCGGCCGCGTACACGGGTGCGACGGCGACGGCCTGCATGTTCTTCCTGGACGGCCACCGCTATCTGCTGGGCGCCTTCCTGCTGATCGTGGCGAACGCCTCGATCTCCGTGTCGATGGCCCTGTACAACGCGTACCTGCCCCAGATCGCCACCCCGGAGGAACGGGACGCGGTCTCCTCGCGCGGCTGGGCCTTCGGGTACACCTCGGGCGCGTTCGTCCTCGTCCTGAACCTCGTCCTCTACACGGGCCACGACTCCTTCGGGCTGTCCGAGTCCGACGCGGTCCGGATCTGCATCGCCTCCGCCGGGGTGTGGTGGGGCGCCTTCACCCTCGTACCGCTGCGGCGGCTGCGGGACCGCCGGGTCGCGCCGGGCGGCGACGGCGCGGTCGGCTCCGGCTGGCGCCAGCTGCGGGCGACGCTGCGCGACATGCGCCGCCATCCGCTCACCCTCTCCTTCCTGCTCGCCTACCTGGTCTACAACGACGGCATCCAGACGGTGATCTCGCAGGCCTCGCTGTACGGCTCCGAGGAGCTCGGCCTCGATCAGACGACGCTGATCACCGCCGTGCTGCTCGTACAGGTGCTCGCGGTGGCGGGGGCCCTGGGGATGGGACGACTCGCCCGGGCGTACGGGGCGAAGCACACGATTCTCGGCTCGCTGGCCGTCTGGACGGTGATCCTCGCCGCGGCGTACGTGCTGCCCTCCGACGCGCCCGTGTTCTTCTACGTCCTGGCGGCCGCGATCGGGCTGGTGATGGGCGGCAGCCAGGCCCTCTCCCGGTCCCTCTTCTCGCACCTCGTACCCCGTGGCAAGGAGGCGGAGTACTTCTCCGCCTACGAGATGAGCGACCGGGGACTCAGCTGGCTGGGGCCCCTGGTGTTCGGCCTCGGCTACCAGCTCACCGGCAGTTACCGGGACGCGATCCTGTCCCTGGTGCTCTTCTTCGCGCTCGGCGCGGTGCTGCTCGCGAGGGTGCCCGTGCGGGCCGCGGTGGCCGCCGCGGGCAACCCTGTTCCGGAACGGATTTAGACGTCGAAGTGAAAGGCCGGTAGTGTACGCCTTTGGCCTGCCCGGAGGACCGTTACTGCGAGTGGAAGAGTAGAACCACTGGGTGACAACTTCGACCAGCGGTGACAAACCGGGCACCCGTGGGTAAGAGACCCAGACCAAGCAGCGGCACGACGGGCGACGCATGACCGGCAACGGGAATCTTTGCCGCCGACCGGACGTTGACCGGATGACGACGACAGCGACACCTGTCCTGTGGGCGACAAGCCCGGGAGGCACGATTCATGAGTGAGCGAGCTCTCCGCGGCACGCGACTCGTGGTTACCAGCTACGAGACGGACCGCGGCATCGATCTGGCCCCGCGCCAGGCGGTGGAGTACGCATGCCCGAACGGCCATCGATTTGAGATGCCGTTCTCGGTAGAGGCGGAAATTCCGCCGGAGTGGGAGTGCAAGGCGTGCGGCGCCACGGCACTCCTGGTGGACGGGGATGGCCCCGAAGAGAAGAAGGGCAAGCCGGCGCGTACGCACTGGGACATGCTCATGGAGCGGCGCACCCGCGAGGAGCTGGAAGAGGTGCTGGCCGAGAGGCTGGCGGTTCTGCGCTCCGGTGCCATGAACATCGCCGTGCACCCGCGGGACAGCAGGAAGTCTGCCTGACCGCCTGACACCGCACAGATCAAGAGCCGCGGGCCGCGACACAGAACATGTGTCGCGGCCCGCGGCTCTTTCCGCGCCGGATCGGGTGCGGGTGCTCAGCGGGTCAGCGGCGGACGGTCGTCCCCCGGGCCGTCGTCACGGCCGGGGCGGGCGGACGGGCCGTCCTCGCGGATGACCTCCCCCTGGACGACCTTGCCGTCCGGCCGGTGGATACGGGCCTGCTGGAAGGCGTCCGAGAGGCCTCCCGGCGTCGCCGCACGCATCCGGCGCTCCAGGGAACGCTCCGCGTAGCGCCCGAGCACGGAGCGGACCGGGGGCAGCAGGAGCAGCAGCCCCGCCGCGTCCGAGATCACTCCGGGGATCATCAGGAGCAGCCCGCCCAGCATCAGGAAGCCGTTGCCCTTGCTGCCGGCCGGGGGCTCGGCCGGAGCGGCGGGGGCGCCGGGCTGCCCCGGCATCTGCTGGAGGGTCTCGGTGAGGTTGCGGAAGGCCCTGCGGCCCGCCCGCTTGATCACCGCGGCGCCGAGCACCGCACCGGCGACCAGGATCAGCAGCACGGTGAAGCCGTTCGACGCGCCGGCCACCACCGTCAGCAGCCAGATCTCCAGCACCAGCCAGGCGGCGATGCCCAGCGGCAGGAGGGTTCGGGCGCGCGAGCGCCGTGGACGGGTCGGAGGCGGTGTGCCGGTCGTCATGCCCCCAGTGTGCCTGTACGGGCGCGCGAACGGCGTACGGGGGTGATCTTGGGGCGGCCGGGGCCGTCAGGACGGCTTGCGCCCCAGGACCTTGTTGGCCCGGCCGGTGATGCCCCAGCCGGTGACCCGCCAGAGGGCCTCCACGAGGATGTCGCGGCTCATCTTGGAGTCGCCGATCTCGCGTTCCAGGAAGGTGATCGGCACCTCGACGACGTGGTAGCCGGCCTCGACGGCCCGCCGGGCGAGGTCGACCTGGAAGCAGTAGCCCTGCGAGGCGACCTCGTCGAGGCCCAGGCCGTCCAGGGTCTCCGTGCGGAAGGCGCGGTAGCCGCCGGTGATGTCCCGCACCGAGAGGCCCAGCAGCATCCGGGAGTAGAGGCTGCCGCCGCGCGAGATCATCTCGCGGTGGCGGGGCCAGTTGACCACCCGGCCGCCGGGGACCCAGCGCGAGCCGAGGACCAGGTCGGCGCCCTTGAGGGCGGTGAGGAGGCGCGGCAGTTCCTCGGGCTGGTGCGAGCCGTCCGCGTCCATCTCGACCAGGACGCCGTAGCCGTGCTCGGAACCCCAGCGGAAGCCCGCCAGGTAGGCCGCGCCGAGCCCTTCCTTGCCCTTGCGGTGCAGGACGTGCACCTGGCTGTCGGCCGCCGCGAGTTCGTCGGCGGCCTCGCCCGTGCCGTCGGGGCTGTTGTCGTCGGCGACGAGGATGTCCGCGTCGGGAACCGCGGCGCGCACCCGGGCGACGATCAGCTTGACGTTCTCGGCCTCGTTGTAGGTCGGAATGATCACCAAAACCCTGCCGAGCGGGCCGAACTGCCTCTGACCGCCGTCGTTCACTACTGCCCCTTAAAGTCCGTACGCAGGTGCACACCATATCCAGCGCGGAGGGGCCGGACTCCGACACGGTGGCGGGGCGGCGTGTGCCGCCCGGACAGAAGTGCGGAACTGCGGACAGAAGGTCAGCACTGCGGGTGGGGGCCCGGTGTCCTTCGGGCCGACCTGGGATCCGCTGGCTGCGGGTCGACCGAGAGCCGTTGTCTACTGAACCTCCGGGCCCCACCCGGGTCGCACCTGCCGTCCGGACGAAACCTTCCCTCGCCCCCGAGGCGCGGGCGCTGAACCTGGCTGTCAGTGGTGGCGCGCCGGTACGGCGCACCACCTCATGACCCAGCGGCGTTCGACGACTGCGTGGAGGTCTGCCCGGTCGGACGTCCAGTGGTGGACCCGGCCGAACCTACCGGCCGGTGGGCGCTTTCTGTCAACAGTCGCCCGACCTGCTGTTTCTCCCGAAAAGGCCTGGTCAGCGCCGAGGAGCCGACGAGGGCGCCGGGGCGCCCGCGCCTTCGATCGGCGGTACGGAATTCCGTGACGTCACTCGTTCGGCCGTACGTAGACAGTTTGTCCGAGAACCACCGTGCGCAGACAGACCGGAAGGTCCGCGCCCGGAGTGAGGTCGGGCAGGCCGGGGGTACCGGAGCGGGGGTCGGTCGACCAGCGCGCCACCCGGTCGTCGGGGGCCTGGACCAGCAGTTCACCGGTACGCCAGACGGCGTAGTCGGCGGGGGCCCCGGGGACGAGTACGCCTCCGTCGTCACGCCCGACGGCCCGCCAGCCGCCCCGCGTGTGGGCGGTGAACCCGGCGCGCACGGAGACACGGTGGGCGGGCGTGCGGTGATGGGCCGCGGCCCGCACGGTCCCCCAGGGGTCCAGCGGGGTGACCGGGCTGTCCGAACCGAAGGCGAGCGGGACGCCCGCGCGCACCAGGGCCGCGTACGGGTTCAGGGTCGCGGCGCGCTCCGCGCCCAGGCGCCGGGCGTACATGCCGTCGGGGCCGCCCCAGGCCGCGTCGAAGGCCGGCTGCACCGAGGCGGTGAGGCCGAGTTCGGCGAAACCGGCGACGGTCTCGGGGGTGAGCATCTCGGCGTGTTCCACCCGGTGCCTGGCGGCCCTGACCCGGGCGAGCCCGAGGGTCCCGGCGGCGGCCCGGACGCCCTCCACCACGGCCGAGACGGCCGCGTCCCCGATGGCGTGGAAACCGGCCTGGAGCCCCGCCTCGGTGCACGCCGTCACATGGGCGGCGATCCGGGCGGCGTCGAGGTGGCCGGTCCCGGTGTGCGGGGCGTCGGCGTACGGCTCGTGCAGGAGGGCGGTGTGCGAGCCCAGCGAGCCGTCCACGAACAGGTCGCCGGCCGCGCCCACGGCGCCGAGTTCGCGGATGCGGCGGGCCCCCTCGGCGTCCGCGACGGGCTCCGCCCAGTAGCCGAAGACCCGGGGGCCGGGCAGTCCGGCGGCGAGCTCCAGGAGTCCGGTGAAGTCGTCCTCGTCCGAGATCTCGGGCCCCGCGCACTCGTGCACGGTGCCGATGCCCAGCGAGGCGGCGTGCGCGAGGGCGGCGCGCTGGGCCTCGGTGCGCTGCCGCGGGGTGACGGCGCCGCGGGCGGCCGCCCGCACCGCGTGGTGGGCGTCCCCGGTGAGGGGGGCGTCGGGGTGGTAGCCGGTCATCCCGGTGACACCGGGGACCAGGTCCAGGAGCGCCGTGGTCACGACGGCGGAGTGGACGTCCACACGGGGCAGGTAGACGGCCCTGCCGCCCGCCGCTCCGTCGAGCTCCGCGCGGGACGGCGGCCGCTGCTCGGGCCACCGGGCCGCGTCCCATCCGTGTCCCAGGATCACCCCGCCCGCGGCGCGCGTGTTCGCGAACGCACGGACGAGCCCGAGGGCCTCGGCGAGCGTGCGGGCGCCGGAGAGGTCCAGCCCGGTCAGGGCGAGCCCGGTCGACGTGGTGTGCACGTGGGAGTCGGTGAAAGCGGGGGTGACCAGGGCCCCTTCCAGGTCGATCACCTCGTCGACTCCGCTCGCGAAGGCGTCGGCCGCCCCCTCCGATCCCACCCAGGCGACATGGCCGCGTTCGACGACCATCGCGGTGGCGAACGGGTCGGCGGGGCTGTGGACGTCTCCACCGCGCAGCAGCACGGTGCGGTGTTCGCTCTGGGGGGCGGTGCTCTCGGTCATGGGACCAGTCTCGCGCCTGCCGGGGCCGGACTCTCCGCCGCCCCCTCCGCTCCGTGGCGCGCCGCCTCAGATGCGCGGCGGGCGGGCCTCGTAGGGCGTCGAGAGGACGACGGTCGTCCGGGTGGAGACGCCGGCCAGCGTGCGAATGCGGGTGAGCAGGTGCTCCAGCTCCAGGGGGCTGGAGACCCGCACCTTGAGGATGTAGTTCTCGTCGCCCGCGACGCTGTGGCAGGCCTCCAGCTCCGGTACCCCGGCGAGCCGTTCGGCGATGTCGTCGGGGGCGCTCGGGTCGAAGGGTTTCACCGAGATGAACGCGGTGAGGGGCAGGCCGACGGCTTCCGGGTCGACGACCGCGGCGTAGCCGCGGATCACCCCGCGCTGCTCCAGCCGGCGGACGCGCTGATGAACGGCCGAGGTGGACAGGCCCGTGGCCTTGCCCAGGTCGGTGTAGCTCATCCGCCCGTCCTTGACGAGCAACTCCACGATCTGACGGTCCAGCTCCTCCATGCGGATCAACCTATGGCCCCGGGTCCCTCCAGGCACAGTCGTGGGGGCCCGCAAGGGGCGCGTTCGAGGGGCATGTGACGAATGCCACAGGTTTACGGGTGGGTAGCCGACAGGCTCGCGGTTGAGGCCGACTTCCGACGGGAAGTGCTTGCTGTGGCCGAGGCCGTGGCGCCTCACCGGCCCACCCGAGGGGGGAAAGACCCATGCAGAGCCTGAAGCTCACCGGACGTCCCGAACCGGAATACGACGACGACAGCGCGTATCCGGCCCAGGACGAGGACACCGTTCTCGACGCGTACGACACGTTCGAGATGTACCGGGTGATCTGCCCGGACTGCTCCCAGCCGATCGCCCTGCTGTCGGACGAGGACGTGCTCCCCGAGCACGCGCTGTGCCCCACGCCGTGGAACCCGTTCGTGCTCACCGTGTGCCCCGGTACGAACCGCGACGCCTCCAGGGCGCTCCCGGCCGACGCGTCGCTGGAGGCCCAGGAGCAGGAGACGGCGCTGCTGCTGACGCTCCCTCAGGGGCTTGACTGGCGGATGCAGCCGTTCTCGCACGCCGGCGGCCCCGGCTCCCGCCCCCTGCGGTACGTGCCGCAGGCGCGGCGCCTCGCCGCCTGACGCCCCGCGCCCCGAGGAGGGCGCCCCCGCGCGCACCACGACGGCCGGCCCGGCGTGGTGCGGACAGCCCACCGCACGGCCGGTGGCCGTGACACCGGGGTGACGGGCACGAACCGGCCGGAGGGCGTCCCGGGCCTCGGGAACGGCGTCGGGCCCGTGCGACCGCGCCGCATCCGGGCGGCGGGACCCCGTACGCCGCCACGCCGCAACGCCGCCAGAAGAACCGTTTCCCCGGCCCCGGCGGGATGGGAACCGGGACGGGAACAGTGACAGGTGAGCCCGTAGGGCGGGTCCGCGCGTGCTCCGGCGGGCCCGTACGGCGGTCCCGTGCGGACTCCGCCGGGCCGCCCGTCCACCGGGCCGTGCCGCCGCGTCGGACGGACCCGGACCTGACCCCATGCCTGACGTACCGTCATGACCTGGGACCGCGCTAGGTCATGACGGCACGTTCGGACCGGCCGGGCGATGCGGGTCAGCGCGTCTCGGGACCCGCGAGGTGACGGGCGATGACCATGCGCTGGATCTGGTTGGTGCCCTCGACGATCTGGAGCACCTTGGCCTCGCGCATCAGCCGCTCGACCGGGTAGTCGAGGGTGTAGCCGTAGCCTCCGAGCACCTGGACGGCGTCGGTGGTCACCTGCATGGCCGTGTCGGTGCAGAAGAGTTTGGCCATCGCGGCCTGGCGGGAGAAGGGCAGGCCCGCGTCGCGCAGCCGTGCCGCCTCCAGGTAGAGCGCCCTGCCCGCCTCGATCCGGGTGGCCATGTCGGCGAGCATGAACCGCAGCCCCTGGAAGTCCGCGATGGGACGGCCGAACTGGTGGCGCCCGGTGGCGTATCCGACCGCCTGGTCCAGGGCCGCCTGCGCGACCCCGACGGCGCACGCGGCGATGCCCAGCCGCCCCGAGTCGAGCGCGGACAGGGCGATGGCGAAGCCCTGCCCCTCGTCACCGATGCGGCGGGCATCGGGGATCCGTACGCCGTCGAAGTGCAGTTGGGCGGTGGGCGATCCCTTCATGCCCATCTTCTTCTCGGGCAGGGCCGCGTTGAGGCCCTCCGCGTCGCCGGGAACGAGGAAGGCGGTGATGCCCCGGGGGCCGTCCTGCCCGGTGCGGGCCAGCACGGTGTAGAAGTCGGCGATGCCGCCGTGGGTGATCCACGCCTTGGTGCCGGTGAGGACCCAGGCGTCGCCGTCGCGTACGGCCTTGGTGCGCAGGGAGGCGGCGTCGGAGCCCGAGGACGGTTCGGAGAGGCAGTAGGCGCCGAGCAGGCCGCCGGCGAGCATCCCGGGGAGGTGGGCCGCCTGTTGCTCCTCGGTGCCGTACCCGGCGAGGGCGTGGCAGGCGAGCGAGTGGACGCTGACGCCGAGGCCGACGGTGAGCCGGGCCGCCGCCAGCTCTTCGAGGACCTGGAGGTAGACCTCGTAGGGCTGGTCACCGCCGCCGTGCGCGGAGTCGTACGGCAGGCCGAGCAGACCGGACGCGGAGAGCAGGGTGAAGACCTGGCGCGGGAAGAGGCCCGCTTCCTCCTCCTCGGCCGCCCGGGGAGCGATCTCCTTCGACACGATGTCGCGTACGAGCTCGACGAGCTGCCGGGACTCCTCGCTGGGCAGACGGCGTTCCACCGGCTGCGGGGCACGGTCGGACATGACGGCGCTCTCCTCCCTGTCGGGCATGACGGCGGACGCCCGCGCGGGGTGTGCGCGGCACCGCCGGACGGTCCCGGGGCGATGCCCGGAAATCTACGGCTCCGCAGCCGATCCTGCCTTCCCGGATCACGGGAGGCGCTGGCCAGCGGCTGTGGCGCGTCGAGTATGCCCGATCGGAGCGCGTGCGTCACCGGGTAGCGGAAGCCTTGATCGGCGAAATTGGTCCGAACCATTGACCCAACTGGTCTAGTCCTTCTACGGTCTCCTCCAACGCCTCATCGCGTCCATGCCAATTCAGGACGGACGGGGCAGCCACCCCCCACACTCCAAGCCCTCCCCCACGAGGAGCCACAATGAACGGACTTCACCGTCCCCGCGCCCGTCTCCGGGCGCTCGCCGCCACCCTCTGCACGGCCGCGCTGGGAGCCGCCCTCCTGGGCGTCGCCGGCACGTCGTCGGCGGGCGCGGCCCCCACCGCCGCCGCGCCGGCGGCCGCCGAGGCCGCGCCCACCGCAGCCGGCGGCAAGGTGGTCGGATACTTCACCAACTGGGGCGTCTACCAGCGTGATTACCACGTCAAGAACATCGAGACGTCCGGTTCGGCCGACAAGCTCACCCACATCAACTACGCCTTCGGCAACGTCCAGGGCGGCAAGTGCACCATCGGGGACAGCTACGCCGACTACGAGAAGGCCTACACGGCCGACCAGTCGGTGGACGGCGTCGCGGACACCTGGGACCAGGAACTGCGCGGCAACTTCAACCAGTTGCGCAAGCTGAAGAAGCTGCACCCCGACCTGAAGGTCATCTGGTCCTTCGGCGGCTGGAGCTGGTCCGGCGGCTTCGGCGAGGCGGCGCAGAACCCCGCGGCGTTCGCCGAGTCCTGCCACAGCCTGGTCGAGGACCCGCGCTGGGCCGACGTGTTCGACGGCATCGACATCGACTGGGAGTACCCGAACGCCTGCGGGCTGACGTGCGACACCAGCGGCCGTGACGCGTACGGCGAGCTCCTGTCGGCACTGCGCTCGAAGTTCGGCACCGACAGCCTGATCACCTCGGCGATCACCGCCGACGGCTCCGACGGCGGCAAGATCGACGCGGTGGACTACGCGGGGGCGGCCCAGTACCTCGACTGGTACAACCCGATGACGTACGACTTCTTCGGCGCCTTCGCCGCGCAGGGCCCGACGGCCCCGCACTCGCCGCTGACCTCCTACCCGGGCATCCCGACGGAGGGCTTCGACAGCGACGCGGCGATCTCCAAGCTCAAGGGACTGGGCATCCCGGCGGAGAAGCTGCTCCTCGGCATCGGCTTCTACGGACGCGGCTGGACCGGGGTCACCCAGTCCGAGCCGGGCGGCACGGCGACCGGGGCGGCCCCGGGCACGTACGAGGCGGGCATCGAGGACTACAAGGTCCTGAAGAACAGCTGCCCCGCCACCGACACCGTCGCCGGCACCGCGTACGCGCTCTGCGGCACCGACTGGTGGAGCTACGACACCCCGGCCACCATCGCCACGAAGATGGACTACAAGAACGAACAGGGCCTGGGAGGCACGTTCTTCTGGGAGCTCAGCGGCGACACCGTGGACGGTGAACTCATCAGGGCCATCAACTAGCCCTGAGGGGGTACACGGTCCGCAGGGCGGGTCAGGGGTGGGGTGCCGGGCGGGCGCCCCACCCCACCCGTCGTGAGGGGCCGGTGCGCCGGCCCGGGACGGCTTCCCGCCCCGGTCGCGGCGGGTACGTCCCGGACCGATGGGCGGCGGACGTCCCCCCATCACCTTCCTGGTGGCCCCGCGAGGGGGCTCCCGGCCTGACCGCACCGGCAGGGTGCGGGTGGCGCGGCACGGAATCGGGATCGGAATACGGGGCGGCGGGCGGCAGGGGTCGCCCGCCGCCCCCGCGCTGTCCGGGGACAGCGCCTCCGCGAGGCAGCCGGCGTGCGGTGCGGAGCGCGGGGACGCCCTGGCCGGGCCCGGGCGGGCGGGATCGATGCCGGGGCCAGGCAACTTCTACAAGAGCGTAGAAGCATAGAGTTGCCCCCGCGGGCCGGGGCGCGCTCCGGATCACCGGACCGACGCTCCGGGCCCGCCGGACTCCGCCCCGGCGCCGGTGCCCACCCCAGGTGGCCGCCGGCCGGGACGGACGGCGGCGCAGCACCCGTCCGGTGCGTCCGGTGCGTCCGGTGCGTCCGGTGCGTCCGGTGCGTCCGGTGCGTCCGGTGCGTCCGGTGGCCGGGAACCCCTTTCCGGTCAGAATCGTTTTGTGTATGCACGCCTACATGAGGAGCCCTCGCTTGTCCGCCAGATCGACGGACCCTTCGGGATGCAGTCCCCGGCCATCCCGCCCAGCGCTTTCTGAGCACGGCACACGGCGGGGTGGTGTCGGATGAGTGCCTTGCAGGCCTGGCTGGGCGTGCTGTCCGTGTTCGTGCTGACCGCGGGAACGGGCTACTTCGTCGCCCAGGAGTTCGCCTACGTCTCCGCCGACCGGCTCGCCCTCGCCCGTGAGGCCGAGGCCGGTGACAAGAAGGCCGCCCGGGCACTGACCGTGCTGGGCCGGCTGTCCTTCATGCTCTCGGGCGCGCAGCTCGGTATCACCGTGACCGGTCTGGTCGTCGGCTTCATCGCCGAGCCGTCCGGGTCCGCGCTCCTGCGCCCCGCCCTCACCGGCCTCGGCATCCCCGACGGCGCCGTGAGCGGCATCTCCGTGGTGCTCGCGTTCGTCCTGGCCACCGTCGTGCAGATGGTGCTGGGAGAGCTGGCGCCGAAGAACCTGGCCATCGCCGTTCCGGAGCGGCTCGCCAAGTCGCTGTCCGGCTCCACGCTGGCGTACCTCAAGGTCGTCGGGCCGGTGGTGCGGATCTTCGACGGGGCGGCGAACAAGCTGCTGCGCAAGGCCGGGATCGAGCCGGTCGAGGAGCTGCACCACGGGGCGACCCTGGAGGAGCTCGGCCATCTGATCGGCGAGTCCCACGAACAGGGGCAGTTGCCGCGCGGGACGGCCGAGCTGCTCGACCACGCCCTGGAGTTCTCCGAGCGGACCCTGCACGCGGTGATGGTGCCGCGCGCCGACGCGGTCTTCGTCCGCAAGGACGCCACCGCGGCCGAGGCGATCGGCCTCATCGGCGAGCACGGCCACTCCAACTACCCGGTGCTCGGTGACCACCCGGACGACGTCGCGGGCGTCCTGGGAGTGCGGGAGCTCATGGGGCTGCCCGCCGAGCGGCTCACCTCCGCCACCGCCGGCGCGGTGGCGCGCGGGGCGCTGCTGCTGCCCGACACCCTGCCGCTGCCGGGCGCCGTGGAGCGGATGCGGGAGCGGGACGACGAGTTCGCCGTGGTCCTGGACGAGCACGGCGGCATCGCCGGGGTCGTCACCTACGAGGACATCGCGGAGGAGCTCGTGGGTGACATCGCCGACGAGTCGGACAGGGTCACCGAAGTGGCCGTCGCGGACGGCGGCGGATGGATCGTGGATGCCGGGCGCCGCCTCGACGAGGTGGCCGAGACCACCGGGATCGAGCTGCCCGCCGAGGAGGACTACGACACCGTGGCCGGCCTGATCATCGACCGGCTCGGCCGCTTCCCGGCCATCGGCGACCGTCTGACGGTGGCCCTGGCGCACGACGCGGTCGCGGTGATCGACGTACGCGCCCTCGACCGGCACGTGCCGGAGCGCATCCGTATCGAGCGTCTGGCCGAGCAGCCGGAGGAGCAGGCATGAGTTTCCCGTTGGCGATCTTCGTCACCGTACTGCTGCTCATCGGCAGCGGCTTCTTCGTCGCGGCCGAGTTCGCGCTGGTGGCCGCGAAGCGGCACCGCTTGGAGAAGGCCGTGGCCGAGGGACGGCGCGGCGCCAGGGCGGCGCTGGCCGGCATGCGCGAGCTGTCACTGATGCTGGCCGGCGCCCAGCTCGGCATCACGGTGTGCACGCTGGGCCTGGGTTCGGTGTCCAAGCCGGCGATCTCCCACGAGCTCGACCCGCTGCTGCACAAGCTGGGACTGCCCGCTGCGCTCAGCTACGGCGTGGCGTTCGCCGTGGCGATGATCGTGGTGGTCTTCCTGCACATGGTGCTCGGCGAGATGGCTCCCAAGTCGTGGGCCATCGCGCATCCCGAGCGCTCCGCGATGCTGCTGTCCCCGCCCTTCCGGAGCGTGGTGAAGGCCGTACGCCCGCTGATCTGGGCCCTCAACAGGCTGAGCAACGGCCTGGTGCGGCTGTGCCGGGTCGCTCCGCGCGACGAGCTGACCTCCGTCCACAACCGCGAGCAGCTCACGCACCTGGTGGAGGAGTCGGAGCGGCTCGGCCTGATCAGCGAGACCGACTCGGAACTGCTGACGCGCTCGCTGACCGAGCCGGAGACCCCGGTGCGCGAGCTCCAGATCCCGGCCTCCGGCATCTCCGCCGTGGACGGGGACGCGGACGCCGGGGAGATCCTGCGCCTGGCGGCGGACACCGACCGCACCCGGCTGCTGGTCCTTCGGCAGGGCGCCGTCCTCGGGTCGGTGCACGCCCGTGACGTGCTGGTCGCGCGCGCCCAGGGGCGGGCCGCCGTGGCGCGTGAGCTGGCGCGTCCCGTGCCCGAACTGACCGAGGACGCCACGGTCGCCGAGGCGATCGAACTGCTCCGCCGGCGCAGGGCCTCGCTCGCCGTCGTCCGGGACGCCTCGGGGCAGCTCACCGGCATGGTGAGTCTGGACGACCTGCTGGCCCGTTTCCTCCAGCCGCAGACGGTGTAGCGGAGCGGCTGACCGCGAGCGCCCCGGCTCCGGCCGGGGCGCTCGTGCGTGCCGGGCCGCCGACCGGTCCACCGCCAGGCGCTCGTGCGTGCCGGGCCGCCGACCGGTCCACCGCCAGGCGCTCGTGCGAGCCGGGCCGCCGGCCGGCCCACCGCCGCACCGGGGCCCGGTGCGAACGGGGCGGGAGGCCCTAGAGTGCCCAGGTGCCCTCGTACAGCATTGGCCAGGCCGCGGAGCTGCTGGCCGTCAGTCCGGAGACCGTTCGCCGCTGGGCGGACGGTGGTCATCTCGCGATGGATCGCGGCGGTTCGGGGAACCGGGTGATCGACGGCGTCAGCCTGGCCGGCTTCGCCACGGAGCGGGCGGCGGGCCTGCATCCCGTGCCCGGGGAGATCCTGACCTCGGTGCGCAATTCGTTCGCCGGGATCGTCACCGCCGTGACCGTCGACGACGTCGTGGCCCAGGTGGAGATCCAGTCGGGGCCGCACCGGCTGGTGTCGCTGATCAGCCGCGAGTCCGTGGAGGAACTGGGCCTGGAGGTCGGGGTCCTGGCGACGGCCCGGGTCAAGTCGACGAACGTGCACATCGACCGGCCCGGGGCCAGGAGCTGAGGGAGCCCGGACCGGGCTCAGGTGCTGCGGGAGCCCGGACCGGGAGCCAGGAGCTGCGGGAGCCCGGACCGGGGCCCAGGTGCTGCGGGGGCCCGTCCCGGTCAGCGGCACAGCAGGGCCGCGCGCAGGTCGAGCTTGTGGCCGAGCCGCGAGAGGTCCCGGCCGGTGAGCTTCTCTATGCGCCGGACGCGGTAGTGCACCGTGTTGACGTGCAGGTGAAGGGCTTCGGCGGTCCGTGCCCAGGAGCCGTTGTGGGCGAGGAAGACCTCCAGGGTCTCCAGGAGCATGCGTTCGGAGGGCCCGTCCCCTTCGACCAGGGGACCCAGGGTGCGCCTGCTGTAGACCTCGCGCACGGCCTGCGGGATTCCCGCGACGAGGGCGTGCAGGGTGGTGAGGTCCTCCACGGAGGCCGGCCAGGTCGCCTCGGGAGCCGTCGCGCGGGCCACGGCCCGCGCGTGCCGGGCCTGTACGAGACTGCCGCGGAGTCCCCCGGGCTCCGCGGCGTACGCCCCCGAGCCCGTGTGGAGCACGGCCGAGGGGTCGCACGCGCGCAGGACCGGGCCGACCGTCCCGGACCAGTCCTCGCCGTCGGCGGCTCCGCCCTGGAGGACGGCCACCGCCTCGCCGCCGTCGAGTCCGGCGACGGCGAAGGGCCGGGCGGGGCCGTGGCGCAGCGCCTCGGTAAGGGCGTCCGCCGCCGTGCGGTCGTCGTCGTGCCCGGCCAGCCGGGCCGTGACGGCCTGGTAGGGGCCTTCGGCGGGCAGGCCGCACTCCTGGAGCGCGGACCCGAGTGACACCGCGTCGGTGCCCGGCGCCTCGATCAGGCGGACGAGCGCGCGGGCCCTGTCGCGGGCCGCGCGTTCGCCCCGGGCGCCGTGGTGGCGGTGCTGGGCCAGTACGTCGGTTATCTCGTGCAGGACGCGCGGCGGGGCGGCGGCGGGGTCGGGCAGGTGGAGGTGCCAGACGTCGTAGGGGGTGCCGTCCGACTCGACCCGCAGGGTGGTTCCCGCGGTGGCCCGCAGGCGTTGTGCGCCCTGTCCGGCCGTCAGGGGCGGCGCCGGCGAGGTGCGGGCGACGGTGCGGCCGCTCGCGCCGAGGAGGTAGGCGGCCGGGGTTCCCAGGTGCGCGAAGGCGCGGTCGAGCAGCCGGCCGGGGTCGGTGCCGGACGCCACGAGGGAGCTGAGTTCGTCACGTACGTTCTCGGGCAGCGCGTGGTGGCGGGCCGGGCGGCGGCTGAGGTCGCCCCACTGCATGAGGTAGACCGCCTCGGTGACGGCCCGGAAGCTGGTGTGCGCGGGTACGGCGAGGAGGGCGACGCCCTGGGCGCGGCAGGAGTCCACGAGGGCGCCGGGCACGGTGCCGTGCGTCTCCTCGCCGGCGAGGAGGGCCGCCGCGCCCGCCGCCCGGAGCGCCGCGACGAAGCGGTCCGCCTTCCCCGGGCGGTCGGCGGGATCCCACCAGACCAGGCCGCTGAGGACGACCTCGCCCGGCTGGAGGAAACGGGTCGGGTCCTCCAGGTCGGTGGCGGTGACACCGCTGATCTCCCGGGCCAGGAGGGGGCCTTCGCCCCACAGCAGGGTGAGGTCGAGCGCTTCGAGCTGGAGGAGGTTTTCGACGTGCATGGTCTTGCTCCTTGCGCGGCCGGCGGCCTGGAACCCGTCATCTCACATTAACGAGGCGAACACGAGTCAGGTCATCGTAAATGCCAGGCTGAGTGAGCGGTATATCTCTTGGTTGATCCTCTAGCATGCGGGGCGGCGACTCGTGCTTTTTCGTGTGGTGCACCAGTCGTGAGCGAGGCCGCCCCGTTGCTTCACTGAGCTCGACGGTGGCCGAGCACCTCGGCCGGAGCGGAGTGCGCCATGGACCTGAACACCGTGCGGGAGGTACGCGATGCCCGCGCCGGTGCCCCCTGGGAGCCGGGCGACGCCTGGCTGGCCGGCGGCACCTACCTGTTCTCCGAACCACAGCCGCACGTGCGGCGGCTGGTGGATCTGGGCGCGATGGGCTGGGAACCGGTCCGGCGGACCCCCGACGGTTCCCTGGAGATCGCCGCGACCTGCACCGTCGCGGAGCTGTTCCGCTACGGGCGGGAGTGCGGGGAGCGGGCGGCACCGCTGTTCGGGCAGTGCTGCGGGGCGTTCCTCGCCTCGTTCAAGATCTGGAACGAGGCCACGGTCGGCGGGAACCTCTGCAACGGGCTGCCGGCCGGGCCGATGATCTCGCTGACGGCCGCCCTGGACGGTGAGTGCCTGCTCCGGGCGCAGGACGGCTCGCTGCGACGGGTGCGGGTGGCCGACTTCGTCATCGGTGCGGGCCTCAAGGACCTGGGCGAAGGGGAGTTGCTGCGTTCCGTGACGCTCCCCGCCCGGTCGATGGCCTCGCGGACCGCCTTCCGCCAGGCGTCCCTCTACGGCCTCGGCCGCTCCGGCGTCCTGGTCATCGGGGTGCTCGACCCCTGGGACGGTTCCCTGGCGGTGACGGTGACGGCGGCCACGGTCCGTCCCTTCCGCGTCTGGTTCCCGTTGCCGCCGGACGCCCGGGAGCTGCGGGGCGTCCTGGACGGCACCGTCGGCGACGCCGGCTGGTTCGACGACATCCACGGACTGCCCGCCTGGCGGCGCCACATGGCGCTGCGTCTGGCCGAGGAGATCCGCAGCGAGCTGACCACGGAGGGCGTCCGATGAGCTTCGGGATCCATGTCAACGAGCAGCCTTTCGACGCCGAGCCGCGGCCGGGGCAGTGTCTGCGGACCTATCTGCGCGAGCGCGGCTGGTTCGGCGTGAAGAAGGGGTGCGACGCGGGTGACTGCGGAGCCTGCACGGTCCACGTGGACGGGAAGCCGGTGCACTCCTGCCTCTACCCCGCGCTGCGCGCCGACGGGCGGTCGGTGACCACGGTGGAGGGTCTGGCCCGGGACGGCGAACTCCACCCGGTGCAGCAGCGGTTCCTCGACGCCCAGGGGTTCCAGTGCGGCTTCTGCACCGCCGGCTATCTGATGACCACCGTGGCGCTGGACGAGGAGCAGCTCGGTGACCTGCCGCGCGCCTTCAAGGGGAACCTCTGCCGCTGCACCGGCTACCGCGCCATCGAGGACGCCGTACGCGGGGTGAAGCACGTCGAGGCCCCGTGCGCGGGTGCCGCCGTGGGCCGCAGCCTCCCGGCGCCCGCGGGACCGCAGGTGGTGACCGGGACGGCACGGTACACCTTCGACATCGACGTTCCCGGTCTGCTCCACATGAAGCTGCTCCGCTCCCCGCACCCGCACGCCCGTGTCCTCGCCGTCGACACCGCCGCCGCGCTGCGGGTGCCGGGGGTGCGCCTGGTCCTCACGCACCAGGACGCCCCGGAGCGGCACTACTCGACCGCGCGGCACGAGCATCCCACGGAGGATCCCGACGACACCCGGCTCCTCGACGACACCGTGCGCTACGTGGGCCAGCGGGTCGCGGCCGTGGTCGCCGACAGCGAGGCCGCCGCCGAGGAGGGCTGCCGGCGGGTGGAGGTCACGTACGAGGTGCTGCCCGCGGTGTTCGACCCGGAGGAGGCGATGCTGCCCGGCGCGCCGGTCGTGCACGCCAAGGACGCGGGCACGGCGCGGATCGCGCGGCCGCGGGACAACGTGGTGGGCGAGGTCCACGGGGAGACGGGCTGTGTGGAGACCGGGTTCGCCGAGGCCGACGTGGTGTACGAGGAGACGTTCCGCACCCAGCGGGTCCAGCACGCGAGCCTGGAGACGCACGGCGCCGTCGCCTGGCCCGAGCGGACGGAGGAGGGGGCCGAGCGCATCGTCGTACGCTCCAGCACCCAGACCCCCTTCCTCACCCGGCGGGCCCTGTGCGCGCTGTTCGACCTGCCGTTGGAGAGGGTCCGCGTGGTGGCCGGGCGGGTGGGCGGCGGGTTCGGCGGGAAGCAGGAGATGATCGTCGAGGACGTCGTGGTCCTCGCCGTGATGCGTCTGAACCGCCCGGTGAAGCTGGAGTACACCCGGGCCGAGCAGTTCTACGGCGCCACCACCCGGCACCCGTTCACCGTGCGTGTGAAGGCCGGCGCCCGGAAGGACGGGGCGCTGACGGCGATCCAGCTGCGCGTGGTGGCCGACACGGGGGCGTACGGGAACCACGGGCCGGCGGTGATGTTCCACAGTGTCGGTGAGTCGATGGCCGTCTACCGTGCTCCGCACAAGAGGGCCGACGGGTACTCCGTCTACACCCACGCCGTACCGGCGGGCGCGTTCCGCGGCTACGGGCTGGGGCAGGTCGTCTTCGCCGTGGAGTCCGTGATGGACGAGCTGGCCCGGATGCTCGGCATCGATCCCCTGGTGTTCCGGGAGCGGAACGTCATCGGACCCGGTGAGGCCCTGGTCAGCCCGGGCGGTGAGGAGGAGGACCTGCACATCGCGAGCTACGGACTCGGCCAGTGCCTGTCCATCGTGCGCGAGGCGCGGGCGGAGCCCGCCGAAGTGGCCCCGCGGGGCTGGCTCGTGGGCGAGGGGACGGCGCTGTCCATGATCGCGACGGGGCCGCCCGGCGGGCACATCGCCGATGTCCGGATCGGCCTGCGGGCCGACGGCACCTACGACCTGGCCGTGGGCACCGCGGAGTTCGGCAACGGCACCACGACGGTGCACCGGCAGATCGCGGCCGGTGAGCTGGGCACCACCGTGGACCGGATCACCGTGCGCCAGTCGGACACCGACCTCGTCGAGCACGACACCGGGGCCTTCGGGTCGACGGGAACCGTGGTGGCGGGCAAGGCGACCCTCCGCGCCTCGCAGACCCTCGCCGACCGGATCCTGGGCTTCGCGGCACGGCATCTCGGCGTGCGGCGCGAGGAGTGCGCCCTCGTGGAGGGCGGGGTCGGGTACCGCGGCCGCCGTGTCCCGCTGAAGGAGCTGTACGCGGCGGCCCGTTCGGCCGGCCAGGACCTCGTGGCGGACGGGCACTTCGGCGGAACACCGCGTTCCGTCGCCTTCAACGCGCAGTGGTTCCGGCTGGCCGTGGACCCGGGCACGGGTGAGATCAGGGTCCTGCGCAGCGTGCACGCGGCGGACGCGGGCAAGGTCATGAACCCGATGCAGTGCCGCGGCCAGGTGGAGGGCGGTATCGCGCAGGCGCTGGGGGCCACCCTCTTCGAGAACGTCCGTCTGAACGAGCGCGGTGAGGTCACCACCACCACGTTCCGCCAGTACCGGCTGCCGCAGTACGCCGACATCCCGCGCACGGAGGTGCACTTCATGGAGACCTCCGACGCGATCGGGCCGCTCGGGGCGAAGTCGATGAGCGAGAGCCCCTTCAACCCGGTCGCGCCGGCCTTCGCGAACGCCCTGCGGGACGCGACCGGGATCCGGTTCACCGAACTGCCCCTGACCCGCGACCGGGTCTGGCTGGCGCTCGACCGGCGGGCGCGCGGCGGCGACGGCGGGCGGGCGGATCCGGCCCGATAGCCCTGCCGAGGCTCCCGGACGCCAGGCACGGCAGGGGTATCGCCTCGCAGTCACGGTTCCTCGGGGCGGCTGCTGGGCATACCTTCTGACAGCCGCCCCGCGGGCCGTTCGACTGGGGGATCCCATGAGCCGACTCAGTGCGCGACCCCGCTCCTCCCCCGCGCGGTCCGCCTCGTTCGCCGTACTCGGCGACGTCGTCCGCCCGGCCAGGCTGACGGTGGCGGATCTGCGGACGGGATGGGAGCAGCACCGGGCCGAGGTGGTCTTCGACTGCGCGACCAACGGTCCCCAGCGGCACCGGTACGAAGGGCCGTTGCTGCGCGAGGTGGTCCTGGAGGCGCAGCCGCTGTTCGACGTCCGCCGGCGCAAGGACCGTTCCCGTTTCGTCCTCGCGGTGTCCGGCGGGGACGGTCACCGCACGGTGCTGGCCTGGGCGGAGATCGACGCCGATTTCGGTGACGCCCCCGTCCTCCTGGCCACCCGGATGGACGGGGAGGACCTGGACGCGGCGGGAAGCCAGCTGGTGGTGCCGGTGGACCGGTGCGGGGCGCGGTACGTCAGCGCCATCACCCATGTACGGGTCGGCGCGTGGCCGGATGCCGGGCGGCCGGACTGAGGCCGGGCGACTGCCGGGCGCACCCCCGCTCGCACCGCGCCGGGCGGGGACGGAACCAGGGAGTCCGGCCCGGGAGGGCGACGGATCTTGGACCATCCTCCATCAGCGGGCGCATTTACCATGGATGTTCGTATTAACCTTTGTAAATACAAGCTCAGTTCCTCTAATCTGTCGCACATGCAGTCCTACACCATCGGGCAGGCAGCGCGCCTGCTCGGCGTCAGCCCGGACACCGCGAGGCGCTGGGCCGACGCGGGCAGGGTCGCGACCCACCGCGAGGAGGGCGGGCGCCGGCTCATCGACGGCCGTGACCTGGCGGCGCTCTCCGTCGAGGTCGCCCGGGGCGGACCCGGTGAGGACGGCGTGTCCCGCACCTCGGCGCGCAACGCGTTCCCCGGCATCGTCACCGCCGTCAGGCTCGGCGACGTCGCGGCCCAGGTGGAGGTCCAGTCGGGCCCGCACCGGCTCGTCTCCCTCCTGAGCAGGGAGGCGGTCGAGGAACTCGGACTGGAGGTCGGCATGCGGGCCACCGCCCGCGTGAAGTCGACCAGCGTGCACATCGACCGCACCTGAACCACCGCTCCACAAAGCGGCGTCGCCGTCCCCGGCGCGGCTTCCAGCATCCGCTCGGACGGCACCGGCCGACCGCGTCCCCAAGGAGTCCCACCCTCATGTCCCACATCTTCACCCGCCGTCGTACCTCGGCCGCGATCCTCACCGCGGCCCTCCTGGTCCCGCTGGCCGGCTGCGGCAGCGACGACGACAAGGCCAAGGACTCGGGCGGCACGGGCACCGGGTCGGCGTCCGGGGCGCCGGGGGCGGACCTGACGGTCCTGGCCGCCGCCTCGCTGACCGACGTCTTCAAGACGGCCGGCGCGGCCTACGAGAAGAAGAACCCGGGGACCAGGGTGACGTTCTCCTTCGCCGGTTCGCAGGAGCTCGCGGCCCAGGTCAAGCAGGGCGCGCCCGCCGACGCGCTGGTCACCGCGGACACCAAGACGATGGACGGCCTGAAGGCCGACACCGGGACGCCGACCGTCATCGCGAAGAACCGTCTGGTGATCGCCACGGGCGAGGGCAACCCGGAGAAGGTCGCGGACCTGAAGGACCTGGCCGACCCCGGGCTGAAGGTCGTCCTCGCGGCCCCCGAGGTCCCGGTCGGGCGCTACAGCAAGCAGATCCTCGACGCCCAGAAGATCGTCGTGAAGCCGGTCTCGCAGGAGCCCAACGTCCGCGCCGTCCTCAGCAAGGTCGAACTCGGCGAGGCGGACGCCGGTCTCGTCTACAAGACGGACGCGGCGACGGCGACCGACAAGGTCGACACGGTCGACATCCCGGACGCGCAGAACGCCGTCGCCTCCTACCCGGCGGCGACGCTGAAGACCTCGAAGCACAGTGAGGCCGCGGCCGCCTTCGTGACCTGGCTGTCCAGCCCCGAGGCCCAGCAGATCCTCGCCGGCGCGGGCTTCCAGAAGCCGTAACAGCCGTCACCCCCCGCGGGCTGCCCGGTCCCCCGACCCGGCAGCCCGCGGGCACCTCCAGCATCAGGGACCCTCGATGAGACGCCTCCGCCGCAGTACCACCGGCCCCCGCGCCCCGATCGCTCTGGCGATCCCCGCACTGCTGGCCATCGCCTTCCTGCTGATGCCGCTGATCGGGATCCTGGCCCGCACCTCGTGGGCCGACCTGGGCACCCATCTCACCAGCCCCGGGACGACCGAGGCGCTGAAGCTGTCCCTGATCGTCTCCGGCTGGGCCCTGGGGATCTCCCTCGTGCTCGGTGTGCCGCTGGCCTGGCTGCTGGCCCGTGTCGACTTCCCCGGGAAGGCGTTCGTCCGCTCCCTCGTGCTCCTGCCGATGGTGCTGCCGCCGACCGTCGGCGGTGTCGCCCTCCTCCTGGCCTTCGGCCGGCGCGGACTGCTGGGCCCCTGGATGGAGGACACGTTCGGACTCACCCTGCCGTTCCACACGTCCGGCGCGGTCCTCGCCGCGACGTTCGTCGCCATGCCGTTCCTCATCATCAGCCTCGAAGGGGCGCTGGGCGGGCTGCGTCCCCGTTACGAGGAGACCGCCGCCTCCCTCGGGGCCTCGCCGGTACGGGTGTTCTTCACCGTCACCCTGCCCATGGTCGCCCCCGGTCTCGCCGCCGGAGCCGCGCTGACCTGGGCGCGGGCGCTCGGTGAGTTCGGCGCGACCATCACCTTCGCCGGAAACCTCCCCGGTACCACGCAGACCCTCCCGCTCCAGGTGTACCTGCTGCTCCAGGACAGCCCGGAGGCCGCCACCTCGGTCTCCCTGCTCCTGCTCGTCATCGCCATGGCCGTGCTCGTCGCCCTGCGCGGTCGGTGGACGGGCACGCCTCGCGCCGCCGCCGCCCGGCCGACGGCTCCGGGGGACGACACCGCCCCCGCCACGCCGGAGGACGGGCGGATCACCCCCGAGGCCGCGCCGGAAGCGGAAGGGGCCGGGGAGCACTGGCCGCTCCACGCGGACGTCACCGGCTTCAACACGCTCACCCTCGACGCGGACGGCGGAACCACCATCGCCGTGGTCGGTCCCAACGGCGCCGGCAAGACCACCCTGCTGCGCGCGCTCCTCGGCCTCACCCCCCGGGCCCACGCCGAACTCCGCCTGGGCGACACGGATGTCACCGCGCTCCCGCCGCACCGCAGAGGCGTCGCCTGGGTCCCCCAGGACGGCGCGCTCTTCCCCCACATGAACGCGCTGGCCAACACCGCGTACGGTCTGCGCGCGCGTGGCGTCCCCCGCGCCGAGGCCCGTCGCAGCGCCCGGGCGTGGCTCGACCGCCTGGGCGTGGGCCATCTCGCGGAGCGCAGGCCCGCACAGATCTCCGGCGGCCAGGCCCAGCGTGTCGCGCTGGCGCGGGCGCTCGCGGCCCGGCCGCGGCTCCTCCTCCTCGACGAACCGCTCGCCGCCCTCGACCAGACCACCCGGGCCCACGTGCGGCACACCCTGCGCCGTCATCTCGACGGCTTCGGCGGCGTCTGCCTCATCGTCACCCACGACCCCGTAGAGGCCGTGGCGCTCGCCGACCGGGTCCTCGTCCTCGACGACGGGCGGACCCTCCAGGACGCCCCGCCCGCCGAGGTCACCCGCCACCCCCGCTCCCCCTGGGTCGCCCGCATGCTGGGCCGCAACGCCTGGCCCGGCACCGCCACCGAGGACGGCGTTCGGCTCACCGGCGGCGGAACCCTGGTGGCCGCGGACCCGCTCACGCCCGGCACGGACGCGCTCGCCGTCATCGCTCCGGAGGCCGTCTCCGTACACCGGGAGAGGCCCACCGGCAGTCCCCGCAACGTCTGGCCGGGCACCGTACGGGAGATCACCACCAGTGGCAGCCGACTGCGCGTGCTGATCACGTCGGACCTGGCACCGGACCTCGTCGCCGAGATCACGCCCCAGGCCGTCGCCGATCTCGGCCTCGCCGAGGGGACGTCCGTCTGGACGAGCGTCAAGGCCACGGAGGCGACCGTGGTCGCCGTCTGAGCGGCCTCCGGTGCCCACGCGGCCCCCTCGCGGGCCGGAACCACCCGTCTGCGAGGCAGATCCTTCGTAGGATTCGCAGATGCCATGTGTGCGCGCCGGATCGCTCGCATGCGTGGATCGCGCGAACGAAGGATGGATCGATGAGCGTCGTAGTCCTGCAGCACGTGCCCGGCGAGGGTCCGTACGCGATCGCCGCCGCGCTGGAGTCGGCGGGGCTGCGCATGAGGCTGTGCCGACTGTGGGAGGGCGATCCCGTACCGGACGGCCTCACCGGGGTCGAGGCGGTGGTGGTGATGGGCGGGCCGATGTCGGCCCGTGACGACGCGGGGTTCCCCACGCGCGAGGCGGAACTGGCGCTGCTGCGGGCGGCCCTGGCGGCGGACGTCCCGGTGCTCGGGGTGTGTCTCGGCGCCCAGTTGCTCGCGGTGGCGGCGGGCGGAGCGGCCCGGACCGGGACGGGGACGCAGATCGGGTGGGGCGGGATCGGCCTCTCCCCGTCGGCGGGCACGGACCCGCTGTTCGCGGGCCTTCCGGAGCGGCTCACGGTGCTGCACTGGCACGGCGACACCATGGACCTCACCGACCGGGCGGTCCTGCTCGCGTCGTGCGACCGCTATCCCGTACAGGCGTTCCGGGTGAACGGCAGTGCGTGGGGCCTCCAGTTCCACCTGGAGGTCGACGCCACGGCCGTCGAGGCCTTCGCCCGGGCCTTCCCCGAGGACGCCGCACACGCGCCCGGCCTCCTGCCCGACACGCCGGGGAGCCTGGCCGCGCTGGGACCGCACCGCGACCGGGTGCTGGGCCGGTTCGCCGCGCTGGTGGCGGCACGCTCCGGCCGCACGGCGACGCGCGCCTTCTTCACGCCGAGGGCCGGGGCGTGGGAGGACCGCTTCGCGCACCAGGCCCCCGCGTACGCGGCGGCAGTGGCCCGCATGGGCCTCAAGCCGGGTCAGACGGCCCTCGACCTGGGCTGCGGCACCGGCCGCGCGCTCCCGGCGCTGCGGGCCGAGGTCCTGCGGGACGGCACGGTACTGGGCGTCGACGTCACCCAGGCGATGCTGGGCGCGGCGGCCCGCACCGGGCGTTCGGGGCTGGCGCACCTCCTGCTCGCGGACTGCGGCCGTCTGCCGCTGGCCTCCCGCTCGGTCCACGGGATCTTCGCCGCGGGGCTGCTGGACCACCTGCCGGACCCCTCAACGGCGCTCCGGGAATGGGCCCGGGTCGCGACCGCCGACGGCACCCTGGCCGTCTTCCACCCCTCGGGCCGCGTGGAACGCGCCGCCCGCCACGGCCGCACACCGAGCGCCGACGACCCGCTGGCCCGCCCCAGCCTGGAGCCGGCGCTCCAGGCGGCCGGGTGGGACCTGGTGGAGTACGACGACGCCGAGGGCCATTTCCTCGCCCTGGCGGCTCTGACCCGCTGAGAGGCCCACGGACCGTCCGGCGCGGCGGAGTAACTCCTCAGACACAGGGATCGCTTCTCACATTCACGAGGCATGCGCGATCGAACCCGTCGCAGCTGCTATGTAAAGTGTGCGGTATGCCTCGTTCCTGACGTTCCTCCGCTGCCCGAGCGCGAGACGTCGTGGAGGAGCGGGCCGACGCCGTCCGGAGGATCGAGCGCGGGGCAGATCCGACGGAGACAAGGGAGCCCGCATGGGAAGCGACCACCCCGGGGCACCGGGCGGAACACCCCGTACACCCCACCCCGTTCCCCCCGGTCAGCACCGTGTGCACGGGTGGCCGGTCTCGCACTACGGGCCCGTCCCCCGCTTCCGGCCCGAACGCTGGAACCTCCGCGTCCACGGCGCCACCGCCACCGGCCGCGAGCAGGTCTGGACCCTCGGCGAACTCGGCGCGCTGCCCCACGTCACGATGACCGCGGACCTGCACTGCGCCACCGGCCCGACGTCCACGGACCACGAGTGGTACGGGATCCCCGCCGGGGCCGTCCTGGACCTGGTCCCGCCCGCCCCGGACGTCACGCACGTGATGGCCTGGGCGGAGTACGGTTACGCCGCCAACCTGCGCCTGCGCGACTTCGCCACCCCCCGCACGCTCCTGGCGACGCACCACAACGGCGAGTCCCTCACCGCGGAGCACGGCTTCCCGCTGCGCCTGGTGGTCCCCCACCTCTACGGCTACAAGAGCGCCAAGTGGCTGCGGGCCGTCGAGTACCTGACCGAGGACCGCCGCGGCTTCTGGGAGGAACGCGGCTACCACACCGTCGGTGACGCCTGGCAGGAGCAGCGCTACTCCTACCAGGAGCAGGAGGAGGACGGAGCGGCGCCCGCGGCTCACCGGCCGCACTGATCACCGGCGGCCGGGGGACGGGCGCCCGGTGGACCCGCCGCCCGGCACACGCGGGCGCCCCCGGGAACCCGCGCACGGCGCGACAGGACGAGGGCGCCCGCCGGACCGCTCCGGCGTCCTTCACGCACGGATCCCGGTCCGTCCACCGGCGTCCGGCCTGTCCCGATCTCTACGCGCGGTGTCCCGTTTACTCGATTGCGACACCGCCGAGCCCTCTCCTACACTGCACGAACGCGAAGTAAGCCTTACCTAACCTTGCTTTGGATGCTCCACGAACCATCCCGGTGCCCGGGCGTGGACGGACCGGCACCCTCGGGCACCCGTAACTGTGGAGTTCGGCCATGCATGCGTATCGTCCGGGGCCGTCGGCCGCCGCGTCACCACGGGTCACGGGGAGCCGGATCTGCGCTCCCGGGCCGACGGAAGGCCGCACCCCGTGACCTCGAAGCTCTCCGCCGTCCTGCCCGACCTCTCGCCCTGGCGGTCCTCCCGTGACTTCCGGCTCCTGTGGGTCCAGGGGCTGATCACGAACTTCGGCAGTTTCATGGCGCTGGTCGCCCTGCCGCTCCAGATCAAGGAACTGACCGGTTCGCCCCTCGCGGTGGGCGCGATGGGCGCCGTCGAGCTGGTACCGCTCGTGGTCTTCGGGCTGTACGGCGGAGCGCTCGCGGACGCGGTGGACCGGCGCAAGGTCATCCTGCTCACCGAGGCCGGGCTCGGAGTGCTGGCGGGCGTCCTGCTGGTGAACGCGATGCTGCCGGAGCCGATGCTGTGGCCGCTGTACGTGGTGGCGGCCGGGGTGGCGGCACTGGCCGGGCTCCAACGGCCCGCGCTGGACTCGCTGCTGGCCCGGATCGTCCCGCACGACCAGCTGGCGGCGGCCGCCGCGCTGAACGCGTTCCGCTGGCAGGCCGGTGCCATCGCGGGCCCCGCGCTGGCGGGCCTGGTCGTGGCGTACGCGGGCAACGTTCCGGCGTACAGCACGACGGTGGCCTGTTTCGCCGTGTCGGTGGCCCTGTGCCTCCGGCTCGCCCCGGTGCCTCCGGCCGAGAACGCCGGGAAGCCGTCGCTGCGGGGCATCGCGGAGGGCGCGCGGTACGCCTGGTCGCGCCCGGTGCTGCTGGGAACCTACGCGGTGGACCTGGCGGCGATGTTCTTCGCCTTCCCGAACACGATCTTCCCCTTCCTGGCCGACGAGCTGGACGCCGACTGGTCCCTGGGCCTGATGTACACGGCCGGGTCGGTCGGCTCGGTGCTGGTGAGCCTGACCAGCGGCTGGGTGTCCCGGACCCAGCGGCACGGGCTGCTGGTCGTGTTCGGCGCGACCGGCTGGGGCCTGGCCATCGCGGCCGCCGGCTGGGTGTCGAACGTCTGGGTGGTACTGGTGTGCCTGGCCCTGGCCGGCGCGGGCGACATGCTGAGCGGGCTGGGCCGGTCGACCATCTGGAACCAGACCATCCCCGACGAACTGCGCGGCAGGCTGGCCGGTATCGAGGTCCTCTCCTACAGCGTCGGACCCCAGCTCGGCCAGGTCCGCGCGGGCGCGATGGCCGGATGGACCGGCGCGCGCCCGGCGATCTGGACGGGCGGCCTCGCCTGTGTCGCCTCGGTCGGCCTGCTCGCCGCCGCGCTGCCCAAGCTGCTCACCTACGACGCCCGGACGGACGAGGACGCCTGTCGCCGCCGCACGGCCCACGCCGCCGCGACGGGCGAGCCGGAGACGGCGTGACCGGTCCGCGGCACGCGCGCACCACCGGCGCGGGCCTTCACCGCGACGCGTGGTCCCACCGCGCGCGGGCCTTCACCGCGACGCGTGGTCCCACCGCGCGCGGGCCGGTCCCGGGAGCCCCGGTCACGATGCGGTACGGACAGCAGTCAGCCATGAGGCCCTCCGGTGGGCACGCGGCAGCCGTTCGCCGCAGGGGCGTCGTGCCCGCGCCCTGCCGTCGGGCCGGGCGCCGGGGCCACCGCGAGCGGCCCGGGTTCCCGGCCCGAGGCGTCACACCGGTCCGGACCGGGTACTCCCCGTCGGGACGCCCGCACCCACGTCACGGGGGCGGGGCAGGGGCGGCGCCGCCAGACTCCCCTCCAGTTCGTCGAGGGCCCTGCGCGCCGCGGCGATACGGGCCCGCACCTCTTCGGGCGGCATCGGGATCACCACGGGCACGGGCACGGCCGGCACCGGTTCCCGCCCCCCGGACTCCTCCTCCTCCATCGCGCGTGCCTCCTCCAGGGACGTGATGACCACACCGATGAGGACGTTGACCAGGACGAAGGACGCGATCAGGACGTACGAGGCGTAGTAGAGGATGCTCCAGCGGGAGATCTCCAGGCCCGCGCGGACCGCGTCGCCGAGGCCGTCCAGTGTCATCAGCAGGAACAGGGTGAGGACGGCACGGCCGATGGAGCCGAAGTGCTCCGGATCCGCGGCGGCGAAGAAGACCCAGCCGACCATGGCGTACACGTACAGCAGCAGTCCGCCCACGAGCAGGAAGCTGACCGTGCCGGGCAGGCTGCGGCCCACCGCGACCAGCACGATGCGCAGTTGGGGCAGGAAGCGGGCGGCACGCAGCACCCGTGCGAGGCGGAGCAGCCGCAGGACCGTGGCGTTCTCCCGCACCGCGGGCAGGAAGGCGCACGCCACGACGACCAGGTCGAAGAGGTTCCAGGGGTCCCGGAAGAACTCCTTCGGCCGGTCCGCGTGGGCGGCGATCCGCAGGAGTATCTCCACGGTGAAGACCGCCAGGAATCCGTGCTCGACCAGCTTCAGCTCGTCGTGGAACCGGTCCGTGACCCCGCTGTAGGTCTCCACGCCGAGCACGGTGGCGTTGGCGAGGATCAGCACGAAGACGGTGACGGCGAACCAGCGCGCCTCGGTGACGACACGGCAGCGCGCGGCGACGGAGGCACGCCTGGCGGAGGGAACTGAGCGAATCGGGTTGGTGCTCACGGGAATTGGATCTTACGGGCCCCGAGGGGCGCCGGACGACGCGCGACGGGCGGCGCCGTGGTCCCGGCGCCGAGGGGGCGCGCCCACGCGGTGCGTACCCCGTCCGCCGGATGGGCGCGGCCGGCGCCGGACGGTCCCGCCAAGGACCGACCGGCCGTCCGGACCGCGCGACGGAGAGCGGCGAACATCGTTCGTACCGAGGGAAGTTCGACGCCCCGGGCCGGCCGTCGTGATCCACCGCAGGAGAGCGGAGGACGGAGGGCCCGGGCGCGGACCGCGCGAGGGAGCCGGTCCCTACTTGCTGATGGCGAAGCGCATCAGGGCGTGCTCGTCACCCTGCTTGATCTTGCCCGTCACGTTGATCACCTCGAGCTTCCAGGCGCCGCCGACGCGCACGGCCTTCGCCACCGCGCAGCCGTTGTCCTGGGTCAGCAGGCTGGGCCATATGTCGGCCACCTGCTGGGTGGTGCCGCCGGTCGCGTCGTAGACCTTGAAGCTGATGTTGCGGGCCTTCTGGAAGGAACTGCTCTTCTTGAAGGCGGCGGCGACGAAGACGATCGAGGTGATGTTGGCGGGGACGCGTGCGAACTCGACCGTGACGGTCTCGTCGTCGCCGTCGCCGCGCCCCGTCTGGTTGTCACCGCTGTGCACCAGGGAGCCGTTGCCCATGGGGTCCAGCGAGTCGAGGCCGGCCAGGCGCACCGGGTCCGCGCCCTGCATGGCGATGGCGATCAGGTCGAGGTCGGTGCCCGTCTTACGGCGGAGCATGCCCATGACCCCTCCGCTGCTGCCGGCCGTGGGGTCCCAGGACACGCCGATGGACAGGTGGGTGACTCCGTCCAGGTCCGCGGGTCCGTCTTCTTTGCTGAGCGTGATCATGCGTGCGTCATCCTCTGCTGAGCGAACTACGATACGCAGAGTCTGCCTGGCGCCGCCCCAGTTGTGCGCGCTGGGTCCCCGGTCACCGCGGACCGGCACGGCCGCCTCAGGGCAGGGACGGCCGGGTGCGCTGCCGTCCGGGCGCCGGGGCGGCCGTGGGTCCTCGGGTGCTCAGGCCAGGCCGAGCGACCGCAGGACGCGGTGCTGGGCGGATGTCGGCTCGGCGGGCCAGTAGACGTAACAGACGCCGCCCGTGCCGCTCCTGACGGCTCCGTTGGCGTCGTAGCGCTTCGTGCGGAGCCAGATGTTCTCCCACTCGCGCCTCGGGTAGACACGGCGGACCGCGTCGTTGGACGGGGACGCGGGGTCGTTGGCGATCACGTCTCCGCCGGCCGTGAAGCCGATGACCGTCATCAGGTGGCCCGACGTCCCGTATCCCGCGCCCGTCAGTTCGCCCTTGAGGAACGACTGCGACGTGATGACCGGGATCCCCGCGCCGACCAGCTTCTCGACGTCGGTGAGTGACGCGAGCCGGGTGACCGTGGCGCTCATGTCCTTGTAGGCCGCCGCGTAGGCGGCGTTGAAGGGCCAGTTGCCGCAGCCCTCGTACTGGTAGTCGTAGGTGGAGCGCGCCGCGTGGCACACCTGGGGGTCGGCGAGGCCCGGCTCGACCCAGGCCAGGTCCTCGGGGGTGGGCCCGCGGCCCCAGTACTCGATGATCATCTGCGAGGAGGTGGGGCTGCACCAGGCCTCGCCCCCGTTGTCGTACTCCGGGTACTCCCCCACGTGGATGTTCTGCGAGTAGCGGGGCACCGCCAGCTCCCGGGCGGCTCCGGGTGCGGTGGCGGGGACGGTGAAGCGGTCGGGGACGTCCGAGGCCATCGCGCCGGCCCGGTGGACGGTGGGTGTGAGGCGGGTGCCGGGGAGCCGGTGGAGGGTGAGCCGCAGGCGGTAGGAGACCAGCCGCAGACCGCTCGCCGCGTCGTCCAGGGAGAAGGTGTCGGTCCAGACCGTGCTCCTGCCGTCGGTCTGGTCGTCCACGGAGGTGCGGCGGATGTCGCCGTCACCGGAGGCCCAGCGGCCCATCACGTACCAGGGCGTGTCCGTGCCGTCCGAGTAGCCGCCCCGGAGCTCGATCTGGATCCAGGTGCCCTGCGGGGTGTCGGCGTTCCAGGACGCGATCACCTCGGTGGCGGGGACGGCGGAGCGGTGGACCGGGGAGGTCCAGGTCGCGTACTCCCAGGCGGTGGTCGTGCCCGTGTGGGGATCGGTGTAGTCGGTGCTCCCGGCGGGGGCGGCGATCACCAGCCCCGGCCGTCGGCCGGCGACCGCGCGGGTCCCGGCCTGGGTACCGGAGCGCCAGTCGGTGTACGTCGTCCAGAAACGGTTTTCCACGAGTGGGGCGGCCGCCGGGGATGAGGAGGTACGGGAGGGGGCGGCGCTCGACGGGCCGGCGGCGGCCACGGCGCCCGCCCCGGCCGCCGCGAGCGCGGCGGTGAGCACGGTCCTGCGTGAAGTCGGTCTGGTCATGGGCGGGACCCCCGGTCGTTGAGCGGATGGGACTGCGGGTGCCGATCGGTGGGCCAACTATCGCGGGTCGGGACCGGCTCCGGCCAGTGATTCGCCTCGTGCCGCGCCGCCAATATGGGTCTGGACCACTGATGTGACCTGCGCGGGGCCCGGGGTGTACCGGCGCGCTCTCGTACGCTGGGGGCATGAACGACCTGGCGGACCACGCGCACCGGCTGCGCTCCCTGGCGCCGTCCTGCGGGCCGGTGCGGCTGATCGCGGTCGACGGCCACGCGGGATCCGGCAAGAGCACGTTCGCCGGCCGCCTGGCCGTGGCCCTCGACGACTGCCCGGTCCTGCGCCTGGACGACCTGGCCACGCACGAGGAGCTCTTCGCCTGGACGGGCAGGCTGCGCGAGCAGGTCCTGGACCCGCTGTCGCGGGGGGAGCCCGCACGCTACGCCCCGTACGACTGGACGGCCCGGCGCTTCGGGCCGCCGAGGACGCTGGACCCGGCGCCCGTGGTCCTGGTCGAAGGGGTGGGGGCGGGCCGTGCCGCGGTGCGGCCCTTCCTCGCGGCGCTGCTGTGGATCGAGGGGGACAGCGAGACGTCCTGGGAGCGGGGCAGGCTCCGCGACGGTCCCGGGCTCGCGGAGTTCTGGGACGGCTGGACCGTCGCCGAGCGGCGGCATTTCGCCCGTGATCCCTCGTACCCCTTCGCGGACGCGGTGATACGGCGGATGCCCACGGGATACGGGTGGCTGGATGGGCCCCGCCCGGCAGCGGGGACGAGTCGGACCGTCACGGAGCGTCAGGCCTGAGGGCCGCCGCACCGGCAGCCGCAAAAAGCCCCCACGGGCTCCCCAACTCGGCTTGACCGGGGGCCCGTACAGGTCTTACGTTCTCAATGTGCGGCTTTTCGGAGCCCCTTCAGACGCGAAGCCCCCGGTCGTTCCCCCGTGACCGGGGGCTTCGTTCTGCCCTCCCGTGCCCGCCCGGCCGGCCCTTCGCTCACCCTCGGTCACCGTGGCCGAAGCGCCGGTTACGTACTTAACCGCTCACTCCCCGTACAGGTACGATGCGTCCCGGATGTGGTCAATTCCCGTCCCCGGCACGGTGATTAGGTGCGCCGAGCTGGGCATGCTGTGCGGGCGGGACATTCTGGGGGCACGGTTTGTGGGGGACCTGATGGACATCGGCACGCCGGGCGCGCAGACCCCGGCCGATCTTGCCTGGCTGCGCGGGGTGGACGCCTACACGATGGGCGCGTACCCGCAGGCCGAGGAGGAGTTCAGAACCGCGGTGCGTCTGGACCCCGGCATGGCCGACGGCTGGCTGGGACTGCACGCGCTGCGGATCGACACCACCACGGCGCTGCTGCGCATGTACCGCCACCGCGAGCGCTTCGGCGAGCAGCGCGCCCGCCACCGTCGCACGCTCAACTCCTGGTACTGGCTGGGCTGGTGGGTGCAGCCGGTGCTGGAGAGCCCGCGCGATCTGCTCCTGGCCCACGCCTCGCACTGGCTGGACGGCCGCCATGTGCCCGAGCTGGACCGGGCGCTCGCGGGTCTGCCGCCGGTGGACGCGGATCCCCAGGTGCGCTTCCTGCACGCCTGCCGCTCCTACCTCATCAAGGACTGGGAGCAGCTCGTACGCACCACCGAGCAGCTCATCGACGATCCGCTGCTCGGTATCGAGGCGGGGCTCTTCGGCGGGATGGCCCGGGTGCGCCTGGAGATGTACGGGCAGGCGGAGCCCCTCCTGTCCGCCGCGCTGATGCGGTGCCGCAGCGAGCAGCCGCAGCGCAAGGAGCTGCGCTACTGGCTGGCGCGGGCCCACGAGGGCACCGGGCGCAGCGCGGCGGCCCTGCCGCTGTACCGGGCCGTGCACCGCGTGGACCCGGCCTTCATGGACACCTCGGCGAGGCTCGCGGCGATCTCCGAGGGGGACGGTTACGACGAGTCCGTCGATCTGGCCCCGGTCTCGCTGGCGGGCTTCGGCGCGGACGGCACGGGGGTGGAGGCGCGGACGGACGGGGACACGGCGCTCGGCACGGATCCGGGGGACGGCCGTGAGCCCTGGCTCGGCGGCGATCCGCAGGTCCTGCCCGGGGCGGTGACACCTCCGTCAGGCGGCGGGGCGCGGGAGAAGCGGGGGGCGCCGCGGGCGGTCTTCCCCGCCGGGCCGAGCGATCCGGCGATGCTCGCGGAGGCCTTGGCGGAGCTTGAGCGCATGGTCGGGCTGGAACCCGTGAAGCGCCAGGTCAAGGCCTTGTCCGCGCAGCTCAACATGGCGCGGCTGCGTGCGGAGCAGGGGCTGCCGGTGCAGCCGCCGAAGCGCCACTTCGTCTTCTCCGGCCCGTCCGGGACGGGCAAGACGACGGTCGCCCGCATCCTGGGCCGGGTGTTCTACGCGCTCGGTCTGCTGGGCGGCGACCATCTGGTGGAGGCGCAGCGGTCGGACCTGGTGGGCGAGTTCCTCGGGCAGACCGCGGTGAAGGCGAACGAGCTGATCGATTCGGCGCTGGGCGGGGTGCTGTTCGTGGACGAGGCGTACAGCCTCTCCAACTCGGGGTACAGCAAGGGCGACGCGTACGGCGACGAGGCCCTCCAGGTCCTCCTCAAGCGGGCGGAGGACAACAGGGACCACCTGGTGGTCATCCTCGCCGGTTATCCGGAGGGCATGGACCGGCTGCTCTCCACCAACCCGGGCCTCTCCTCGCGCTTCACGACGCGGGTCGACTTCCCGAGCTACCGCCCCCTCGAACTCACCGCGATCGGCGGGGTGCTGGCCGCCGACAACGACGACGTGTGGGACGAGGAGTCCCTCGACGAGCTGCGCAGCATCAGCGGGCACGTGGTGGGCCAGGGCTGGATCGACGAGCTGGGCAACGGCCGTTTCCTGCGCACCCTGTACGAGAAGAGCTGTGCCTACCGCGATCTGCGGCTCTCCGGTTACGCGGTGGCGCCGACGCGGAGCGATCTGGCCACCCTGCGGCTGCCGGACCTGATGCAGGCGTACGGCGAGGTCCTGTCGGGGCGCGGCCCCATGGACCGGGGCACCCAGGAGCCCGGCGCCCTGTGAGGCGCCGCCGGGCGGGACCCCCGGACCCCCCCGCGGCGGGGGTCACGCCACCGGGGCCAAGGCCGTAGGCACCGCCACCGTGCGGC
>NZ_JBHVQX010000028.1:0-30589 GCF_042886395.1 Streptomyces sp. NPDC058008 | reverse complement strand
GGGTGGTTGTGTGCGGGCTCCCCCTCATGCTCGGCGCCCACTCGCCCCCGGGCGCGGGTCTCCGCCCCGGGGCGCCGCCCCGCGGCACCGCCCGGCGGCGGGGGTCAGCCCAGCGGGGCCATGGCCTTCGGCACGTCCACCGTGCGGCGGGGCACCGAGACGCGGTGGGCCGGGTCGCGGACCTCGCCGACGAGCATCTCCAGGACGTCCTCCATGGCGACCAGGCCGAGCACCTTCCCGGACGCGTCGGCGACCTGGGCGAGGTGGGTGGCGGCGCGGCGCATGACCGTCAGGGCGTCGTCCAGGGGGAGTTCGGCCCGTACGGTCGCCATCGGGCGCCAGATCTGCTGGGGGACGGCCCGCTCGCCGTCCTCCAGCTCCAGGACGTCCTTGACGTGCAGGTAGCCCATGAATCCGCCGCCCTCCGCGCAGACGGGGAAACGTGAGTAGCCGGTCCGCACGGTCAGCTCCTCGATGCGGCGCGGGGTGACGGACGGGTCCACCGTGACCAGGGACGCCCGGTCGAGCAGCACATCGGTGACGGGCCTGCTGCCCAGCTCCAGGGCGTCCCCGAGGCGCTCACGCGCCTCGGGTTCCAGCAGGCCGGCCACGCCCGCGTCCTCCACCAGGCGGTTGAGCTGCTCGCTGGTGAAGACGGCCTCGACCTCGTCCTTCGGCTCGACGCCGAAGAGCCGCAGCACGAGCCTGGCACAGGCGCCGAGGGCGGAGGTGACGGGCCTGCACAGCCGGGCGAAGCCGACCAGGCCGGGGCTGAGCCACAGCGCGGTCCGCTCCGGGGCGGCCATCGCCAGGTTCTTCGGGACCATCTCGCCGATGACGAGGTGGAGGAAGACCACGGAGACGAGGGCGACCGCGAAGCCCAGCGGGTGCACGAGTCCTTCGGGCACGTGCACCGCGTGGAAGACCGGTTCCAGCAGGTGGGCGACGGTCGGCTCGGCGACCGCGCCGAGCGTGAGGGAGCAGACGGTGATGCCGAACTGTGCGGCGGCCATCATCTGCGGCAGGTTCTCCAGGCCGTACAGGACCTGTCTGGCCCGGTTCGACCCGCTCGCCGCGAGGGGTTCGACCTGGCTGCGCCGTACGGAGACGAGCGCGAACTCGGCGCCGACGAAGAAGCCGTTCGCCAGCACGAGGAGACCGGCGAGGATCAGCTGGAGGAGGCTCATCGCACGGCCTCCAGCAGGTCCTGGGTGAGCCGTTCGGCGTGCTCGGGCCGCTCGGGCCGCTCCGGCCGTTCCGCGGGGGGTGCGGGTATGCCGGTCAGGCGGACGAAGCGGACCTGCTCGGCCCGGTAGTGGCCGACCTGGCGGACGGAGATCCGCCAGTCGGGCAGCTCGGCCCGGTCACCCGGTGCGGGGATGCGTCCCAGCAGGTCGGCGACCAGTCCCGCCACGGTCTCGTACGGCCCTTCGGGTACGTCGAGGCCTATCCTCCGCAGGGTCAGCACCCGGGTGCTGCCGTCCACGTCCCAGCCGGCCCGTCCGTCGTCGGCGACGACGGGCGTCAGCTCGGGGCGGTCGGCGCCCTCGGCGTCGTGCTCGTCCCTCACCTCGCCGACCAGTTCCTCGATGATGTCCTCCAGGGTGACGACACCGGCGGTGCCGCCGTACTCGTCGACCACGACGGCGATCGGCTGCTCGCTGCGCAGCCGCTGGAGCAGTTGTTCGACGGGCAGGGTTTCCGGCACCAGGAGCGGTGCGACGGCGATCCGGCTCACCGGGGTGCGCAGCCGGTCCTGGGAGGGCACGGCCAGGGCGTCCTTGAGGTGGACCATGCCGACGACCTCGTCGATCCGGTCGCGGTAGACGGGGAAGCGGGACAGGCCCGTGGCCCGGGTGAGGTTGAGGACGTCGGCCGAGGTCGCCGACGCCTGGAGCGCGCTGACCTTCACCCGGGGCGTCATGACGTGCTGCGCGGTGAGACCGGCCAGCGACAGGGTCCGCACGAAGAGGTCGGCGGTGTCCTGCTCCAGGGTGCCGGCCTCGGCGGAGTGCCGGGCCAGGGAGACGAGCTCGCCGGGGGTCCTGGCCGAGGCCAGCTCCTCGGTGGGTTCGACGCCCAGCAGCCGCACCAGCCGGTTGGCGACGGTGTTCAGGGCGGTGATCACCGGCCGCAGGAGGGTGGAGAAGCGGTGCTGGGGCCCGGCGACGAACCGGGCGACCTGGAGCGGCCGGGAGACGGCCCAGTTCTTCGGCACGAGCTCGCCGATCACCATCTGGACGGCGGAGGCGAAGAGCATGCCGATCACGACGCTCACTCCGGGCACGGCCCCCGAGGGCAGTCCGGTGGCGGTGAGCGGTCCGGCGAGGAGCTGGGCCAGCGCGGGTTCGGCGAGCATGCCGACGACCAGCGAGGTGACGGTGATGCCGAGCTGGGTGCCGGAGAGCTGGAAGGAGAGTTCGCGCAGGGCGGCGACGACGGTACGGGCCCGGCGGTCGCCTTCGGCGGCGGCGCGTTCTGCGTCCGGCCGGTCCACCGTGACGAGCCCGAATTCGGCTGCCACGAAGAACCCGTTGGCGAGGATGAGGAGGAATGCCGCGAGAAGCAGCAAGAGGGGGGTGGTCATGCCGCCGCCTCCGGGGAGAGGGCGGCGCAGGTACTACCGGACGATCCGTCCATTGCTGGAGGGAGTCACTCCTTGGGTCGCAGGAATGTGCCCCGCGGGCCTCGGAGGCCTTCTGGTGCGGGGCGGGGCGCACCGGGTGCGCCACCGGTCCCAGAATAATCGGGATCGGGCCGAACGGGGCAGGGGGCTCAGCCGTTCTCCGTGGCGTTGTTCACTCCGCTGCCGTGGAATTCGGCGAGGGCCCGGAGTGCGCGGGCGTCGGCGATGGCCCGTTTCCTGGCGATTCCCGGCTGGATGCCGAGTGCGGGCATGCTGGTGCCGTCGCTGAGGTCGAGGAAGACCCAGGGGTCGCCGGCGCGCAGGTTGACGCTGAGGATCTCCGCCCAGGCCAGTCGGCGGGTCCGGGTGATGTTGACGACCGTCACCCCCTCCGCGTCGGCGGTGATGCGCGGCCGGCTGAGCAGGGCGAGCACGCCGAAGAAGAGCAGGGCGACGAAGACGAAGCTGGTCCGCTCCCCCGGGCCGAGGTTCTCCAGGATCAGCGCGACCGCGGTGATGACGACGAACATCGCCGCCCCCACGGCCAGCAGGACCACCCGGGTGAGGGTGGGCCTGAAGGTGACCGGCAGGGCGGGGAGTTCGGGAGACCTGGGCGCGGGGGCGGACATGGCGGCGCTGTCGTCCTTAGGTGTGCGGTGGTCCGGCCGTCAGAGGCGGCAGGCGTGGATGGCCGTCGTGAGGATGGCGCGCGCGCCCAGCTCGTACAGGTCGTCCATGATCCGCTGGGCCTCCTTGGCCGCGACCATGGAGCGGACGGCGACCCAGCCCTCGTGGTGCAGCGGGGAGATCGTCGGCGACTCCAGGCCCGGGGTGAGGGCGACGGCGCGCTCCAGGTGCTCGACCCGGCAGTCGTAGTCCATCATCACGTAGCTGCGGGCCACCAGGACGCCTTGCAGCCGGCGCAGGAACTGCTGCACCTTGGGGTCGTCGGCGTCGGCGCCCTTGCGGCGGATCACGACGGCTTCGGAGGACATGATCGGCTCGCCGATGACCTCGAGTCCGGCGTTGCGGAGGCTGGTGCCGGTCTCGACGACGTCGGCGATGATCTGCGCGACCCCGAGCTCGATGGCCGTCTCCACGGCGCCGTCGAGGTGGACGACGGAGGCGTCGACGCCCGCTCCGGCGAGGTGCGCCGCGACGATGCCCTCGTAGGACGTGGCGATCGTCATGCCGTCGAAGTCCTCGGGGCCGCTGGCCGTGCCGGGCTTGGTGGCGTAGCGGAAGGTCGAACGCGCGAAGCCGAGCTGGAGGATCTCCTCGGCCTCGGCACCGGAGTCCAGCAGCAGGTCGCGGCCGGTGATGCCGATGTCGAGGCGGCCCGAGCTCACGTAGATCGCGATGTCGCGCGGCCTCAGGTAGAAGAACTCGACCTCGTTGGTGGGGTCGACGAGGACGAGTTCCTTCGACTCCTTGCGCTGCTGGTAGCCCGCCTCATGGAGCATCGCCATCGCAGGCCCGGAGATTGCACCCTTGTTGGGGACGGCGATGCGCAGCATGAGGTCAGGTTTCCTTTGTGCGGAGGGAGTTCCGGGACGTGCGGGGGTGTGCTCAGAGGTGGGCGTAGACGTCGTCGAGGGAGATCCCGCGGGCGATCATCATCACCTGGACGTGGTAGAGCAGCTGCGAGATCTCCTCGGCGGCGGCTTCCTTGCCCTCGTGTTCGGCGGCCATCCAGACCTCGGCGGCCTCCTCGACGACCTTCTTGCCGATGGCATGCACGCCCTTGCCCACCAGCTCGGCGGTGCGGGAGGTGGAGGGGTCGCCGTCGGCGGCCTTGAGCTGCAGTTCGGCGAAGAGCTCTTCGAAGGTTTTGTTGGCCATGATGGTCCTTAGAATACGGGGTCCCGGAGGGTCGCTCAGCGCCAGGGTTCGCTGACGGTGCGCAGGGTGGCGGCGGTGGCCACGGCCGCGGTGACCGCTTCGTGGCCCTTGTCCTCGTGGGAGCCCTCCAGGCCCGCCCGGTCCAGGGCCTGTTCCTCGTTGTCACAGGTGAGGACGCCGAAGCCGACGGGTACGCCGGTGTCCACCGTGACCTGGGTCAGGCCGTTGGTGACGCCCTGGGACACGTACTCGAAGTGCGGGGTGCCACCGCGGATGATCACTCCGAGGGCGACGATGGCGTCGTAGCCCCGGCCGGCGAGCACCTTGGCCACGACCGGGAGCTCGAAGCTGCCGGGGACCCGGAGCAGCGTAGGCTCGTCGATCCCGAGGTCGTGGAGGGCGCGCAGGGCCCCGTCGACGAGCCCGTCCATGACCTTCTCGTGCCACTGGGCCGCGATCACCGCCACCCGCAGGTCTCCGCAGTTGCGTACGGACAGTTCGGGTGCGCCCTTGCCGCTCATGTCTCTCCTGTGTGTGTTCGTCGGGTGCTTACTGGTTGCCGCAGGACGACGCGGCGGCGTCGAGCCAGGGCAGGTCGTGCCCCATCCGGTCCCGCTTGGTGCGCAGGTACCGCAGGTTGTGTTCGCCGGCCTGGACGGGCATGGGCTCGCGCCCGCTGATCTCCAGGCCGTACCGCACGAGTGCGGCGGTCTTCTCCGGGTTGTTGGTCATCAGGCGCAGGGACCGCACTCCGAGGTCGCTGAGGATCTGGGCGCCCGCCGCGTAGTCCCGGGCGTCGGCGGGCAGCCCGAGTTCCAGGTTGGCGTCGAGGGTGTCGGAGCCGCGCTCCTGGAGTTCGTACGCGCGCAGCTTGGACAGCAGTCCGATGCCCCGGCCCTCGTGGCCGCGCAGGTAGACGACGACCCCGCGCCCCTCGGCCGTGACGCGTTCCATGGAGGCGTGCAGCTGGGGTCCGCAGTCGCACCGCTGGGACTGGAAGATGTCGCCGGTCAGGCATTCGGAGTGCACCCGGACGAGGACGTCCCGGCCGTCGCCGATGTCACCGTGGACGAGGGCGACGTGCTCGACGCCGTCGACGGTGGAGCGGTAGCCGTACGCGGTGAACCCGCCGAAGGAGGTGGGCAGCCGGACCTCGGCCTCACGGCGGACGGTCGGCTCGGCGCTGCGGCGGTAGGCGATCAGGTCCTCGATGGAGATGATCGTGAGCCCGTGCTTGCGGGCGAACGGCACGAGCTCGGGCAGCCGCAGCATCACCCCGTCCTCGCCGGCGATCTCGACGATGGCGCCCGCGGGGCGCAGCCCGGCGAGCCGGGCCAGGTCCACGGCGGCCTCGGTGTGGCCGTTGCGGACGAGGACGCCGCCGGTGCGGGCGCGGAGCGGGAAGACGTGTCCGGGGCGTACGAAGTCGCCGGGGCCCGCCCGCCCGCCGGCCAGCATCCGGAGCGTGGTGGCGCGGTCGGCCGCGGAGATCCCGGTGGTCACCCCGTGCTCGGCGGAGGCGTCCACGGAGACGGTGAAGGCCGTCCTCATCGATTCGGTGTTGTGCGCGACCATCTGCGGGAGTTCGAGGCGGTCGAGCTCCTCGTCCTCCATGGGAGCGCAGATCAGCCCGCGGCACTCGCTCATCATGAAGGCGATGATCTCGGGGGTCGCCTTCTCGGCGGCGACGACGAGGTCACCCTCGTTCTCCCGGTCCTCGTCGTCGACGACCACGACGGGCCGTCCGGCGGCGATGTCGCGGATCGCCTGTTCGACGGGGTCGAGCGAGAGGTCCTCGGTGCTGCGGTCGTGCAGCCAGGTGGGCTGGGCAGTCATGCCGTGACTCCTTCCAGAGGGGGTGTCCGCGTACGCAGCCACCAGTCGCGCATGCCCCACAGGACGAGGGCGCCGTAGACGACGTAGATGAGACCGGAGAAGGCGAGTCCGCTGTGGAAGTTGAGCGGTACGCCGACGAGGTCGACGAGCAGCCAGGCGAACCAGAACTCGACCATGCCGCGGGCCTGGGCGATCATCGCGACGAGGGTGCCGGCGAAGATGTAGGCGTCCGCCCACGGGCTCCAGGAGAGCGACGGGAAGGCCGTGAACAGGCCGCCGACCGCGAGTGTGCCGAGCGCCGCGCCGCCCACCAGGTATCCGCGCTCGCGCCAGGTGGCGAAGCGCACGGCGATGGAACCGTCCTGCGCCTGCTGCCTGCCGCGGGTCCACTGCTGCCATCCCCAGACGGCGACGGCGATGACGATCAGCTGCTTGCCGACGCTGCCGGCCTGCTGGACGGAGACGTTGGCGGCGACCAGGACGACGCCGGACAGGAGCTGGGCGGGCCAGGTCCAGACCGAGCGGAGCCAGCCCAGGGCCAGGGCGAACAGGCCGATCGTGTTGCCGAGCATGTCCGACCAGATGATGTGCTGGCCGAAGGCGCTGAACGCCTCCGAGTTCAGCCAGTCCAGGGCGTTCATGCGACCGGCTCCCCGGATTCGGGCGCGGCGCCGTGCGCGAGCAGCCGCTCGACGTACTTCGCGAGGACGTCCACCTCGAGGTTGACCGGGTCGCCGGGCTGCTTGAGGCCGAGCGTGGTCAGCGCGAGGGTGGTGGGGATGAGGCTGATCGTGAAGTGGGCGGGGCCCGCCTCGACGACGGTCAGGCTGACGCCGTCGACGGTGATCGAGCCCTTCTCCACGACGTAGCGGGCCAGGCCGGCGGGCAGGGAGACGGTGACGACCTCCCAGTTCTCGGAGACCTCGCGCGCCACGATGTGGCCGGTGCCGTCCACGTGTCCCTGGACGAGGTGCCCGCCGAGGCGGCCGCCGAGCGCCATGGGGCGCTCCAGGTTGACCCGGGAGCCGGGCGTGAGCGCGCCGAGGCTGGAGCGGTCCAGGGTCTCGGCCATGACGTCGGCGGTGAACTCGCCCTCCCCGAGGTCCACGACGGTGAGGCAGACACCGTTGACGGCGATGGAGTCGCCGTGCCGGGCGCCCTCGGTGACGACGGGGCCGCGCAGTCGGAAGCGGGAGGCGTCGTCGAGCTTCTCGACGGCGGTGACCTCACCCAGTTCTTCGACAATTCCGGTGAACACTCAGTTTCCCTTCCGAGCAGGGACGGGGACGGCGGTGATGCGCAGATCGGGGCCGATGCGGACGGTCTCGGTCACGTCGAGGCGCAACGCCTGGGAGATGGTGGAGATTCCGGCGTCGGCGAGGGCCGCCGGGCCCGCGCCGAGGAGGACCGGGGCGAGGTAGCCGACGACGGTGTCGACCGCTCCCGCGGCGACGAAGGAGCCGGCCAGGACGGGCCCGCCTTCGAGGAGTACGGAGCGCACGCCCCTGCCGTGCAGGGCGGCGAGCAGCGCGCCGATGTCCAGGCCGGGCCCGGTGGCGGCGCGCGGCAGGCGCAGTACGGCTTCGGCGGGCAGGTGGCCGGCCTCGGCGTCGTCGGCGACCGCGACCAGGGTGGGCGCGGACCCGTCGAGGACCCGGGCGCCGGGCCGGACGGCGGTGGCGCCGGTGTCGACGACGACCCGGAGCGGCTGGGTGGCGCCCTCGATGCCGCGTACGCCGAGCTGGGGGTCGTCGGCGCGGGCGGTCCCGGAACCCACGACCACGGCGTCGGCCTCGGCCCGCAGGCGGTGCACGTCGGCGCGGGCCTCCGGGGAGGTGATCCAGCGGCTGGTGGCGTCGGCGGCGGCGATCCGGCCGTCGAGGGTCGCCGCGTACTTCCAGAGGACGTACGGACGGCCCAGGCGGACGGAGGTGAGCCAGGCGGTGTTCCCGGCCTCCGCCTCGTCGGCGAGCAGGCCCTGTTCCACCTCGACGCCGGCGCCGCGCAGGGTGTCCGCGCCGCCTGTGGCCTGCGGGTTCGGGTCGGCCACCGCGTAGACGACGCGGCGGACGCCGGCCTCGACGAGTGCCTGGGCGCAGGGGCCGGTGCGGCCGGTGTGGTTACAGGGTTCGAGGGTGACGAGGGCGGTGCCGCCACGGGCCCGCTCGCCGGCCTCGCGCAGGGCGTGGATCTCGGCGTGCGGCCCTCCGGCGCGCTGGTGGAAGCCTTCGCCGGCCTGTTCCCCGGAGGCGTCGAGGACGACGCATCCGACGACCGGATTCGGGCTGGTGGCGCCGAGTCCGCGGGCTGCGAGCGTGATCGCCCGCCGCATGGCGGTTCTTTCGGCTGCGGTAGCCACCGGGTCCTCCTGCCTCTTCGGGCACGGACTCCGGGGCCTGTCGATGACGACAGATGAAGCGGAACGCAACAGGGAACGCCGGAAACCGAAGACGCGGATGTGCTCGTCCCGGGAATCCCGGAACGCATCCGCCTACGGCGGCGTACCTGTGACGGCCCGCCGCGCACTGCCTCCCATCCGGACTTTCACCGTCGGTCCAGGAATCTCACCTGGTCAACCGGCCGCTGGATGCGGACGGGTCGCGGACTATAACCGCCGGTTCGGAATTACACCGACCCCGGAGTGCGCTGCTGCTGGTACACGGTCATTCTGCCACGTCCGTCAACGGTCCATGCGGGTGACTTCTATGGGACGGCTCACAGAGCCCGTGCGGCCGCGGGGCCATGGAGCGTCCAGGCCTGTCGGCCGAGCGCGTTCCTGCTGGTGAGCGGCGCGGCTGGTGGACCGAGCCGCTCTCCGCCGCGCTTCCCTCAGCGTCCCGGTGCTGCTCGGCCGACCTGCTTCCGCTCCTGCCAGCGGGTGGATGTGAGCACCTCGCCCTTGTCGACGGCGGCCCGGCCGCTTCCGTCGGGGTCTGGGTCGGCATCGGCATCGGCATCGGCATCGGCATCGGTGAGCATCGCGCTGAACTCGCCGCCTGCGGTGCTCGCCCGCCCCCACTGGCACCCGAAGCTGCCTTCGGGCCCTGCGGTCTCGCAGGTGCCTGCCCTCACGCCCTCCCCCACGGGGTACGCCGTCTCCCTCGCCGGTGAGGGGCGTCTCCGGCTCGGGGGGCTCGGGCGGTGGGGCCCTGACCGTGGCGGCCCCGGTCACTCCGGGCCCGGACACCTCCACCCCTTGGCGACCGGCCTGGTGACCCTGGTGACGGTCACCTTCGGTGCGGGCCCGGCCGTGCCGTGGCCGTGGCCCGGCCGGCCGAGAGGCGGATCAAGGCTCCGAGGGACGGGGCGACGAAACCGGCGACTCCGTGGGTGAGCCCCTTCGCGCCCCGCGACGGCTTCGCGGGCGGGGCGCGGACTCTCGCGGGTAGGGCCGTACGGCAGGGGGGCGGGGTGGGCTGAGTCCGGTACGCACCGAGGGAGGGAGCGCTGGCGGGACCGGGGCCGTTCCGGGTGGGACCGGCACCGTTCCGGGCTGCTGCGGGCCGTCGGAACGCATCGTGCGGGCTCCTGGTCGTCGTGATCGGGCATCGCGGACCGGGGGAAAGGGCGGTCAGTGGCCCCGGAGGCGCCGATCCGCTTCCGTGCCCGGGTGGAGCACCACCTCGGGCGACGAGCCGCCGTCGTTCTTCACGCCGCCGCTGAAGTCGGGTCGCCCGGTCGCTGCGGCCCGACGAGCGGGAGGTGGAACCCTCCCAGGTCAGGGGACTGCCCGACGAGACCGAGGGGAAACGCGAGGTCCGGGCGACGGGCGTCGTCAACGCCGAGGCCGACTTCGGCAAGGTCTGGAGCGGGGCCTTCGCCGACAACATGGCGGACCACATCGGGACGCCCCGCCGGTACAGGCGCCAGCACTTCAGCCGTGGCAAGAGCGTCCACTTCACCCGGGACGGCAGCGCTCGACGGACCGCGTGGCGGGTGATCGGCCACGAGGGGAACGTGGACGGGTGGACGCTGTACGGACAAGGAGGGAGGGTCCGCCGCAGCGCCGGTTCGGCGCTGTGCGGACCCTCCCGATGCGCTGCTCAGTCGGCGACGAGCCCGACGAACCCGGCCCATGCGGCGGGCCCGACCGTCAGCACGGGGCCGCCGACCTGCTTCGAGTCCCGGACGTGTACGTGCGTGGCTGCGGCTGCGAACTCCACGCACTCGCCGCCGTTGCCACTGCTGTAGCTGCTCTTGCGCCAGGCGACCTCGACGCACTCGCCGCCGTCGCCGGTGCTGTAACTGCTCTTGAACCACTCCAACTCTGGCGCAGTCGGGTCAGTGCGTCGAACGGTCATTTCTCTCCCAGAAGTTTCTCAACGAACTCCGAAGACTCACGAGGAGTGAGCGCCTGCGATCGGATGATGCCATAGCGGGCTTCGAGCTGACGGACCTTCGCTTGACCTGTGTACAGACTGCTGTCACCTTGCGCTTCGGTGTAGGCAATACGCTGCCCCTGCACCGTGTCAATGAGTGTGAACGGCCCGCCCAGTGCCCCGTGATCCTCCCTGTCAGTCGGCATCACCTGAACTTCAACGTTACGCTTTTTGCCGATGAGCAGTAGCTGTTCCAGCTGACTAAACAGCACTGCCTGTCCGCCGATAGGTCGCCGGAGCACCTCCTCATCAATGATGAAGCTCAGCAACGGAGCTGGGTTCCGGTCATAGATGGCTTGCCTCGCCAACCGACCCGACAGCCCCCGCTCAATCGCGTCGTCGTCGAGCAAGGGGCGCCGCATCTGGAAGACAGCACGCGCGTACTCGGTCGTCTGCAACAGACCGGGGATCGCGAAGACGCCGTACACAGACAGCGCTATGGCACCGGTTTCCAGCCCTGCCATGTCCCGGAAGAACGCCGGGTACTGCGACCGCGCCAGCTCCTCCTTCAACGCCACCAGCAGTCCCCCGGCGTCCAGCACCCGGTCCGCCTTGTCGACGAACTCCGGCTGCGGGATGCGTCGCCCCTGCTCGAACGAGGCCACCGACTGAGCCGCGTACCCCAGCCGTTTCCCGAACTCCACCCGGTCCAGGCCCGCCCGCACCCGCAGCAGTTTCAACTGCCTCCCGAACGCGACCGCAACCCCGTTCTCCGACTTGCTCTCCGGCTGCATCCCCGACGAGGTCACCGCCCCCGCGCCCGTGACCGCCCCGTCCTGCGTCATCGCCACCCGCCTGTCCTACGTACGTACGCGCCTCAGCGCCTCGCGTACAACCAGTCCATGAAGGACAGCACTTCGAGGTCTCGTCCCCCGACGGCAGTGGCCCCGGAGGGAAGCGCCCGCCCCGGCTCGTCCCACTCGGGCACCGTAACGAGCCGGCCTTCCGCACGCGCACCGTTCCGGCCGCGTTCCCTCGAAGGAGTGGCCCGACGCTCGGGATGCGGGAGCCGAGCTTCGAGTGTCGGAACCGGATCGTTCACTCGTCGGGAGGACGGGATCACGGGTGTGGAACCGACGCTTGAGCTTCGGGATTCGGGGGCCGGGATGCGAGCTTCGGGACCCGAGCGATGTTGTTCACCCGGTGGGTGGAAGAAGGGTTCCGGGAAAACCTCCCCGCCCTCCCTGCCCGTCCACGGCCAGCCGGTATGACTAAACGTGATCAGCTTGCGGCGCACCGTGACGCCTGCTTACGGTGCGCCCGACGAATCGACCCCGACGCGGTGCAGAAACACCGGGCCGGGGTCTCACCCCAAGATCGAATCGAGCGATCTCGTGGCTACCCAGCAGCCTAGCCCTGCCCTTCACGCACCCGCATCCTCGCGCCCGTACGCGAAAGCCCGTCCCGGCTACGGCAAACGAACCGCATCAGGCCGCCAACACCCGCCCCGGACGGACGACTTCGCGTTGCTGCCGGAGCGCGAGCGGTACATCGCCGGATACGTCGACCGGCTCCCCGACGGCGCGGCCATGGACATCAAGTCGCTGGCCAAGAGCCTCCCGCTGTATGGCCAGATGGCCGTCTCCAGCGCGTTGAGGGCCCTCGGAGTGGCGGGACATCTACGGCGCGTACGCTGCCTGGCCGGCGAGGGGGAACAGGTCCGCTGGGTCTCGCGCACCTACTGGTCACGCGCCGCCCGCGACAACGAGTGGTGGGACACGTTCCTGACCGCCGAGGGCGGCCACTCCACGCCGGAGGCGGCACCCGCTCCCGCGCCTCCCGGCGCCGAAGCCACCGTCACGGCCCCGGCCTCACCCCTGCGGGCGACGACACCACCTGGCTCGCCGCCCCTGGCTCCGCCCGCCTCCGCGCCCGCATCGCTCGCCGTGCCCGCGCAGCGCGCCTCGACACCCGGGGCCGCCGCCTCCTCCGCGTACCTCGTCCTGGCCCGACTCGGCCGCCGGGACGCGCGCCTGGCTCTCTCCGCGGCTGACTGCCGGGCCCTGGAGCCCCTGGCCGCCGACTGGTTCGCACGCGGGGTGGACGCCGACTACCTCACCCGGGCCCTCACCGCGGGCCTCCCCGCCCAGGTCGGCTCCCCCGTCGGCTTCGTACGCCGCCGCCTCACCGACAAGGTGCCGCCGTACGCGACCGACGGCCCGGCCCACGCCACGACCGTCGCCCCGAAGGGCCACCTCCTCGCGGAGTGCACGGAATGCGGTCGCCCCGGCCCGCCCGAAGCGCTCCCCGACGGCCTCTGCCGCCCCTGCCGTACCACCCCGCCGGAGGCGCCCGCCGCTCCGCCCGTCGAACGCGACGTGCACGCACTGGTGGGACAGCTGCGCGCCTTGACCCGCCTGCCCTGATCCTCCGCGATCAACTCAGGGCATTCGTGCTGAATCGCGGGGCGTCGAGCCCTAGAATCCGACCCGTGAACGCCGACGGCGTCTGGCCGTTGGGCGTCCCCGCAGGAGGAGATCGCATGCAGGACCCTTCGGGCTCGATGGACATATCCGAGGCTGCGGAGAGCGGCCGGAGCGATGCCGCCGACCCGCCCGCGACGGATGATCCGGCTCCGGGCCCCGGCGCCGACTCGACGCCCGTGTCGACGGTCATCGCGGAGGTACTGCCGGGGGTGGCGGTCATCTGTGGTGAGGTCCCGGCCGAACTCAAGCCCGATCTGATCGACTTCGGCATCGTGCCGGCTGCCGACCGCAAGCAGATCTCCGCGGTCCTCGCCTCGCTCGGGAACGCGGCGACCGTGGCCGGCAACCTCACAAACGCCGTCGCCGGCGTGCAGGGGCTCTACCGGCTCGGCGACGCGACACAGGCCCTGCTGAAGAGCGGGGCGACGCTCGCCGCCAAGGACGGCGCGAACCTCGGAACGGTGATGCTGCCCGGCCGCATCCTGGGGCAGGCTCGCCTCTACCCCGTGAACGTGGTGAGCAAGGCACAGACCGCGGCCTCGATCGGGCCGGGACTGGCCATGATCGCCCTTCAGATGATGCTGAGTGAGGTCTCCGGCCTCGTCAGGACCAACCTGGCGGTGACGAGCCAGGTCCTCACCGCCATCCGCAAGGACCAGTGGGCCGAACTGGCCGGGCTCGTCGCCGCCATCGACCGGGCGGTCGACCAGGCGCGGGAGATCGAATCGGTCCCGGCGTCCCTGTGGGAAGACGTCGCGGGCAGTGGGGCGCTGCTGCGGAAGCAGATCGAGCTCTACCGGGGGAACGTCCAGGACCACGTCACGCAGATCGATCGGGCCGCCGCGCGCAAGCACCACGAGTACGTGCAGACGAACGCCGAGGCCATCGCCTTCGACTCCTACGCCCTCCTGTCCGCCCTCAAGGCATGGACCGGCTATCACGCGCTGCGCGCCGCGAGAGCGAGAGCCACCGGACGGGACGACCCGGCCGAGGCGCAGTACGCGGAGGTCATCGCGCGCGACACCCGCGCGGAGTTCGACTCCATGCTCACCGGGACGACGCGCCTCATCGACTCGCTGACGCGGGAGCTGCGCATCATGGCCGAGCTCCCCGGACGCGACACACTGCCGCTGCCGGGGAAGCGGAAGGAATCGAAGGCAGCCCGCCAGACCTCTGCCCGCCTCCTGGAGGCGATCGAGCCGCTGGCCGATGCTCTCCGCCCACCGGCCCCCGCGCTCGAAGCCCCGGACGTCGTCTGTGCCCCCGGGTCGCCGGACATCGAGCCGTACCTCCTCATCCTGCGCTGGCTCCTCGACGAGGGTGAGACCCTGCGTGTTCTCGGCTTCCCCGAACAGCTCGACGCTCTCGCTCCCGTCTCCGCGATCTTCAGCGGGGCGAAGGAGATGTTCGCGGGAGTGCGGGACAAGGCCGCGGCACACACCCTGGTCGCCATCACGGATCGCCGCGTCCTCACGGCCAGGGCGGGCGCGTTCCTGGAGCAGGCCGAGATCCGTGCGGACATCCCGATCGACCAGGTGCGGTACGTCCGCGCGGCGGCCACCCAGGACAAGGACACACGCCTGACCGTCGACCTCATCACGCGTGACGAGAACATCCGTTGGCTCTTCCACGCCGACACGGCGGGCGCGCACGTGGACGCGTTCGCCGCCGTGCTTGCCGAGTCGATGGCGATCCCGGACGCGGAACGCGATGCCCTGCGACAGCGGCGCCACGCGGCGATCGAGGCGGACGGCGGGAACGGGAGCACCGACGCGAGCTCCACGGAAGCGACCGGATCCCAGGCCGCGACCTGAGGCGCGGGCCAGGCCCTGTTGTGTCAGGTGGTCCGCCGGCTGGGACGGTGCCGAGCGGAAGCGTTCGAGGTGAGCGATTCCAGGCGCACCGTGCGGTGGTGAGGGCCGGTCGGGGCAAGTTCCCCGGAACCAGCCGTGATGCGAAGCCCCAGGCCGATGGCGGGTCCTGGGGCTTCGTTCATGCGGGGAAGGCGGTTGTGCGGCCGGTCAGCGGTTGAGGACCTCTTCGATCTTGTCGGCCACCTGCTTGGCCTGGATGTCGCGGCCCTTCGCGTTGGGGTGCGCGTACCAGGGGACCTTGGTGCCGAGGAGCTCGAGCTGCGAGTCCTCCAGCAGGCCGCCGATGCCCCGGTCGGCGCCGTCGCACGCCGTGTTGGCGCCGGTGCCGGCATAGAGGTCGACGAAGTCGGCGCCGCCGTCGGCGTCGGCGGCGGCCTTCTTCATGGCGTCGTTCAGCCGCTTCTGGATCTGGTCCAGGACCGGCAGGGCGTCCTGGGTGATGTCGGCGAGCGGCAGCTGCGTCTGACCGGGCGCCGCGGTCAGGCACTTGGTGGTGTCCTCGGGCACGAGCCGGGGGTAGCCGACCAGGACGCGCTTCGCGTCGGGGGCGAAGTAGCCGATGCGGTCGAGCAGCTCCTCCAGTTCCCAACCGACCTGCTCGAACTGGCCGTCCAGCCACTGCTTTCCGTCCCCGGTCTCGAAGAACTCACCGCACTTGGCGGCCGGCTCGTCGTTGTCCACCGGATCTCCCGGCAGCAGAGAGGGCTTCCGGAGCTCGTCGGAGCACTGCTTCAGGATGCGGTTGAAGCCCAGCGTGTTGCCGCCCAGGCTTCCCACGGTCAGCTGGGTGTCCTGCTTGAGCGCGTCCTGTTGCGGCGGGAGCTCGCCGGCGCCGAAGGGCAGCTCCTGCTTCTGCCAGAAGTGGTGGATGAGCGCGCCCCCGCAGGAGACGTCCGACTGGACGTCGAGCGTGATGCTCCTGTCGGCCAGGCGCCGGGTGGCGACGGCGGGATAGTTCTCCGTGGCCTGGAAGCACCAGCCCCTCTCGCTGTCCGTGTTGTTCACGGGAGAGATGCCGAAGTTGGCGGTGTAGGAGTCGCCGAAGAAGACGGTCGGTACGGGGTCGGCGGGCGCCGCGGCCGCACCTCCCGCCGGCACGGCGAGTGCCAGGCAGCTGCCGAGCGCGATCGTGGCGGCGGCCAGCCGCCGCGCCCTGGGAGTGGTCGTCGTCTTACGCATGGCCGAAGACATGGCTGTGCCCTTTCATCGGGGCCCACGAGAAGAGGGAATGAGAGAAGGATCTAACTCACGGTATTCATTCATACGCTGAACGTAATGGTCCAGCGGCAGTGAAGCACAACCGGGCGATCTTGATCAGCCTCACCACGCCGGTTCGTCCCGCCTGCTCGGTGGGGTGTCGAGGGGGAAGCGGCTGCCTCGCCGCCGGCCCGGCGACCCGCGGCTGACGCCCACCGAGGGAAGCAACGACTCCAGCACCGACCGGCCACTGCTCATCCGAAAGATCCCCCGGCCCCACAGGGCCGACCATCCCGGTGCAGGACGACAGTCAGAAGACCCGCCTGGAACACGGCCCGGGCACCGAGTCGGCCGGCCTCGGGCACCCCGCCGGCCGAGACGCCCGGCCTGCCGGGCCCTGGCCGTCGAGCGCCTCGACGCCTGGGACATCCCGTACGGGAACGACACGCACGATGCGTTGCCGCTGACCGTCGCCGGGTTCAGCGGCAACGCGGTGCGCCACGACCGGCGCACCTGGGCACCGCACCGCAACAGCGGTGCGATGCGACGAAGCTGGTCTGCCCGCCGAATTCGTAGGCCCTCCGGGCGCAACGACCGACCAGCTCGCTGTCGCATCAGGACCGGACGCCGCCTTGCGCCGGATGCGAGATCGGCACGGTATGCGAGATCGGCACGGGCGCTTGAAATGCGAAGTCGCCGATGGGCGACGTCCCGCCTTCGGGCGGGATACCGAAGGACAGGAGACGACGAGGCACGTCGGCGCCACGGTCACCCCCCGAGGCCAATGCGACATCACGGGTCGGCTTACCGACCAGCAAGTGACAGGTTCCTATCGTGCCGTTCAGCACCGCGCCTGCTCGTACCGCACCGACGCAACCCACCGAGGGCGCCTGCATTCACGCTCCCCTGAAGAACAAACCTGGCCTGGAGGACGACGTTTCATGTTGTCGTCGATGACAGCGGCAACATTGCAGGCACCCCGATCAGGCTTGAACATGGATGGGCCTCGGAGAAAAGTGTTCGGGAAGCCGTCGATGCCGTGAACACCGATCCCAAGCTCCGCGCCCACCTGCTCGCCACGGCCACGTCCGCCCGGGAGCCTATGCTTGATCACAACTGGGGAGATAAGAAGAACCGGGCGGACGAAATGAAAGCACTCATCGACAAGCTGGAGGGGTGGCCGTGAGCGCCACTGGACTGATCGCCTCGTTCATCGCAACGGGACGCTTGTACGGGGTCGGAATCGGGTCTACTCTCACCGCACTTCAGCAGGCCATTGATTTTGATTTCGTGGATGTTGTGGACGAAGACGGAGATTCGATGCGCCGCGACTACGGCTTCATCGAGTTCTATATGAACCTCGACCAGGACTGGAGGGTCTCCGGGGGCTCCATCGAGCTGCACAGGCTGGCCATCCGCACTGATATAACCGATCGATGGTGCGCAGCCATGCGGGATCGCTTCCCTCGATACCTGACATGGGATGAGTTGTACAACGAGTTCTCCAATCTGCCGGATGCCCCTTCCCTGCGGAATATCGATCAGGGTGATTTTCAGGAGTACCGCGCATCAGAAACAAGAGTGTCCGTCCTGGTCAGCAATGATCACGAGGAACGCGATGAACGGCTGGGCCATGGGGACGTGTGGAGCGTCAGCCTGGGCTGACTGCACGAGGCCGGGCGGTCTCCGCGCACCGGGACCGAGCACGGGCACCGCTCCACTGCTGGGCACCGGGCCGAAAGCCGTGCATGCCCGGCGCACTTCCTCCAGTGAGCGTTTTTTCAACGTCAGTGCCCGCGCCTCTGCCCCAAGGCGCTTCCGATGGCTGTGCATACAACAGCACGACGGCGGTTACGCCGACCGCCAGGTACGTGGCCACTTCCTGGTGGAGGCGAGGACCGCCGGGCACCCGAGCTGAGGAGCCGTCCCGGGCCCGACCGGAACGTGTCCCCCACCCGGCCGGCTCCCTCCCTCAGCCCCCCGCGCCGAACAGCGCGTCCTGGGCGGCCTCGCGGGCGGCGAAGAGCGCGCCCCGCAGGACCGCGCCGCCGCCGAGCGTCCCCGCCCTGACCTCGGTACGCAGGGGTGACATCCGGGCCAGCCGCTCCTCCACCCGCGCGGCCAGCGCGTCGCCGCCTGCGCGGCCGACCTCGCCGGCCAGGACGAGACAGCCGGGGTCGAGCACGGAGACGACGGCGGCGGCGCCGACGGCGAGGCGGCCGGCGAGTGCCTCCAGGAAGGCGTCGGAGTCCGCGTCCCCGGCGCGCAGCGCGGCCCTGACGGCGGAGGCGGCGGCGGGTTCCTGCCCGTGCGTCCCGTCCGGGGAGGCGTCCTCGGCCCCGATGCCTCCGATGCCGTGCTCCGCGGCCAGTTCGCAGACGGCGGCGGAACCGGCCAGCGAGTGGAAGCCCCCGTCGCAGTTGACCGACGAGGGGACCCCCGAGGTGCCGGGCACCGGCAGGAAGCCGATCTCCCCCGCGCCGCCCGACGCACCGCGGCGCAGCTTCCCGTCGAGCATGACGGCGGCGCCGATGCCGTGGCCGAGCCAGAGCAGGACGAAGGTGTCGCGGTCCTGGGCCGCCCCGATGCGGTGTTCCGCGACGGCGGCGAGGTTGGTCTCGTTCTCGACGTGGACGGTGGCGGGAAGCCGCTGCTGGAGCTCCTTGACCAGGCTCACGTGCCAGGCGGGAAGCCCGGCGGTGCCCCTGAGTTCGCCGGTGACCGGGTCGATCAGACCGGGGGCGCCGATGCCGACGCTGTGCAGCGGGGCCGTGCCCGCGGTGCGGGCGGTGCGTTCCAGCATCGCCACGGCCCTCTCGACGGCGGGCCGCGTGCCGGTGTCGCTGCCGATCGGCAGGGTCGCCTCGGCGAGCGTGACGCCGAGCAGGTCCGCGACGGCCACGGCGACGCTGTCGGTACGCACGTCCAGAGCGGCCAGGTGGGCACGGTCGGCGACGATCCCGTAGAGGCGGGCGTTGGGTCCGCGGCGGGCCGCGCCGCTCTCCCCGACGACCCGGACCAGCCCGGCGTCCTGCAACCGGTCCACCAGGTCGGCGACCGTGGGGCGGGACAGGCCGGTCAGGGTCTTCAGCTGCGTGGCCGTCAGCGGGCCGTCCTGCTGGAGGAGTCGCAGGGCGAGCCGGTCGTTGATGGCCCGGGCGGTGCTCGGGGATGCGGGCATGCCGGGATCCTCCCAGATCACTGACGGTCCACCGCCTCGGGGTATTTATCAGGCAGGGTTCCTGATAGTTTACGGCGCGCACCGCACGACAAGGCGCCGGGGTACCGGACCGCCGCAATTCTTCAGGGGAGGGCACGGCGTATGACTCAGGATCCAGAGGTCCCGGTCTTCGGCACGGAGCAGATCAGACGGGCCAGATACGCGGTCGCCGCGGTCTTCACCGTGCACGGGGCGGTGACCGGCAGCTTCGCGACCCGGGTCCCGTGGATCCAGGACCACGCCTCGGTGAGCGCGGGCCAGCTCGGCCTGGCGCTCGCCTTCCCCGCCATCGGCGCCTCACTGGCCATGCCGCTGGCCGGCGGGGTGAGCCACCGCTTCGGGGCCCGGACGGCCCTGCGCGGACTGCTCGCCCTGTGGACCCTGGCGCTGATCCTGCCGGCCCTGGCCCCGAACCTGCTCACGCTCTGCCTCGCCCTGTTCGTGTACGGGGCGACCGCGGGAATGTCGGACGTGGCGATGAACGCGCTCGGCGTCGAGGTGGAGAACCGCCTCGACAGGTCGATCATGTCCGGCCTGCACGGCATGTGGAGCGTCGGTGCCCTGATCGGTTCGGCGGCGGGCACGGTCGCCGCCCACATCGGAGCCGACGCCCGGCTGCACCACACCCTGGCCGCCCTGGTGCTGACGGCGCTCGGCCTGATCGCCTGCCAAGGCGTCCTGGACCTGCGCAGCGAGCCCGACGAGGAGCCGCCGCCGCGCTTCACCCTGCCGCCGAAGTCCGCGCTGGTCATCGGCGCGGTGGGCTTCTGCGCGGTGTTCGCCGAGGGCGCCAGCATGGACTGGTCGGCGGTCTACCTGCGGGACGTGGTGGGCAGTTCGGCCGGGCTGGCCGCCGCGTCGACCACCGCGTTCGCCCTCATGATGGCCATCGCCCGGATCGCCGGGGACAAGGTCGTCGACCGGTTCGGGGCGGTGCGGACCGTACGGGCCGGAGGCGTCCTGGCCACGGCCGGCGGACTGCTGGTGGTCCTGTCGTCCGGACCGGCCCTGGCTCTCTGCGGCTTCGGGCTGCTGGGCCTCGGCGTGGCGGTCGTCGTGCCACTGGCGTTCGCCGCGGCCGGACGCAGCGGTACGAACCCGAGCCGGGCCATCGCGGGCGTCGCCACCATCACGTACACCTCCGGGCTCATCGCCCCGTCCGCGATCGGTTCACTGGCGGAGGCGACCTCGCTGCTCGCGTCGTTCGGCCTGGTGACGGTGCTGGCGTTCGGGCTGGTCCTGGGCGCCGGGGTGCTGCGGGCCGGCGACCGCAAGGTCACCGGGGGCGACGTCACCCGGCCGGCACCGGCCGGGAGCCCGGTGGACGGCTGAGCGGCCGGGAGCCCGGTGGACGGCTGACCGGCGGCGACAGCGGGGCAGGCGGGCGGAGCCAGGGGTTCCGCCCGTAGTGGGGCCGAGGTCGGGGCATCGCCCCCACGGCACTACCATGGCTCTGATCTTTTCCGCGGGTGGACCCCCAGGGCGCACCGCACACACCAATCAGGGAGCGACCATGGGCCTCGGCGTGCGCTGGACCTTGCACGGCGACGGAAAGACGCCCGCACCGGGGGCCGTGGTGCGCCCCGACGAGCGGCTCTCCTGGCCCCGTACGTTCGGCCTCGGCGCCCAGCACGTGGTGGCCATGTTCGGCGCGTCCTTCGTCGCCCCCGTCCTGATGGGGCTCGACCCGAACCTCGCGATCATGATGTCCGGTGTCGCCACCGCCATCTTCCTGCTGGCGACGAAGGGCAGGGTGCCCAGCTACCTGGGGTGCTCGCTCTCCTTCGTGGGCGTGGCCGCCACCATCCGTGCCACCGGAGGCAGCAGCGCCACCATCACGGGCGCGGTCCTGGTCGTGGGCGCCGTGCTGTTCCTGGTGGGACTCATGGTGCAGCGGTTCGGCGCGCGGATCATCCACGCGGCGATGCCGCCCGTGGTGACCGGCGCGGTCGTCATGCTGATCGGCTTCAACCTGGCGCCCGTCACCGCCTCGACCTACTGGCCCCAGGACCAGTGGACGGCCCTGCTGGTGATGCTCTTCACCGGGCTGGCCGTGGTCTGCCTGCGCGGGTTCTTCTCCCGTATCGCGATCTTCCTCGGTCTCGTCTTCGGCTACGTCCTGTCCTGGGTGCTCGACCTGGTCTTCGGGAAGATCCACTCCCCGGCCGGCGGGGCCGAGGCGGTCGACCACTGGCGGCTGGACCTGTCGGCCGTGGCGCACGCGGACTGGATCGGACTGCCGTCCTTCCACGCACCGAGCTTCGAGTGGTCGGCGATCCTGGTCGCCCTGCCGGTCGTCATCGCCCTGATCGCCGAGAACGCCGGACACGTGAAGGCCGTCGGCGAGATGACCGGCGACTCGCTCGACGACAAACTGGGCACCGCCATCGCCGCGGACGGCGCCGCCTCGATGCTGTCCACCGCCGTGGGCGGCCCGCCCAACACCACGTACTCCGAGAACATCGGGGTGATGGCGGCAACACGCGTCTACTCCACCGCCGCCTACTGGGCCGCGGCCTGCTTCGCACTGCTCTTCGGCCTCTGCCCCAAGTTCGGCGCGATCGTCGCCGCGATCCCCGGCGGAGTGCTCGGCGGGATCACCGTCATCCTCTACGGCATGATCGGCCTGCTGGGCGCCCAGATCTGGCTGAACGCCAAGGTCGACCTGCGCAACCCCCTCAACCTCGTACCGGCGGCCGCGGGCATCATCATCGGCGTCGGCGGAGTGAGCCTGAAGATCACCGACAACTTCCAGCTCAGCGGCATCGCCCTCGGCACGCTCGTGGTGATCACCGGCTACCACGCACTGCGGGCGTTCGCCCCGGCCCACCTCAAGACGCAGGAGCCCCTGCTGGACTCGGGCACCTCGCAATACGACGAGAAGCCGCCGGCCGGGACGTCCTGACCACACCGGGGGCAGCCCCGCCCACCGCCGCGCGGGTCGCCGAACCCACGGCCGGCTCATGAGCGTTGGCCGGAAGCGAACGAACCAGCCGGGGCCCCGTGCCCCCTCGGACTCCCCCGGCGGCTTCGCCCGAGGGCCGGCGTCGAGTCCGCTCACGTCGGTGTCCGTCGCCGGTTGACTGCCGAGCGCGCGGCTCGCCGGGTCGCGCGCTCACCGGCCTCCGGCACGCCACCGCAGTGCCGGCCGGGAACGGCGCAGGCCACGAGGACCGGCGGCCGCCGAGCCCGCCCAGTCCGCACCGTCGGACCGGACAGACCGCGAGCCGCCAGGTGGCCGGGCCTCAGCCCTCCGGGAGTTCCACCGGGGCGATCTCGTCGAAGACGTCGCCGGGGCCGGGGTTCGCCGGGTCGGTGGCGCCGCCGAACTGCGCCATCACGCCCCACACGGCGTTCAGCGCGGTCTGCACGGCTCCCTCGGCCCAGCCCGCCGTCCATGAGATGTCGTCGCCCGCGAGGAACAGGCCGCGCTTGTCGGCGGGCAGCCTGTCCTGCATGAAGTGGGTGAACAGCCGCCGCTGGTAGCGGTAGTGGCCGGGCAGGTTGGCCTTGAAGGCCCCCATGAAGTACGGCTCGTTCTCCCAGGAGACGGTGACCGGGTTGCCGATGACGTGCTTGCGGATGTCGACGCCCGGATAGATCTCACCGAGCGACTTGAGCATGACGTCCATCCGCTCCTTCGCCGAGAGCGGCAGCCACTTCAGGCTGTCGTCGCACCACGTGTACGACAGGCAGATGACGGCCGGCCTGTCGGGTCCGTCGTCCAGGAGGTACGTCCCCCGGGTCATCCGGTCCGTGAGCGTCATGGACATCGTGTCCCGGCCGGTGCTCCCGTCCTTGTCGAGCCAGAACGGCCGGTCGACGGGCACGAACAGCTTGGACGACTCCATGTAGTGGGTGCGCTCCATCGCCGTCCAGTGGTCGATCGGGAAGAGCGCGTCATCGCACGCGATCTTGGACAGCAGCAGCCAGGACTGCCCGGTGAAGACGACGGCGCGGTAGGTGCGGATGTCCCCGGTGGCGTCGGTGACGGTGATCCGGTTCCCGGCCGTGCGGTCCAGCCGGGTCACCGCGGCACGCGGCTGTCCGCCGTGCAGGGAGGACAGGGACGTACCCGGCGCCCAGTGCACGGTCTTCTCCGGTGCGCGGTCCCACAGGCGCAGCGGCAGCTGCTGGCTGCCGCCGACGATCCCCCGGTGGTGGTCGTCGGCCTCGGTGTAGACGACGCGGAGGATCTCCAGGATCGAGTTGGGGAAGTCGGTGTCCCAGCCGCCGGTGCCGAAGCCGACCTGCCCGAAGATCTCGCGGTGCCGGAAGGAGGAGAAGGAGTCGGAGCCGCAGAGGAAGCCGTAGAAGGTCTGGTCGTCCAGCTTCTCGACGAGCCTGGCCCAGATCTCCCGGATGCGCGGCACGTCGCGCTCGCGCATCGCCCGGTTCATGTCGGAGAAGTCGGCGCCCTCCTCCAGGCAGGAGTTCCAGGCGTCCATCACCTCGCGGTAGACCGGGGGCAGCTCGTCGATGGTCCGCGCGTAGTGGGACTCGCCCTTGAGGTCGACGACGGTCGAGGGGGTGGCCGGGGACAGCGGGTTGGGGAACGGCTTGGTCCGAAGGCCCACCAGGTCGATGTAGTGCTGGAGCGCCGTGGACGAGGGCGGGAAGCGCATGGCGCCCATCTCGGCGGTCAGCGACGGGTCGCAGCCCTCGAAGCCGACGGTGCGCAGCCGCCCGCCGATCCGGTCCGCCTCGTGGACGACGGGCTTCAGCCCCATCTTCATCAGCTCGTACGCGGTGATGATGCCGGAGAGCCCGCCGCCGATGACGGCGACCTCGGTGCCGTGTTCGACGGCCGGAATCTGTCCGATGCCCGCCGGGTGGGCGAGGAAGTCGTCGTAGGCGTAAGGGAAGTCCGGCCCGAACATGGTGATCGGCGGCTGTGCCTCGGTGTGCTGGACGGCGTTGGGCACGGTGGACGTCATGGGGTACGGACTCCTGGCGGATGCAGCGGATGCGGCGGACGACGGGGGCGGATGCTCAGACGAGGGAGCCGTACAGAGCGGGAACGCGGTCCTTCAGATACGGGTTGCCGGCGCGCGAGGCGGCCAGGAGGGCGGGATCCACCTCGCCGAGGACGAGTTCCTCGCCGCGGCCGGCACGGGCGCGGACCGTGCCGTCGGGGCCGGCCAGGCAGCTCAGCCCGGTGAAGTCGAAGTCGCCTTCCCTGCCCGCCCTGTTGGCGTACGCGATGTAGAGCTGGCTCTCGAAGGCGCGGACCGGCACGACGGCTTCGGCGACGAACGGGAAGGGGTGCATCAGCGCGGTCGGGACCAGCAGCAGCTCCGTGCCGGCCAGGGCGTGCGCCCGTACGTTCTCCGGGAACTCGACGTCGTAGCAGATCAGCAGGCCGATCCTGACACCGTCCAGTTCGGCCTGCACCACGGGCAGCTCGCCCGGCGTGAACCACTTCTCCTCGAAGCTGCCGAAGAGGTGGGTCTTGCGGTAGTTGGCGAGCGGCGCGCCGTCGGGGCCGATGAGCTGCGCGGCGTTGAAGACCGCCTCGCCGGACCGTTCCGGGTAGCCGTAGTGGACGGCCAGCCCGTGGCGTACGCAGATGTCGGCGGCCGCACGCGCGGCGGGCCCGTCCACGGGTTCGGCCAGCTCGGCGACCGCGTCGCCGATGGCGTATCCGGTGAGGAACAGCTCCGGGCAGACCAGCAGCCTCGCGCCGGCGGCCGAGGCACGCGCGGCCGCGTCGTCGAGGGCCTTGAGGGCGGCGTCGACGGAGCCGGGTCGTCCGGAGCTCTGGAGCAGGGCGGTACGCAACGGCGGCATGGCTGACCTCGGCGGGGCGTGCGGGGCGGGGAGACGTATTGAAGGTACGGCGCGCGGATCGCGGCCGACAAGGCGCGTTCGTTGCGGGTGCACCATCGATCCGTTGCGCGTATCAGCCCACTGGCGGCGATTCGTTGCGCGGCGCGTTCATGCAGGTCACGGGAGTGATCTGGGTCTCGCCGTGCGTCCGTCGCCGGTACGGGCGGTGCCCGCCACGGGGCCCGCCCGCAGGCTCCCGGGCCCGGTCCCGCGCCCGGTCCCGCGCCCGCGGGCCCCGGCCGGCCGGCTCCCGCCGTGCGGCGCGGGACCTCGTCAGGCCGGCGGGCCCGACGTGTAGCGCCGCAGCAGCGGGGAGAGCACGAGGACCGACTTCGTCCGCTCGACGTACGGCTCTCCGGCGATCCGTTCCAGCACCTGCTCGAAGTGCCGCATGTCGGCGGCGAACACCTGTACGATCGCGTCGGCGTCGCCCGTCACCGTGGACGCGGACGCGATCTCCGGGTAGACGGACAGACCCCGCCTGATCGCTTCGGGGGCAGTGTTGCGGCTGCAGTAGATCTCGATGAACCCCTCGGTCTCCCAGCCCAGGGCCGCCGGGTCGACGCGCACGGTGAAGCCCGTGATGGCGCCCTCGGCGCGCAGCCGGTCCACCCGCCGTTTGACCGCGGGCGCGGAGAGTCCGATGAGGGTGCCGATGTCCGCGTAGGAGCGGCGGGCGTCTTCGGCGAGGGCGTGGACGATGCGTTCGTCGAGGTCGTTCAGGCGCACGTCGGGCGGATCACTTTTCTGCGGCGGAGGTCTCGGGGGCGGCACACGTGCCGCCCCCGAAGTAGACCACGCGCGCCCCGCCCGGGGCGCGCTCACCGCGGAGAGCCGCCGGTCAGAAGGGGAACTGCGAACGGCCGTGCTGGACGGAGATCCACTTCTGCGTGGTGAAGGCCTCCAGCATCGACTCGCCGTTCAGCCTCCCGAGGCCGGAGTTCTTCTCCCCGCCGAAGGGGACGATGGGCTCGTCGTGGACCGTGCCGTCATTGATGTGGATCATGCCGGTGCGGATCCGCTGCCCGACCCGTACGCCGCGCTCGATGTTGCCGGTGTGGACCGCGCCGCTCAGCCCGTACGGGCTGTCGTTGGCGATCCGGACGGCCTCGTCCTCCCCGTCGAAGGGCACCAGCAGGGCCACCGGCCCGAAGATCTCCTGCCGCAGCACGGGCGAGTCGGCCGGGAGGCCGGTCAGCACGGAGGGGCTCACCACGTTGCCGTCGGCCCGGCCGTGCAGCAGTGCCGTGGCACCCGCCTCCACGGTCTCGTCGACGAGCCGGGACACGGCGTCGGCCTGCGAGGAACTGATCAGGGGGCCGATGTGCGTCGTGGGGTCGGCCGGGTCCCCGACGCGCAGGGAGGCGACCTTGGCGACGAACTTCTCCGTGAACTCCCGCTCCACCGAGCGGTCCACCAGGATGCGGTTGGCCGCCATGCAGACCTGGCCCTGGTGGATGTAGCGGCTGAAGACCGCGGCGTCGACGGCGTAGTCCACGTCGGCGTCGTCCAGGACGATCAGCGCGCTGTTGCCCCCGAGTTCGAGGACGGCCCGCTTGAGGTTGGCCGCGCAGACCGTCGCGACGTGGCGGCCGATCCTGTCCGAGCCGGTGAAGGAGATGACCTGCGGGACGGGGTGCTCCAGCAGGGTGTCGCCGATCTCGGCGATGTCGGTGACCACGACGTTCAGCAGCCCGGCGGGCAGCCCCGCCTCCTCGAACACCTTGGCGATGAGCGTGCCGCCGCAGACCGGGGTGTTCTGGTGCGGCTTGAGGACCACGGCGTTGCCGAGGGCCAGCGCGGGCGCGACCGACTTCAGCGACAGCAGGAAGGGGAAGTTGAACGGGCTGATGACCCCGACGACGCCGACGGGCAGCCGGTAGACCCGGTTCTCCTTGCCCTCGGTCGGCGACGGGAGGATCTGACCCGTGGACCGGAGGGTCAGCTGGGCGGCCTCACGCAGGAACTCCTTGGCCAGGTGCAGCTCGAAGCCGGCCTTCAGCCGCGTGCCGCCGAGTTCCGCGACGATCGCCTCGGCGATCTCGGCCTCGCGCTCCTCGACGACGCGCAGCGCCTTCTCCAGCACCGTGCGCCGGGCGTACGGGTTCGTGTCCGCCCACTCCGGCTGCACCCGTTCGGCCGCCCGGTAGGCCTGGTCGACCTCGCCGGAGGTGGCGACGGTGATCGAGGCGAGCTTCTCCCCGCTGTACGGGTTGAAGTCGATGATGTCCCAGGACCCCTTCCCCGGCCTCCACTCGCCGTCGATGTACTGCTGGGCCAGGTCGGTGAAGAAGGAAGTCATGGAATCCCTTACCGCAGAGGGGGGATGGCAGCTGATTGCGGCTCATATTACTTACTCTTCAACCAAGTTGAAGGGGTGCGGGAGGGCTCGCGGGTACGGGGCGCACGCGGCCCCGGCCGCACATGCGAAAGGTACCCCTCCTCGACGCGTACGCCGGGGAGGGGCACCTCGTGAAGCGGGGCCGTCAGCTCCAGCTGGCGTGCAGCGGCTTGCCCTCCGCGTAGCCGGCGGCGCTCTGCACGCCCACGACGGCCTTCTCGGCGAACTCCTCCAGCGAGGAGGCCCCCGCGTAGGTGCAGGAGGAGCGGACCCCGGCGATGATCGAGTCGATCAGGTCCTCCACACCGGGGCGGGTGGGGTCGAGGAACATCCGCGAGGTGGAGATGCCCTCCTCGAACAGCCCCTTGCGGGCCCGGTCGTAGGCGGACTCCTCCGAGGTACGGTTCCTGACCGCGCGGGCCGACGCCATCCCGAACGACTCCTTGTAGTACCGCCCGTCGGCGGACTGCTGGAGGTCGCCGGGCGACTCGTACGTACCGGCGAACCAGGAACCGATCATGACGTTGGACGCGCCGGCGGCGAGGGCCATCGCCACGTCGCGCGGGTGCCGGACGCCACCGTCGGCCCAGACGTGCTTGCCGTGCTTCCTCGCCTCGGCGGCGCACTCCAGTACGGCGGAGAACTGCGGCCTGCCGACGCCGGTCATCATCCGGGTGGTGCACATCGCCCCGGGGCCCACCCCGACCTTGACGATGTCGGCGCCGGCCTCGATGAGGTCGCGCACGCCCTCGGCCGCCACGACGTTGCCCGCGACGATCGGCACGGCCGGGTCGAGCGCCCGCACGGCGGCGACCGCGCTGATCATGGATTCCTGGTGGCCGTGCGCGGTGTCCACGACGAGGGTGTCGACCCCCGCGGCGAGGAGCTGCGCGGCCTTGCCCGCCACGTCGCCGTTGATGCCGACGGCCGCGGCGATCCGCAGCTTGCCGTCCGCGTCCGTGGCAGGGGTGTAGAGGGTCGCCCGCAGGGCGGCCTTGCGGGTGAGGATGCCGACGAGCCGGCCGTCCTCGTCGACCGCCGGGGCGAGCTTGCGGTTGGCGCCGTCGAGCCTGTTGAAGGCCTCGCGCGGATCGATGGCGGCGTCGAGCACGACCAGGTCCTTGGACATGACCTCGGACAGCTGGGTGAAACGGTCCACGCCGGTGAGGTCGTGGTCGGTGACGACGCCGACCGGGCGGTGTCCGGCGTCGACGACGACCCCCGCACCGTGGGCCCGCTTGTGCAGCAGGGACAGCGCGTCGGCGACGGTCTGGCCGGGGGCCAGGACGATCGGCGTGTCGAGCACGAGGTGGCGCTTCTTGACCCAGCCGATGACCTCGGTGACGACCTCGATCGGAATGTCCTGGGGGATCACGACCAGGCCCCCGCGGCGGGCGATGGTTTCGGCCATCCGGCGGCCCGCGATGGCGGTCATGTTCGCCACGACGAGCGGGATGGTGGTGCCGCTGCCGTCCGGCGAGGAGAGGTCCACCGCCTGCCGCGAACCGACCGCGGAACGGCCGGGGACCATGAAGACATCGTCGTACGTGAGGTCGTAGGGGACCGAGGGAGAGGCCGTGTAGCGACCGGTGCCGGGTTCAAGAAAACGCATAAGACCCATTTTTTCATATGAAACGGTGCAGGTCGTTTCCACGAAGACACAGCAATAAGCCCCCGCGTTCGTCAGTTCCTCCAAGGAGGCTGCCCGGGGGCCGGGCAAGTGGAACCTGCCTTACCCATGGACCCTACCCGAACAGGATTCGCTCCTTCGTGATCACGATCCCTGGACCGGGTGACGAAGGGTCAGGTAGCTTCAAATCCGCAGGTCCCCGGGGTAGGCGCGATACCACCTGCGAGCCCGGAACACCTGTCACGTGTTTGGCCGGAGAGGATGGGGACCGCCCGTGGAGAGCGAACTGCCCGACATCTACTGCCCGTTCCCCCAGCGGAGCAATCCGCACGTGGGTCACACCCGCGAGCACCTCGACTTCTGGACACGGCGCACCGGCCTGGTGCACCGGGAATCGGCCAGACGGCGCTTCGAGCAGGCAGACTTCGGCTCCTTCGTCGGCATGGTCTACCCGACCGCGAACGGCGAGCACCTCGACCTGGTGGCCGACTGGTTCGTCTGGCTGTTCCTCGTGGACGACCAGCTGGACGACGGGCACCTGGGCCGCAGCCCGGAGCGTGTACGCGACGTGGTGGAGCGGATGCGCTCGGTGGTCGAGGGCACGGCACCGGGGCCCGGACCGGACGACGACGCCCCCGCGGCCCTCGTCGCCCTGGCGGACCTGTGGGAACGTACAGTTCCGCAGGCCGACGCCCACTGGCGCACCCGCTTCGCCTGGCACCTCATGACGTATCTGACGACCGCCACCACCTGGGAGGCGGGCAACCGCGCCGACGGGATCGTGCCGTCGGAGACGCTGTACATCGCCAAGCGCCGGCACACCGGGGCCATCCATGTGTGCATGGACCTGATAGAGATCGTGGCCGGCATCGGGGCACCCGAGTCGGTGCACAACGACGCCCGCTTCATCACGGCTCTGGAGGCGTCCTGCAACGTCGTGTGCTGGGCGAACGACGTCTACTCCTACGAGAAGGAACAGGTGCTGGGCGAGATCCACAACCTCGTCCACCTGGTCCGCCACCACCGCGGCTACGGCGAGCGTGAGGCGCTCGAACACGTCTGTGCGGAGATCGCCGCGGAGACGAAGCGGTTCCTCGCCGCCGAGGACGAGCTGCTCGGCCTGTATCCGGAGCTCGCGGACCTGCTCGGCCCCTATCTCGACGGGATGCGGAGCTGGATGCGCGGCAACCTCGACTGGTCGCGGCAGACCCCCCGCTACAACCCGGCGGACGTCAGCCAGTACACGGAGCCCGGGGCGTACCTGGAGGAGTCCGTCCTCGGCGTGAGTCCGGACCACGCCCACCTGGGCGCCCGGGACAGCCGCTGAGACCCGTGGGGGGGCGGGGGGGGGGGGGCCGCCCCGGGGGCGCGGGCGCCCCCGAGGGAAGC
>NZ_JBHVQX010000027.1:45936-105781 GCF_042886395.1 Streptomyces sp. NPDC058008 | reverse complement strand
GCCGCAGGGGGCGGGCAGCGGGCGACGGCCATCGAGGGCGACGAGCCGACCAGGACCGGTGTCCGGGCGCCGGGCCGTGGAGCCGATGAGTCACCGGCCGCCGGGCCGACGAGCCCGCCGCTTCGGCCGCCGGCCCCGTGACCACCCGTCATCGTGCCTCCGGCCTGCCACCGCCGTCGGACCGGAGCGCGGTGATGTAGTCCGGGACCCGGACGGCGGGGTCCAGGTCGTCGGACGGCACCGGCGCCGCGTACGCCGGTGCCACCGGAACCACGCCCGCCCAGTGCGGCAGGGCGAGATCCTCCGGCTCGTCGTTCGGGCCGCCCGTACGGATCTTGGCGGAGACCTCGTCGAGGTCGAGACGGATCACCGCGGTCGCGGCGAGCTCCTTCGCGTCCGCCGGGCGCGAGTCCTTCGACCTCCCCGGCACGACCTGGTCCACGATGGCGTCGAGCGCGACGCGCCGCTCCTGCGGGTCGGTCACCGTCCTGGCGATGCCGTGGACCACCACGGAGCGGTAGTTCATCGAGTGGTGGAAGGCGGAACGCGCCAGCACGAGTCCGTCCAGATGCGTCACCGTCAGGCAGACGGCCAGTCCGGGATCCGCCGCGCCCGTGGCGCGCAGCGGACGCGATCCGGTCGAGCCGTGGACGTACAGCCGGTCGCCGATCCGGCCGAACAGGGTGGGCAGGACGACGGGTGCGCCGTCGCGGACGAAGCCGAGGTGGCACAGGTAAGCGGCGTCGAGTATCGAGTGCACCGTCTCCTTGTCGTACGAGGCGCGCTCCCTGGCACGGGTCGGCACCGTGCGCTCCGTGGGCTCGTAGACGGCGGCTCCGGGGAGGCCGGTGCTGTCGGGCGTGGCGGTGTCCGGCATTGCGTACTCCATTGCACTAGTGCATAATATCTTTTGTGCTAGGAGAGTATCGGATCAGTGGGCGGCGTGCATCCGACATCGCCGCGAGTGTGGAACACGGTGTCGCCTCGGGAGACCTCGCGCCCGGTCATGTGCTGCCGCCCATGCGGGAGTTGGCGGTTCTGCTCGGCGTCAATCCGAATACCGTGGCCGCCGCCTACCGGACGTTGCGCGAGCGCGGTGTGATCGAGACGGCGGGGCGGCGCGGGAGCCGGGTGCGGCCGCGTCCGGCGAGCACGGCCCGCGGCTCGCTGAGGGTGGAGGCCCCGCCCGGTGTGCGCGACCTGGGTGACGGCAATCCCGACCCCGCCCTGCTGCCGGGGCTGGGGGAGGCGCTGGCGGTGGCCGCGGAGGCGTATCGGGAAGCGCCCCACCTCTACGGGGACCAGGCGGTGGTCCCCCGGCTCGCGGAGCTCGCGCGGGCCGGACTGGACGCCGACGGGGTGCCCGGCGGACCGCTGGCCGTCACGTCCGGGTCTCTCGACGCGATCGAGCGTGTCCTCACCGCGCACCTCAAGCCGGGTGACGCGGTGGCCGTCGAGGATCCGGGATGGGGCGCCGTGCTGGATCTCGTTCCGGCGCTCGGTATGCGGGTCGTCCCGGTGGCCCTGGACGAGGAGGGCCCGCTGCCCGGGGAGGTGGAGCGTGCCCTGCGGGCGGGGGCCGGGGCCCTGGTGGTCACCGGCCGGGCGCAGAATCCGACCGGTGTGACCGTGGGGAGTCGGCGGGCCGGAGAGCTGCGCGCCGTCCTCGCTGAACACCCCGGCGTGCTCCTGATCGAGGACGACCACGGCCACGCCGTCGTCGACCTCCCCGTGCACCCCCTCGCCGGGGTCACCGAGCACTGGGCCTTCGTACGGTCCGTCTCCAAGGCGTACGGCCCCGACCTGCGGCTCGCCGTACTCACCGGGGACGGGCTGACCGTCGACCGGGTGATGGGGCGTCAGCAGCTGGGGCCCGGATGGGTCAGCGGGCTGCTGCAATGGACGGTGGCGCACCTGTGGGCGACGGGTGCCGTCGATACGGCGGAGGTCGCCCGTTCCTACGGGGAGCGCAGGGACGCCCTCGTGCGCGCGCTGGGGGAGCGGGGGATCACGGCGCACGGGCGGACCGGGATGAACGTCTGGGTGCCCGTGAGCGACGAGACCGGGGCGGTCGCCAGGCTGCTGCACTCGGGCTGGGCCGTTGCCCCGGGGGCGCGGTTCCGGATGACCTCGCCCCCGGGCGTGCGGCTGACCGTCTCGACGCTCTCCGCCGCCGACATCGAACCCCTCGCGGACGCGGTGGCCGAGGCTGCCCCGGCCGCCCGGCCGGTCAGTTACGGCTGACCCGCGGTTCCGGTGCGGTGGCGAGGGGTGATGCGCAGCCGGTGCCAGGTGGCTCGGCGGCACTGTTCCCGCCCCGGCGGGGCTGGGCGGCGGCGCCCCGGCTCCTGCCCTGGGTGAGTGCCGCCCCCGCGAGGACCACCAGGGCGCCCACCGGAGTGTTCCAGCTCAGCCGCTCACCGAGCAGGGTCACTCCGGCCACGGTGGCGATCACCGGGATGAAGTAGGTGACCATCTGCGCCGTCGTGGGCCCGACTTCCTGTACGAGGCCGTACTGCAGGAGGACGGCGAGGCCGGTCCCCAGTGCCCCCAGGGCCACCACGGCGAGCGTGGGCAGCCACGGGTAGCTCTCCGGCGCCGAGGTGAAGACCGGCACGACCAGCGCCAGTTGGACGGTCCCGAGGAAGAGCTGACTTCCCGTCAGTGCGAGGGTCGACGAGCCGGTGCCCGCCAGGGTGCGACGGACGTAGATCCAGCCGACGGGGTAGCTGAGCGAGGCGAGCAGGGCCATCACCGTGCCGGTCGCGTCCAGCCCGGAGAACCCCTGCCACGCGCCCAGTACCGTCAGCACGCCGATGAATCCCAGACCCAGCCCCGCGACACGGCGACGGGTCGGGCGGTCCTCGGAGAGCGCGACCAGGGAGAGCGCCATGCCCCACAGGGGCGAGGTCGCGTTGCAGATCCCGGCGAGGGTCGACGGGATCGTCAGCTCGGCGTACGAGAACAGCGAGAACGGCAGCGCGTTGAGGAGGAACGCGGCGACGAAGAGGTGCCCCCAGGTCCGGCCGGCGCGGGGGAGCCGCTCGCGGCGCACCGCCATGGCGACGGCGAGGACCGCCGTACCGGACAGCAGCCTGCCGAAGGTCACCTGGAACGGGGCGTACCCGTCGGTGCCGACCTTGATCAGCAGGAAGCTGAAGCCCCAGATGAGCGAGAGCGCCGCGAAGCGGACACGCCAGTCGACGGCCCGTCGCCGCTCCGGAGGGGCGGGTGGGGAGGTGCCGGGTGAGGGGGACGGGGTTCTCGGTGTGGCGGGAGCGCTCATGTGACCACCATGGCGAGCACGACCTCGTAGGACAAGTGAAAGTTTATTGGTGCGCTGGCGTAGCATCGCTTACATGTTGAATCTGGAACGCCTGCGGACGCTGGATGCCCTGGCCCGGCACGGCTCGGTGGGCGGGGCGGCCGACGGCCTTCACGTCACCACCTCGGCCGTCTCCCAGCAGATGGCCAAACTGGAACGCGAGGTGGGGCAGCAGCTCCTGGCCAGGAACGGGCGGGGTGTGCGCCTCACCGACGCCGGCCGGCTGCTCGCCGACCACGCCGCGAAGATCCTCTCGCAGGTGGAGCTCGCGCAGTCCGACATCGAGGCCCAGCGGGGCCAGGTGGTGGGCGAGGTCCGGCTCGCCGCGTTCCCGACGGCCGCCCGCGGACTGTTCCCGGCGGCCCTGACCACGCTGCGCGCGGAGCACCCCGAACTCAGGGTGCGCACGACCGAGCTGGAACCGGAGGGCGGCATCCGCGCGGTTCTCCGGGGTGACGTCGATCTCGCCGTGGTGCTCGACTGGAGCAACAAGCGCCTGCCCGTGCCCGGGGGGCTGGCCAAGGCCGGACTCCTCGACGACGCGCCCGACATCGCCATGCCCGCCGACCATCCCCACGCGGACCGGGCCGAGGCCGACATCGAGGACTTCGCCGACGACGACTGGGTGTCCTGGCCGGAGGGTGAATTCTGTTACGACTGGCTGATGTTCACCCTGCGCTCCAAGGGGATCGAGCCCCGGATCGCCCATCTGGCGGGCGAACACCACACCCAACTCGCCCTGATCGCAGCGGGGTTCGGTGTCTGCGTGGCGCCTCGGCTGGGCCGGGGGCCGGTGCCCGAAGGGGTGCGCCTGGTGCCGGTCCGCCAGCCGATGCGACGGCACGTCCACGCGGTGTGGCGCACGGACGCGGACCGCAGGCCGTCCATCAGGGCTGCGGTGGAGGCCCTGAGATCCGCGGGCCGGGCGCTGCACACGCCTGTTCACTGAGCCCGCGAGGCGGACACCGCACATGCCGGCCCCGGAGCCTGCGGATCGGGTGCGGCGTCCGCGGATCCCCTGAGCCGGGCGGCCGGACAGCCATCTGATGTCCCGCGGCCTCACGTCCCACGAACGTGGCGGCCTGGCGGGCCGTGCGGTGCGGTGTCCACGGCCATGGCGGACCGTGCTGTCTGACGGCTTGTCGGGTCCGGCGCAGCCTTGCACGTCGTACGCCGTGCGGCACCGACGCCCGATTCCGGTCGCGTACTCCGCCGCGAACAGCCGCTTTCCGGAGTCCGGTTCGGCAGGGCGCTCGCCCCCCGTGCGGGGGTACTCGCCGACGAAATGGCCCCCGTCGGCCAGTTCCCGCGTTCCTGCCGCGCAGTTCGCCGTACGCCGTCCCGCCGTGCACCACCACGGCGCCCCTCGGAGCGTGCGGGGAGCCGGACCGGGGAGCGGAGCCGGCCAGGAGGTGCCGCGTAGGACAGCCCGCCGGCGTGGGGCGTGCCGGCGGGGGAGACCGTGAGGCGTGGCAGGTGCGCGGTCGCGTCAGGCCGACGTTCCGTTCCGCCCGGTCGTCGCGCCCCCGACGGCCAGGTCGTTCGCCGACGCCCACGGGATGCCTTCCAGGGGCCCGTCCGGTTACGGAATCACGGGCCTCGCACGGGATCACACGATGGCCCCGACGCTCACGCCAGGGTGATGGAGCCGCCCTCCACCCGGATCCGCTTCTCCGGAAGCGGCAGGGTCGCCGGGCCTCCGGTCGCCTCGCCGGTCGCCGCGTCGAACGTACTGTCATGACACGGGCAGGTGATGACACCGTCGGCGACGCCCCTCACCGCGCAGCCCTGATGGGTGCACTTCGACGAGAACGCCTTGAACTCCCCGGCTTTCGGCTGAGTCACCACCACTCCCTCGTCGGCGAAGACCACACCTCCGCCCTCCGGGATGTCGGCGGTCGCGGCGAGGGGCGCGCCACCGTCCGCGCCGTCGCCCTTGCCGGCCGGTTCGGAGGCGTCCGTACCGCCCTGCCCCTCCGATCCGCCCCCGCACGCGGCGAGAGCGGCGGCCGCCAGTCCCGTCGCGCCGACCGCGATGACCGTGCGGCGCGCGAAGCGACCCTGGTTCTCCTGCGATGTGCTCATTCGGTTTCCCTTCATCGGGTACGGACGTCAGGTGAGGGGCTCGTAGGACAGCGGCACGGATCCGCCGGCAGTGGGATCAGGGGCAGCCAGGCCCTTCCCGGCTGTCACGGAGAGCCCTCAGTCGTTCAGGCGCACCGGCAACGCCCGCACGCTGTTGCCGACGAACGAGGCGAGGCGGGGGAGTCGGGCCTCCGGGACGGCGAGATCGAGCGAGGGGAAGCGGGCGAAGAGCTGACCGAGCGCGGCGACGCTCTCCAGCCGGGCCAGCGGTGCGCCCATGCAGTAGTGCGCACCGTGGCCGAGGGAGAGGTGCCGGGTCGCGTGGTCGCGGGTGACGTCGAAACGCCCGGCGTCGGGACCGTGGGCCGTCACGTCGCGGCCCGCCGCGGAGTATCCGGCGAGCACCGGGGTGCCCCGGGGGATCACCGTCCCGTCGAACGTCAGGTCGCGGGTCGGGTAGCGGAACGGGAAGTAGCTGACCGGGCTGTCCCAGCGCAGCGTCTCCTCCACCACGTCGGCCCAGCTCGCCCCGCCCGCCAGGACGAGGTCGAGCTGATCCCGGTGGGTGCACAGGGCGCGCACGGCGTTGGTGATCAGGTTGAGCGTGGTCTCGTGCCCGGCGATGATCGTGAGCATCAGCGTGCCGATCAGCTCGTGCGGGCCGAGCCGGTCGCCGTTCTCGTCCCGGGCCGCGATCAGCGCGCTGATCAGGTCGTCCCCCGGGTCCTCCTGCCGGGCGGCCGCGACCGCGACGAGCACCTCCACCATCTCCCGGTTGACCGCCGTCGCCTCCGCGGGGCCGGTGTCGGTGGCGACGATGCGGCTGGACAGGGCGTGCAGCCGGTCGTGGTGCGCGGCGTCCACCCCCAGCAGTTCACCGATGACGCCCATGGGCAGGGGCAGCGCGAAGTGCGCACGGAGGTCGACGACACCGCCACCGGCGGCGGCGGCGCGTTCGAGACCGTCCAGCAGCGAGGCCGTCAACGCCTCGACACGCGGGCGTAGTTCCTCCACACGGCGGGTGGTGAAAGCCTTGCTCATGAGGGCCCGCAGCCGCCGGTGGTCGTCCCCGTCGGCGGTGGTCATCCCCTGTACTGTCGCGAACGCCCCCAACGGCCAGCCGTCCGGGATCTCGCCCGCCTGGAGCGCCGCGAAGTGCCGCGCGTCCTTGGCGACGTCGGGGTGCGCCAGGAACTCCTTGAGAGCGGCATGGCCCAGGACCGCCATGCCCTTCACCTCGCCGGGCAGGACCACCTCGGTGACCGCGCCCCGGGACAGCAGACGGGCGTTGGCCGCGTGCGGGCAGCCACCGGAGGGGTCCATCCGGTGCGGGCGGCCGGGCGCGGGGTCCGCCGGTGACGTGTTCAACAGGGCTCCTCCGGGACGAAGGGCGGGCGACGGCACGAGTACGCGGTGCTCCGCAGCCCGATACCCCGGCCCCTGCCGTGCCAACCGGCCGGAACCACGGGGGGCCGTTGCGGGGGCCGACAAGGGACGCGCTCTCCTCGGAGATGCGCCGAGCCCTGCCACGGGACGGGGAACACGGGCAGCGTAGACCACGGGCCCCGGCCGGTCCCAGGACACGAGGGCCCGGCGCCGGGGCTCGTACGGAAGCCACCCGGGGCACGGCCGCCCCGGTGCTCCGTATGGACACCCCCTCGGCACGGACGTCCCGCCGTTCCGGAAGGCCACCCTCGGCACGGAGGCCCTGCCGTTCCGGAGGCCACCTGCCGCATGGCTGCTCCACCCTCCCGGAAGGTCTCCCAGGACACGGGCGTCCCACCGCTCCGGGAAGGTTCCCCGACCCGGACCCCTACCGCTCCCGGAGGCAACCCTGGACGCGGCCGCCCGGCCGCGCCCGAAGCCTGTCGAGGGCGGGGCCGAGGAGGCGGCGGCAGTTCCGCCCACAGGGCTCCAGTGGTGCGTCGCACCCGGGGCCCCCGACAGACGCCCCGTACGACGGAAGGCGAGCCCGGGAGGGGTGCCCCCGTGCTCGCCTTCGCCCGCGCGTCGTACGGACGCCCGGGTGCGGCGTCAGATGTTGACGCCGAAGTCGGCCGCGATGCCGGCCAGACCGGAGGCGTAGCCCTGGCCCACCGCGCGGAACTTCCACTCGCTGCCGTGGCGGTACAGCTCGCCGAAGACCATGGCGGTCTCCGTCGAGGCGTCCTCGCTCAGGTCGTAACGGGCCAGCTCGACGTTGTCGGCCCGGTTGACCACCCGGATGAAGGCGTTGCGGACCTGGCCGAAGCTCTGGCCGCGCGCGGGCGCGTCGTGGATGGAGACCGGGAAGACGATCTTCGCGACCTCGGCGGGCACGGAGCCCAGGTCCACGTTGATGGACTCGTCGTCGCCCTCGCCCTCGCCGGTGAGGTTGTCGCCGGTGTGCTGGACCGAACCGTCCGGGCTGTTCAGGTTGTTGTAGAACACGAAGTGCCGGTCGGAGACGACCTTGCCGGCTTCGGTGCACAGGAGGGCGCTGGCGTCGAGGTCGTGATCGGCACCGGTGGTGGTGCGCACGTCCCAGCCGAGCCCGATCGTCACGGCGGTGAGGCCGGGGGCCTCCTTGCTGAGCGATACGTTGCCGCCCTTGGACAGGCTGACTCCCACGAGTGTTCCTCCATTGCTGTGGTTCTGTGTCGTCATCCGGTCCAACGCCGGAGCGGCCACTATGGTTCCATCGATTGCGCAACTTTGAAACTATCGATGACGGCTGTGGCGGCCCTGGCGGTACGAGGGCCACGGCGGCCCGGGAGGCGGCGGCGTGTTCTCCGATGTGGGATTCCTGGAACTGGTCACGCTCGTGATCCTGGCCCTCGTGCTGTTCGGCCCGGACAAGCTGCCCGAGGCGATCAGGACCGTGTCCGCGTTCGTCCGGAAGTTCCGGGAGTTCTCCGAGAACGCGAAGAACGAGGTGCGGACGGGGCTGGGGCCGGAGTTCGAGAACTTCGAGTTCGAGGACCTGAACCCGCGGACGTTCGTGCGCAAGCACGTGCTGGACGGCGACGGCCTGGGGCTCGGCGCCGTCCGCGACGCCCTGGACCCGCGCCCGGAGCTGGAGGAGGTCGTGGACGCCGTACGGGGAGCGGCCGGTGCGGAGCCGGCCGCGGGCTCCCCCTCGGACCGGCCCCGTCCGGCGGGGGAGCCGGCCGGTGGTGCGGAGGAGCCCGTCTCCTTGCGCAAGGGCGGGGAGGGTGCGGCGGCCGGGCGTCCCCCGGTGGACCCGGACACGACCTGAGCCGCGGCGGCGGGGCCGCGCGGGCTGAGGCCGTCGGCCCTGTCCGCGGGCGGCGGGATCAGCCGACGTTCACGCCGTAGTCGGTGGCGATGCCGCTCAGCCCCGAGGCGTAACCCTGGCCGATGGCGCGGAACTTCCACTCGCCGCCCCTGCGGTACAGGGCGCCGAAGACCATCGCGGTCTCCCCGGCGGCGTCGTAGGAGAGCTCGTACCGGCACATCTCCCGGCCGGTGAGGTTGTCCACGACCCGGATGAAGGCCTCGTCGACCTGGCCGAAGTTCTGGCCGCGCTCCTCGGCGGCGTGGATGGACACGGCGAAGACCACCTGTCCGGTCTCCTCGCCGAGCCGGTCGAGGTCGATGAGGATCTGCTCGTCGTCGCCCTCGCCCTCGCCGGTGAGGTTGTCGCCCGTGTGCCGGACCGCGCCGTCGGGGCTCGTGAGGTTGTTGTAGAAGACGAAGTGGGAGTCGGAGACGACCTTCAGGTCCGGGCCGCACACGATCGCCGACGCGTCCAGGTCGAAGTCGGCGCCGCCGGTAGGCCGGGCGTCCCAGCCCAGGCCGACGGTGACGTCGGCGAGTGGAGTGCCGTCCTGGCTGAGGACGACGTTCTGGCCCTTGGTGAGGCTGACGCCCATGTGCGCTGCTTCTCCCGAGTCGAGACGGTGCCGGACGCCCTGAGGGCGGGCGGTCCCGGCGTGACGGACTTCACGATAGTTTAGAACATGCGCAACTATTAAAGTGATGTGCATGACTGGAGACGGTGCGACGGTGTGGGAAGTGGCGGTACTGGACGGCGGGCCGGCCGACGGACTGCGGATGAGGGTCGCCGACCGGCCCGGGGTGGTCCAGGTGACCTGCCCCTGCGAGGTGGAGGAGCCGCCGGCCCGGGTGCGGGTGGAGGCGCTGTACGTCTACCGCCGTGACCCGCAGGTGCGGGGCGAGCCGCTCCGCTACGGCTTCGACGCCGCCAGCCCCTGACGTGCCCGCCCGGGGCGCGCGGTCATCGCGCCTGGGTCGTGCCCTCCGGCGCCACCGGGTGGAGCGGGGCCGCGTCGCCGGGCGCGGTCTGCGCGGTCCGGGCCGCGGCGGGGTCGGCCGGGGCGGACTGCGCGGCCGGGGCGGCGGCGGGTGTCGCGCCGTCCTCCTTCATGGCCTTCGTCTCGCTCTTGAGGATCCGCAGGGACTGGCCCAGCGCGCGTGCGGAGTCCGGCAGCTTCTTCGACCCGAACAGCATGATGACCACGATCGCCAGGATCAACAGGTGCCAGGGTTCCAGTCCGTTGCGGAGCATTGCCACCACGTCCTTTCTCTCGCCGGTGCGGGGGTGCGCCGCCAGGTGCGACGCACGCCACTAAAGATTGCTAGATTGCGCAACTGTACAAGCTTGGGGCGGGTTCAGTCGTCCCCTTCGCCGCAGCCGGACGAATGAGGGCGCACAGATGACAGGCAGTCACCGGGCGGGGACGACCGCGCGCCGGAGCACGAGGACCAAGGCCTCCGGCAGGCGGCCGGGGCGGAGCCGGATACGGATCGTCCTGGCCACGGCGGTGTCCCTGCTCGTCCTGCTGACCGCGGGCGCGGGCTGGGCGTACCTCAGGCTCAACGGCAACATCGACACCTTCGGCGCGGACGGCATCTCCGACGACCGGCCCGACGCGGCGTCCGACGGACAGAACGTCCTGGTGATCGGGTCGGACGCGAGGACCGGCGGGAACAGCGACCTCGGAGGCGGCGACAAGAACGACATCGGCCGCTCCGACACCGCGTTCCTGCTCCACGTCTACGCCGACCGGCAGCACGCGGTCGCCGTCTCCATCCCCCGCGACACGCTGCTCGACATACCGCCGTGCAAGCTGCCCGACGGAAGCTGGACCGAGACCAGGCGCCAGGCCATGTTCAACGAGGCGTACACCGTGGGGAGTACGGCCGAGGGCAACCCCGCCTGCACCCAGAACACCGTCGAGAAGCTCACCGGACTGCGCGTCGACCACACCGTCGTCGTGGACTTCAAGGGCTTCTCGGAGCTGACGGACGTCGTCGGCGGTGTGGAGGTGTGCGTGCCGCAGGACATCTACCAGCAGGACCTGAACCCCAACCGCGCCACACGCGGCAAGCGCCTGTTCACCGAGGGGGTGCAGACCGTCTCCGGCCAGAAGGCCCTGGACTACGTACGCATCCGGCACGGCATCGGCGACGGATCCGACATAGGCCGCATCAAACGGCAGCAGGCGTTCGTCGGCAGTCTGCTGAAGAAGGTGAAGAGCGACGGGCTCACCCCCACGAAGCTGCTGCCCCTCGCGGACGCGGCGACCACGTCCATGACCGTCGACCCCGGCCTCGGGTCCGCCGACAAGCTGGTCTCCTTCGCGATGTCGCTGAAGGACATCGACCTGAACGACACCCGGTTCGTCACCATCCCCTGGCGGTACGAGGGTGCGCGCGTCGCGATCGTCGAGCCGGACGCCGGGGCGCTCTGGGCCGCCCTGAGGGCCGACCGCACCCTCGACGGCCAGGACGCCGGCGGCACGGGCAAGAAGAAGGAGAAGGACGCCACCGCCTCGCCGGACGCGGACGAGCAGGTCTCGGGCGAGGGCATCTCCGTCACCGTGCACAACGGCACCCAGGTCACCGGCCTCGCCGCCCGCGCGGCGGACGCCCTGGAAGCCGCGGGCGTCACCGTCACCGGCACGTCCACGGCGAGCGGCCAGGACCACCGCACCACGGTCATCGAGTACGGTCCCGGCCGCAAGAAGGACGCCGAGACCCTGGCCCGGCTCCTGGGCACCGGGGAGCTCCGCTCCGGCGCCGACGGCCTGGACGTCGTACTCGGGCAGACCTACGCGGACCAGGCCGCCGCCGCACCCTCCGGCGGGGAGTCGGCCACGGCGTCCCCGGCGCCCTCCGAGGTGCCCGCCGAGGTCGCCGAGAGCTCCCGTGCCGCGGACGACGACCTCTGCGCCGGGCTCTCCTACGGATGATCCGGCCCCGCCGCGCGGGACCGCGGGACACCCGCACCGGGCGGTGGAACGACCCCTACCGCCCGGTGGCCTGCCGGTCGTACCGGGAGCGGGCGACCGCCAGCGCCCCCGTGTACAGCGCGAGGACCGCGGCGAGCAGCGGGTAGTACAGGGCCGGCAGCGCGGTCATGCCCAGCAGCGGGCCGAGCGGGGAGAGCGGCAGCAGGATGCCGATGACGGCGAGCCCCGCCGCGGCCCAGCGGACCGGGCTCCCGGTGCGGCCCTCGGCGGTGCGGCGCCCGGTGCGCAGCAGCAGCATCACCAGTGCCTGGGTGAGGAGGTTCTCCGTGAACCACCCGGAGTGGAAGGCGGCCTGGGCCGAACCGGCCGCGTCGTGCAGGGCGAGGGCGAGGACACCGAAGGTCGCCAGGTCGGCCGCCGCGCCGAGCAGCCCGAAGCCGGTGATGAAGCGGAGGAAGTTGCGGGGCTGGAGCACCGTCGGCGCGCGGAGCGAGGCCGGGTGGAGCCGGTCGAAGGCGAAGGCGAGCTGGGCGGCGTCGAAGCACAGGTTCTGGACCAGGATCTGCGCCGGGAGCATCGGCAGGAAGGGCAGCATCAGGCCGGTCGCCAGCATCGCGATCACGTTGCCGAGGTTCGAGGAGAGCGTGATGCGCAGATAGGTGGCGATGTTCACGCTGCTGTGCCGGCCGGAGGTGATCGCGTGGGCGATGGCCGTGAGGTCCTTCTCGGCCAGGACCACGTCGGCGCTCTCGCGGGCGACGTCCACGGCGTCGCGCGGACAGAGGCCGACGTCCGCCGCGTGGAGCGCCGGCAGGTCGTTGACGCCGTCGCCGAGGAACCCCGTGGTGTGCCCGTCGGCACGCAGCGCCGAGATGATCCGGGCCTTGTGCCCGGGAGCGCAGCGCGCGAAGACGGTGGTGCGGCGGGCGAGGTCCGCGAGCTGGTCGTCGGTCAGGGCGTCGATGGTGTCGGCGGCGACGACGTCGCCGGGGTCGAGCCCGAGATCCCCGCAGGCACGGGCCGCCGTCCCCGGGTGGTCGCCTGTGAGGACCTTGACCGTGACTCCCCGGTCCGCGAAGACCTTCAGGGCGTCCGCCGCCGTCGGCGCGAGCGCGTCGCGCAGGGCGACGAAGCCGACGAGGGTCAGGCCCCGCTCGTCGGCCGGGGTGTAGTCACGCGTGCGGGCGTGCCGTTCGCAGACGGCGACCGCGAGGAGCCTCAGGCCGCTCCGCGCCTCCCGCGCGGCGAGCGCCAGCAGCCGGGACCGCTCGTCCTCGCCGAGCGCACACCGCTCGATCACGTCCTCCGGGGCGCCCTTGACGACCATCGTGTGGACACCGAGGCGGCCCGGGCGGCGTACGACCGCGGTGGAGAGGCGCCGTACCGGATCGAAGGGCAGCGCGGCCACGCCTTCGTACCCCGGCGGCCCCTCCTCACCGACGGCGTCCAGGATCGCCTCGTCCAGGACGTCCGGGGCGGGCAGGTCGGCCAGCTGGAGCGTCCACCAGGCGTTGACGCCGGCCCAGTGCAGCACCTCGGGATCCGGACGGCCGTGCACGTCCAGGGCGTGGTGCAGGACCGGCCGGTCCTGGGTGAGGGTGCCCGTCTTGTCGAGGCACAGCACGTCGACCGCGCCGAGATCGTGCAGCGCGGGCAGGCGCTTGACGATCACCCTGTGGTCCCGGGCGAGCAGCGACGCCCCGCGGGCCAGGGCGGTGGTGACGATGACCGGCAGCATCTCCGGGGTGAGGCCGACCGCGACCGCCACCGCGAACGGCAGCGTCTCGAAGCCCCGGCCGCGCAGCGCCGCGTTGGCCATGAGCACCAGCGGCGGGGTCAGCAGCATGAAGCGGATGAGGACCCAGGAGATGCCGTGCACCGACCGGTCGAACGCGCTGGGCACGCGCCGCCCCGGGCCGCTCTGGGTGGCGGCGAAGCGGGTCTGCGCCCCGGTGGACACGACGACCGCGGTACCGCTGCCCGACGCCACGCTGCTGCCCTGGAAGCACAGCTGCGGCACGTCGAACAGTCCGCCCCCCGGCTCCGGCGCGTCCACGGGGTGTTTGGCCACCGGCGCCGACTCGCCCGTCAGCGGCGCCTGGTGCACGGTCAGGCCGCTCGCGCGCAGCAGCCGCACGTCGGCGGGGACCAGGTCACCCGGGCCCAGACGTATCACGTCGCCCGGCACCAGCTCGTCGACCGGGATCTCCCGCGACCGGGGCGCCGCGTCCTCGTCCGCGCGCCGCAGCACCGTCGCCGTGGTCGCCACCAGCTTCCGCAGCGCGGCCACCGACCGGTCGGCACGGCGTTCCCCGCCCGCCCGCAGCACACAGCTGACCACCACCAGGGAGAGGATCACGCTCGCGGTGGCCCAGGCCGCCACCGTGGCCGAGACCAGTCCCAGACACAGCAGCACCACGGTGAACGGATCCCGCAGGCTTCCGGTCAGGCGGCGCGGCCAGGAGGCCGCGCGCCACGGCGGCACCGTGTTCTCGCCGAACCGGGCGAGCCGCTCCGCCGCCTCCGCCTCGACGAGGCCGCGGGGCCCGCTCTCCAGGCGCCGCAGTATCTGGAGGGAGGTGAGCGCGGGCCAGTGCGGAGGCCCGTCGCCCGGCCGGAGGTCCGTGCCCGTCGGCCGGGGTGCCCACGGACCCGCGGTGTCGGTAGCGCCGGCCGCCGCTGTCTCAGGCACCGAGGTCACGGAGGCGGGGGGCCGGGGCGTGCGCGGCACGGTCGGTCAGCTGGCCGATCATCAGCCGCACCACGGTCACCACGTCGGCGTCGTCGACGAAGTAGACCTGCCGCCGCCCCTCCCGCCGGGAACGTACGAGGCCGGCGAGCTTCAGCTTCGTCAGGTGCTGGCTCACCGCCGGCAGAGCTCCGCCCACGCGCTGGGCGAGTCCGCTCACATCGCTCTCGCCCTCCGCGAGGGCCCACACGATGTGCAGGCGCGGGGGCGACGCCAGCAGCCCGAACGCCGCCGCCGCGTCCGCCAGTACCTCGGCGGGCGGATCGCCGGAGTCCCCTGCTGTCACCATCGTCTCCCGTCCGGCCCGGACCGCGTGGCCGGGCCCGAAGGCTCCCAGTGTAGGGGCCGTGCCGTGCACCGGATCCGCGGCTCCGGAGCCGTCCCGCGACCGCCCCCGTACGCCGCCGGGCGGGTGCCGCCGGACCGTGGCCGCCGCGACCCCCTACCGCGCGCGGCCGCCCGGGGTGACGGACCGGCCCGCGTGGCGGTGGTCCCGCCGGACGGTCACGTGCTCGGACGCCGTCCGTCCGTGACCTTCTTCACCTGGTAGTAGGTGGCGACGCACGAGGCGGGCCACGGCCGCTTGCCCCCGTTGCCGAACGGTTCCGACATCTTGCTGATGACGAGCGGTGTGTAGGGCAGCACCGTCGCCCCCGCCGCGGCCCGCGCGCGCAGCTCCCGGTCCTGGCGGTCCCAGGCCCCGGCCCGCACCCGCATGTCCGACTCCAGATCCCGCAGGGACACGGCGAGCACGGCCGTGACACACACGCAGGCGAGCACGGCACCCGCCGCCAGCGGCCGTACGCCCGGCCGGTAGCGGCGCGCCGCCAGGTTCCCGAGGAGGCCGCCCGCGCCGACGAGCAGCAGGACCATCGGGAACAGGAAGTCGTTCCACAGCCGGTTGGAGGTCGCGACCGAGGGGCCGAACGCCGGATAGGCGATCACCAGGCAGACGTATCCGGAGAGCAGCAGCGCGACCGCCGCGGCGACCAGGAGCAGGGGCGCCCTGCGGTCGGGCCGGGGGATGCCCCCGTCCGCGCGGCGCAGGAGCACCCCGAGCAGCACCCCCACGGCCACCACGGCGACGTACTGCCAGCTCGTCACCAGTGTGTGCAGCACCTGCGTGTACCCCCGCAGCGAGGCGGAGAGCGATTCCGGCGCGAACATGGAGTCCGCGTGGTGGCGCGTACGCCGGTTCCGTGAGCCGGGTGAGGTGAGGAGCACCGCGGTGCCGACGAGGATCCCCGCCCCCGCGGCCGCGCACCAGGCCCGCACGAAAGCGCGCCGCCCCGCCGGAAACAGGCCGCGGTCCAGCAGCAGCGTCATCGCGAGCAGGGCCAGGGCGACCACGGAGGTCTCCTCGGAGAGCGTGCCCATGACGGCCCCGAGGACGAACGCCGACGCGACGGCGAAGGCCTTTCCCCGTCGCGAGACCGCCAGCAGCGCCGGGATCGTGGCGGCGGCGGCCAGGACCGGCGGGAAGGTGTGGGAGACCGAGGAGGCCGGCCAGAAGAAGGTCTTGTAGGTGTTCGTGGAGGCGAAGCAGAAGACGGCCAGGACCATGGCCGCCGAGAACAGCGGGACGCCCCGGGGCACCCGCCACCCCGTGTGCCGCAGCAGCGCCGCCGCCCACGCCCACAGCAGCGCCAGCATCACGACGGTGCTGATCCCGGCGAACCACTGCTGGCCGGCGACACCGTAGGCGGCGTACGAGCCGACGAGCACCGCGTTGGCGATCCGGCCGTTGTCCGTGAAGTAGAACTGGTCCATCAGGCCCATGAAGCCCTGGTCGCGCACGACCGGCAGGAAGCACCACTCGTCCCCGCTCGGACGGACCCAGCGCGCGAACCAGGAAGCGCCGGCGAAGAGCCCCAGCGGGAGCAGGGACAGCAGCACCGCACCCGCCGTGACCAGGCGGGGGGAGAACGCGGCCGGACTCCGCACCTCACCGGACCCGCTGACGCCGCTGTCGGCCCTCCCGCCGACGGGCGCGGGCGCGGGGCGTGTCTCCCGGTCCGAGCGGGCAGCGCTAGCCCAGGGTGGCCTTGTTGCGCCGCGGCTCGCCAGGAGTGTGCGGAACCACGCCGCCTGCGGTGCGCCTCGGCCGCCGGCCGGAGTTGATGGCCCAGCGGGCGAGGAGGAAGGAGACCGGGGTGACGAGGACTCCGGCGACGAGTGCGGCGACATTCTTGTCCATTTCGAGTCGGCTGACGGCCACATAGAGAAGCGCCCCGGAGGCGACGAGGTTGAAGCCGCTGGACAGCGGATACCGGAGGAACGCCCGCCAGGTCGGGCGGGTCCGGCAGGTGATCCAGGAATTGAGCAGGAAGGAGCAGACGATGCTGACCGCGTAGCCGATGACGTGCGCCGCGAGATACGGGATCCGCGGGTTCAGGGCGGCGTAGAACGCCAGGTACACGGCGGTGTTGACGAATCCGATCGCCACGAAGGTCAGGAACTGCCGTGCTGTCGACGGGCGTTTCGTGGAGGTGGCCGCCTCGGGCTCCGGCGGCTCGGGCCTCGGGGAGGGGTGCTCGTCCGTCTCCCTGACCACGAAGGGCGGGCGCCGTTTGACCTCGTGGTAGATGCGGCCGACGTACTCACCGATGATCCCCAGGGTGATCAGCTGGATGCCGCCCAGCCCCACCACCGCCATCAGCAGGGTGGCGTAGCCGGGAACAGCAGCCCCGTGGAGCGCCACGTCGAAGACCACCCACGCCGCGTAGGCGACCGCGGCCAGGAGACACCACAGGCCCGCGTGGATGGCCAGCCGCAGCGGCCGGTTGTTGAACGACAGCAGCCCGTCGATGCCGTAGTTGAGCAGACGGCGGCTTCCCCACTTCGAACTTCCCGCCAGCCGCTGTGCGTTCCGGTAGGTGAAGGTGGTCGTCGTGAAACCGATCCAGGAGAAGATCCCCTTGGAGAAGCGGTTGCTCTCCGGCAGCGACAGCACCGTGTCCACCGCCTGCCGTGACAGCAGCCTGAAGTCCCCCGCACCGTCCAGCACCTCGACGTCCATGAGGTTGCGGACCAGGGCGTAGTAGCCGCGGCTCAGCACCGTGCGCGCCGCGCCCTCGCCCTCACGGTCCCGCCGGGGGATCACCTGGTCGTACCCCCGGCCGTGGAGTTCGAGCATCCGCGGGATGAGCCCCGGAGGGTGCTGGAGGTCCGCGTCCATGAGGACCACCGCCCGGCCCCGGGACATGCGCAGGCCGGCGAGCATCGCCGCCTCCTTGCCGAAGTTCCGGCTGAGCGCCGTGTATCTGACGCGCTGGTCCGAGACGCAGAGCGCGCCGATGATGTCCCGCGTGCGGTCCGTGCTTCCGTCGTCCACGTAGCAGATCTCGTAGTCGATCCCGGACGTGCCCAGGACGTCACCGACAGCCGAGTGGAACCCGGTGATGACGGCGGCCTCGTTGAAGCACGGTACGACCACGGAAAGCTGAGGAGTCGCCAAACCAATCTCCTGACCTAGCCCGCCAGGGCGGCTCTCTCCGCCGCTCGGGGGTGGGATGCCCGTCCCTGGCGTCGTCCAGGACCCGAATCCCAGGGGTATTCGACCCGCATTCACCGCCGTAGAGGTGGAGTCACGCAGCCCCACGCCTGTGGACGACCCGTTTGGCCGCCCCGCCGGCCGGCCGGGGCGGGCAGGGGGCCCGGGTCCGGAGGAGGGGTCACCCGTGCGAGGACGAGCCGCCGCGCAGCTCCGAGTACGCGAAGAGCGCCGACGCGGTCACGACGGCCACCAGGTGCTCCCTGCCCGCGAGATCGGGATCGACCAGGGCCTCGACGACGAGCGCCACGACGGCGAAGGCCCCGGTGCACCAGGCGCGGAACCGCAGGCAGAGGTAGACCGTGAGACCGGCCACCGCGCCCGACGGGCCGGTGTCGACGACCTGGGCGTCGGACACCGGGAGTCCGAGCACCCCGCCGGGGCCGATCGCGACGCCCATCCGCGCGTACAGGACGCCCGTCAGCGTGCACAGGTACGCGACGAGGAGCGTCCGCCGCGGCCCCAGCGTGATCTCCGCGATCCCGAAGACCACCAGCACCTGGACCAGGGCTCCCCACACCGGCAGGTCGACGGCCGGCACGAACACCGACAGGGGGGTGCGCACCAGAGCGAGCCACCAGGAGTCCACCGCCCGCACGAAGCCGACGTCCTCGACGATCCGGTAGCTCCAGGACCGGTTCCCCTGACGCTGCGCCACCTGGAAGAGGACGATCAGGCACAGGGCGGTGGACGTCAGCGTCAGCGCCCGCCACCCCCGCTCCGCGAGCCCCGAGCGCACGGCCCCCCACGCGAGGCCCCATTCCCGGCGTACGGCGATGGCTGCGGTTCTCATCGCGCGGTTCCTCCGGCGGTTCCTCGAAGTCGGTGGGGGAGGGCCGCCGCTCGGCCCGGCGGACACACCTCCCGGATCCGGTCGCGCCGCACCCGGAGCGTCCGCTGCGCGCGGTCCGTTCGCCTCATGTGCGCCGGCTGAGCCACTTCGGCGGGCCGGGGGCTTCCAGGAAGCCCTCGGCGCGGGCGCTCGCGACGGTGATGCGCAGCAGGTCCGCGCTCTTCTCGAAGAGCAGGTACCGCGGTTCCCAGACGGGGCGGTACTTCGCGTTGGCCCGGTACAGGGACTCGATCTGCCACCAGCGGGAGAAGAAGCTCAGCAGCGAGCGCCACAGCCGCAGTACGGGTCCGGCACCCAGCCGGGAGCCGCGCTCGAACACGGAGCGGAACATCGCGAAGTTCAGGGAGATCTGACGGACCCCGAACCCGTCCGCCTGCTGGATCAGCTTCAGCACCATGTACTCGAAGAGACCGTTCTCGGAGTCCCGGTCCCTGCGCATCAGGTCCAGGGACAGCCCGTCGTCGCCCCACGGGACGAAGCTGAGCAGGCCGAGCGGACGCTCCCCGTCGTGGCAGAGCACCATGACGCAGCGGCCGTCCTCGGGATCACCGAGGCGGCCCAGCGCCATGGAGAAGCCGCGTTCCGTGTCACCGTCGCGCCAGTCGTCCGCGAGCCGGACCAGTTCCGCCATCTCCCCTGTCGGGATGTCCTCGTGACGGCTCACCCGGACGGTGTAGCCCGCCCGTTCGATGCGGTTGTACGCCTGGCGCACCCCCCGCATGGCCCGGCCTTCGAGGGTGAACTCGGCGAGGTCGACGATCGCCTCGTCCCCCAGTTCCAGGGCGTTCAGACCGTGCCGGGCGTAGACCGTGCCGCCCTCCTCGCTCGCGCCGATCACGGCCGGGGCCCAACCGTGCTCGCGCGCCTGGGAGAGCCAGCGGTCGATCGCGCCCGGCCACGCCTCCGGGTCGCCGATCGGGTCGCCGGAGGCCAGCGACACCCCGCTCACCACGCGGTAGGTGACGGCGGACTTGCGCGATGGGGACCAGACGACGCTCTTGTCGCGCCGCAGCGCGAAGTACCCCAGCGAGTCGCGCTCCCCGTGCCGGTCCAGCAGCACGCGCAGACGGCCGAAGTCCTCCCCGGTCATGGGGTCGACGACGCGCCGGGAGCGGAACGCCGCGTACAGGACCAGCAGGACCAGCGCCGTACCCATGATGTTGATCAGCACGTTGGCCCAGCTGGGAGTGGTGATGCTCCCGAAGTGGATGTCGTCGTAGGCGAGGGACACCATCCGGAGGACCCCGTAGTGCCAGCGCTGGAGGAAGGTGGAGTGCCCGGCCTCCGGGTCGGTGTTGGTCGCCGTGACCAGCGCGGCGGCGAGCAGCGAGACCGTCAGGAGACCACCCGCGGCGACCGAGGCCGCCAGCTTCGGGTTGGACCGGTCGCCCTTCGCCCTGAACTCGCGCCGCCCGCCGAGCAGAGCGGCGACGAAGAGCGCGGTCAGGACCACCGAGAACCAGTTCTGGGCGTGCTGCCGGTAGACGGGCAGCGCCAGCGCCAGGGAGGCGAGGGCCAGGGTCAGGGAGGCGAGCACGAGGTTGAGGATCCACGCCGCGCGCTTACGGCGCCGCATCGTGACGGCGAGGAAGAGCGAGACCGAACCGGAGAAGAACCCCGCCGTCAGCAGATAGGGGGTGAAGAACTCGTCGTCGTTGTGCCGCCGCAGGTCGTTGCCGAACGAGACCCAGACGGCGGCCAGGAAGTTGACGAACGCCACGGCCCGCAGATACCAGACCGCCCCCAGGTAGCAACGGTGCGACAGGCTCTCCCGACCGCCCTCTTCCTGCCGCCCCGGCCGAGCACGCTCCATGGAAGTGACGATAGGAGCTGGAAGAGCCGTACGCGCGCTCCACGGCCTCCTCGGTGAGTTGCGCCGCTCTACAGTGCCCTCGTGCTCCTCGGGATGATCTGCGCCCTCGCCTCGGCGGTCTGCTACGGGACGGCCTCCGTCCTCCAGGCCGTCGCCGCGCGCGCCGCGGAACCCGGAACCGGCTCCGGCCTCGACCCCGCGCTGCTCTCACGCGCCCTGCGCCAGTGGCGCTACCTCCTCGGACTCGCCCTCGACGGGACCGGATTCCTGCTCCAGATCGTCGCGCTGCGCCACCTCCCCCTCTACGCGGCGGGAGCCGCGCTCGCCGCCAGCCTCGCGGTCACCGCCCTGGCCTCCGTCCCGCTGCTCGGCATCCGGCTGAGCCCGGCCCGGTGGGGGGCGATCGCCGCGGTCTGCGCGGGACTGGCGATGACCGGCCTCGCCTCCGGCCCGCCGGGCCACCGCGCCCCGCCCCCGGCGCTGGGCTGGGCACTGCTGGTCACCGCGGTCGTGGTGCTCCTCACCGGCCCCCTGCTGGGCCGTCTCCCCGCCGGGCCGCGCGCCCTGGCGCTGGGCCTCGGCGCGGGTCTGGGGTTCGGCGCGGTCCAGATCGCCGTCCGGCTGATCGACGACCCCGCCCTGCCCGGGATCCTCACCGACCCGGCGCTGTACGCCCTGCTGGCCGGCGGGGCCACCGGATTCCTCTTCCTCACCTCGGCCTTCCAGCGGGGTTCGGTCCCGGTCGCGACGGCGGGCATGGTCCTCGCCGAGACGACCGGACCCGCCCTGGTCGGCCTGGCATGGCTCGGCGACCGCTCGCGTGAGGGCCTGAACGGGTTGGCGATCGCCGGTGTCGCGGTGGCGGTGGCGGGGTCGCTGACGCTCGCGTCGTTCGGTGAGCCACCGGTGGAGGCCCCCGGGCCGAAGAGCCCGGAGTAGCCCGTGCACCGCCCGCGCCGCACAGGGTGCGGAAGCGCGGCCGAAGGACGCGGAGCGCCCCGTGCGCACGGTCGGGCGGACCTCGATGAGCCGGGTGAGTGGTGTTGGTGAAGGCGCTGTGAACGGGTGGGGGCACGCGGGGAGAGACATGGGGCCCCAGCCGCACGCACCCCCATGGAGTCCTCGATGAAACGCACCGCCACAGCGGCCACGTGTGCCGCCTCGCTCCTGCTCGCCGCCGTCCTGACCGGCTGCTCCGGCAGCACCTCCGGGGAGGGGAACGGGCCCACCTCCTCCAGTGCCTCGCCCTCGGCGGCGGCCACCGTGGACACGAAGTCCGCCGGCAAGCTCGGCAGCATCCTCGTCGACGACAAGGGCCGCACGCTCTACCTCTTCCTCGCCGACACGAAGGACAAGTCGAACTGCACGGGCGCCTGCGCCAAGGCATGGCCCCCGCTCCTCACCAAGGGGACGGCCGGTGTCGGCAGCGGCGTGGACAAGGCGATGCTCGGCATGACCAAGCGGTCCGGCGGTGACGAGCAGGTCACCTACAACGGCCACCCGCTGTACTACTACGCAGGGGACACGAAGCCCGGCCAGACGAACGGCCAGGCCCTCAACCAGTTCGGCGCCGAGTGGTACGTCCTCGACGCCAAGGGCAACAAGGTCGAGAGCTGAGCCGGCCGGACGGCACGAGTCCGCGGCGCGGCGGAGGCGGCGGCAGGATTCCCGCGGCCGTCGCCGTGCCGGCCGTCCTGGTGCCGGTCGCGGTCGGCGTCGGGATCTACCTCTTCGGCGTCCACCACACGCCGGTCTACGACAACGGCTTCTTCGGTGACCACGGCAGCGCCGCGGTGGACCTCAAGGCCCGGCTCGGCACCGCGCTGCTCGCCCTCGCCCTCGTCCAGGTCGGCCTCGCCCTGTGGATGTACGGCCGGGTGCCCGGTGTCCGCGCGGCGCCCCGGCCGGTGCGCCCGGGACACCGCGCGATCGGGTTCCTCGCCTTCCTCCTCTCGCTGCCGATCGCCTACCACTGCCTCACGACGTACGGGATCGAGACGACGTCCGCCCGGGTCGCGGTCCACTCCTTCGCCGGCTGCGTCCTCTACGGCGCGTTCGTGGCGAAGGTGATCGTCGTACGCAGCAGGCGCCTTCCCGGCTGGCTGCTTCCGGTGACGGGCTCCCTGCTCGTGGTCTGCGTGGCGCTCCTCTGGTACACGGCCGCCCTGTGGGCCCTGAACGGGGACGCGGTACCGGGCTTCGCCACCCCGTGACAGGACCGCCCCGGCCCTCCGCAGCGCGCGGAGGGCCGGGGCGGTCCTGTCGTACGCGGCCGTGGGCGGTCCTGGCCGCCGGGTCCTCGCGGCTACCTGAGTTCGGCGAGTTCCAGGAACTGGTGGAGGTCGAGCACCGCCTCGAGCATGCAGGCCCCGGTGGTCGCCATCAGGGCGACGGCGGCCAGCACGAGGAGCGGGCGGGAGCCGGGGGCCGGGGCGAGCAGGGCGGCCACGCGGCGGGGCACCGCACCGGGGCCGACCGCCCTCCTGCCGAGCACGCCGAGGGCCCCCGCGGGGGAGCGGTCGCGGCCACGCGTCCGTTTCGCCGCGATGGCCGCCTTTCCCACCGTGCGGGCCACCGTGCCGCGGTCGCCGACGGTGTCTGCGGCCTGTTCGTCGGCCCAGCGCTCCACCGTGTAGGCGACGGCGGTCGTGAGGGGGCGCAGGAGGGGGTTGGCCGCCGCCGACAGGTGCGTGAGTGTGACGAAGGCGTAGTGGTGATGGCGCAGGTGGGCGTGTTCGTGAGCGAGGAGGACCTCGCGTTCACGCGGGTCGAGGGCGGCGAGCATGCCCGTGGACACGACGATGCGCCCGGGCAGACCGGGCATCGTGTAGGCCTCGGCGCCGGCGTTCTCGGTCACATGGACCGGGTCGCGGCCCGGCAGGCAGGCCGCGTCGCGCGCCGACGCCCACAGGGCCGACACCCTGCTGCGGGCGACGGCCGCCGCGGCGCAGCAGACGGCGACGAGCAGGGCGCCCGCGGCCAGGGCCACCGGCGCGGTCGCCGGGTCGTGACGCGCCACGGCCGCGGGGGAGAGCTCCTTCAGGGAGGCGATCAGCGGGACGCGTACCAGGCCGGCCAGGGCCAGCAGGCCGAGCACCGCCGTGCTGCCGGCCGCCAGCAGGAGACCGGCGGCCGTCAGCAGCCAGGTCGCCAGGCGCGGCTCCAGCCGCCGTGCCAGAGGCCCGGCGGCCGGTGCGGCGAGGACGGGGAAGAGGAGCGGCAGGTAGACGGCCAGTCGCATCGCGGGGTTCCTCGCCCTACTCGTCGGTGCCGAGCAGACGGCGCAGGAGCTGTTCGTCGTCGTCGGACAGGTCGTCGACGAACCGGGTGAGGACCGACGCCCGGTCGGGGTCGCGTTCCAGCACCTGGTGCATCTGCCGGGCGGTGAGACCCGGCTCGTCCGTCACCGGGGAGTAGGCGTGCGTACGGCCCTGCCGGGTCCGGTGCAGGACGCCCTTGGTGTGCAGACGGGCCAGCGTGGTGGACACGGTGGTGTGCGCGAGTCCGGTGCCGAGCCGCTCCGCCACCTCGCCGGGTGTCAGGGGCCCGGCCGCGGACTGGAGGAGGGCCACCATCTCCGCCTCCAGGACACCGTTGGCGCGGCGGAGTCCCGCGAAGCCGGGACGCCGTTCCTGCGCGCTCATGTTTGGCCGCCTTCCGTTCGTCCTCTACAGTCGAAGCTATCTTCTATGCGCGCATAGAAGATAGAGCCGGTGACGCGGCCCTCCATGCCCATGTCCAGCGCCACGCGCCGCCCCTTCCCGACCCGCCCGACGACAGGATGTCCCTCCATGGTCCCCCACTCCGAGGCCACCGGTGCCCGCCGGGCACCGCGGACTCCGGCACGGAGGGCGCGGACGGGGGGGCACCCGTACGGCCCGCAGGCCGCCGAAGGCCGGGGCGGTGAGCCGTCGTGACCGGTGGCAGGGCGCCCAGGGCCCGGGACACGTGGTGCGGATCACGTGCCCGGCCGGGGCCCGGGCGGGGACGGCGAACGGGCTCTCCGGCCCGGCCGCCGCGCTTCCCGCCGTCGCGGCCCGGCGCGCACACGTCCAACGGTGCCGCTCGCCGCGCGCCGTCCGATCGACCCGAGGTAGTGACACATGAGCGCCATCAGCATCGGGCAGGCCGTCGTCCTGGGGGTGGTGGAAGGGGTGACGGAGTTCCTGCCCGTCTCCTCCACCGGCCACCTGAAGATCACCGAGGGGCTGATGGGCATCCCGGTCGGTGACAAGGCCGTGGTCGCCTTCACCGCGGTCATCCAGGTGGGGGCGATCGCCGCCGTACTCGTCTACTTCTTCAAGGACATCACCCGGATCGTCTCCGCGTGGGGCCGCGGCCTGGTCCACCGCGACCAGCGGGACCAGCACGACTACCGGTTCGCCTGGTGGGTCGTCTACGCCACCGTCCCCATCGTCGTCGTCGGCCTCGCGGCCAAACCGCTGATCGAGGGATCACTGGCCTCGCTCTGGGTGGTGGCCGGATCCCTCATCGTCGGCAGCGGTCTGATGTGGGCGGCCGACCGGGTGGGCCGCCACACCCGCGGCGAGGGCGACACCACCTTCAAGGACGCCATGCTCGTCGGATCCTCACAGATCCTCGCCCTCCTCTTCCCCGGCTTCTCCCGCTCCGGCGCCACCATGTCCACCGCCCTCGTCCTCGACCTCGACCGGGTCGCGGCCACCCGCCTCTCCTTCTTCCTCGGCATCCCCGCCCTCACCGGAGCCGGGATCTACGAGCTCAAGGACGCGGTGGGCGCCGGAGCGGACGCGGCGCCCCTGATCGTCGGCACGGCCGTGTCGTTCGCCGTCGCCTACGCCTCGATCGCCTGGCTCCTGAAGTTCGTCGCCAAGCACACCTTCAACGCCTTCGTCGTCTACCGGCTCGTCATCGGGAGCCTGCTCCTCGCGCTCCTGGGCGCCGGCGTCCTGCACGCCTGACGTCCGGTCCGCCCCGCAGGATCAGCGCCGTCCGCACAGAAGGAACGAGAACACCCGTGACCCCTCTCGCACTGGGCCCGCAGTGGCTGGACCCGAACCACCTGATTTCGACGTTCGGCCTCATCGGCGTCCTGGTCGTCGTCTTCGCCGAATCCGGACTCCTGATCGGCTTCTTCCTCCCGGGCGACTCCCTGCTCTTCACCACCGGGCTGCTGGCCGCCGGACACCGGTACCTCACCCAGCCGCTGTGGCTGGTCATCGTGCTCATCGCCGTCGCGGCGGTGCTCGGCGACCAGGCGGGGTACGCCTTCGGCCGGAAGGCGGGCCCCGCGCTCATGCGGCGCCCCGACTCACGCCTGTTCAAACAGGAGAACGTGGACAAGGCGAACACCTTCTTCGCGCAGTACGGCGCCCGCTCCCTCGTGCTCGCCCGGTTCGTGCCCGTCGTGCGCACCTTCACGCCGATCGTGGCAGGGGTCAGCCGCATGCACTACCGCACCTTCCTCCTGTTCAACCTGGCCGGAGGCGTCCTCTGGGGCGCCGGAGTCACCCTGCTCGGCTACTTCCTGGGGCAGATCGCCTTCGTCCGGGCGCACATCGAGATGATCCTCATCGCGATCGTCGTGCTCTCCGTCGTCCCCCTGTCCGTCGAGTTCCTCCGGGCCCGCCGGGGGTCCCGCTCGCCGACCGGACCGTAGCCCTCGGCGGGGCACCGGCCGCGCTCCGCGCCGGGACACACGCCACGTGGTCGTCCTCACCGCGGTGGCGGGAGAGCCGGTGTAGCCTCGGGGCCAGCTGTCATGGTTCCGAAGCACCCGCCGTCCGTGAGCGCAGGTTCACGGACGATTCTGCTGTTCAGGCCTCCGCGGACCAGGGCGATCACCTCCGGCTCCCGCACGGTGCGGAAGACCGACATCGAGTCCCCTTGGAGGGCGGCATGGCCAGTGGAACCGTCAAGTGGTTCAACTCGGAAAAGGGTTTCGGCTTCATCGAGCAGGACGGCGGCGGCCCGGACGTCTTCGCCCACTACTCGAACATCGCGGCGCAGGGCTTCCGTGAGCTCCAGGAGGGCCAGAAGGTGAACTTCGACGTCACCCAGGGCCAGAAGGGCCCGCAGGCGGAGAACATCACGCCCGCCTGACCCACGCCGACACCGCGCCCGCCCCGCGCACCGCCGCGGGGCGGGCGCGGTGCGTGACGGCGGGGCCCGGGCCCCCCGGGCGTGTGCCCGCCGGGGCCGGTCACGCGGGCCGGCAGACGCTGCGCTGCCGCCCCAGCCCGGAGATCTCGATCTCCATCACATCGTCGGGGCCCAGGTACGGGAAGCGGCCGGACAGGGCCACGCCCTGCGGCGTACCCGTGTTGACGACGTCGCCCGGTTCGAGCACCAGGTACTGCGACAGGTGGTGCACCAGGTGCGCCACCCCGAAGATCATGTCCTCGGTGGAGGAGTCCTGCCGTGGCTCCCCGTTGACCCGGCTGCGCAGGCGCAGCCGCTGCGGGTCACCGACCTCGTCCGCCGTCACCAGCACCGGGCCCAGCGGGTTGAACGTGGCGCAGCTCTTGCCCTTCGACCACTGGCCGCCCGACTCCTCCAGCTGGAAGGCCCGCTCGGAGACGTCGTTGCTGACGGCGTAGCCCGCGATGTGGGCGGCGGCGTCGGCGGGGGAGTCCAGGTAGGAGGCCCGGCGGCCGATGACGACGGCCAGTTCCACCTCCCAGTCGGTCTTCTTCGAGCCGCGCGGGATGAGCACGTCGTCGTAGGGGCCGACGACCGTGTTCGGCGACTTGTAGAAGAGGATCGGCTGCTCGGGGGGCGCGGCACCGGACTCGGCGGCGTGGGCCGCGTAGTTCTGCCCGATGCACAGGAGCGCGGAGGGCCGGGCCACCGGGGCGCCGATCCGCTGACCGGTGATGTCGGTCTCCGGCAGCTCCGTCTCCGCGGGGACCAGGCGCGGGTCGTCGGCCAGCGCGGCGAGGAACGCGCCGTCGATGTCGTCGGTGACGCCCGACAGGTCGTAGTGGCGGCCCTCGGGGGAGAGGAGCACCGGGCGCTCACGCCCCGGCTCGCCTGTGCGCATCAGTCGCATGAAGGATGGATCTCCTGTCGGGTACGGGGATGTCGGTACGGGGGCGGTCAGCGCAGCCGGACGAGGGCGTCGGCGGTGACGGCGTGGACCGGCGGACGCCCCGCGAGCAGGCGCAGCACCTCGTCGACGGCGCTGGCGCCGAGCCGCTGCCGGCACTCGACGCTGCCGGCCGCCTGGTGCGGGGTGAGCAGCACGTTCGGAAGGGAGCGGAAGGGGTGGCCGACGGGCAGTGGCTCGGCGTCGAAGACATCGATCGCCGCGTCCAGCCGCCCGGTGGTCAGTTCGGCCAGCAGCGCCTCCTCGTCGACCAGCCACGACCGGGCGGTGTTCACCAGACCGGCCCCGTCCGGCATCAGCGCCAGCTGCCGGGCGCCGAGCATCCGGTGGGTCTCCTCGGTGATCGGCGCGTGCACGGCCACGATCCTGCTTCCGGTGAGCAGTGCCTCCAGCGGGACGGACTCCACCCCGAGCTCCCGGGCGTCCGTGTCGGAGAGGAACGGGTCGAAGACGCGCACCCGCGCCCCCATCGCCCGCACCATCCGGATGTAGGCCCGGCCGGTGCGGGACGCGCCGATCACCCCGATGTCGCTGTCGTGGATCTCGTGGCGCGGCGGTGCCTCGCTCGCCGCCGCCCAGTCCAGCCCCGCGTGCAGGGCGTGGTCGAAGCGCTGGATGCGGTGCAGCAGCGAGAGGGTGAAGGCGAGCGCCACCTCCGCGACCGGGCGCGCCATCTCGTCACCGGCCTGCGTGACCAGGATGCCCCGCCGGAACACGTCCTTCGTGACGTAGGGCGCGACCGCGGAGCCGGTGTGCGCCACCAGCTCCAGCCGGTCTGCGTGGGCCAGGAGTTCGGCGTCCACCTTGGGCGCCCGCCACGAGGTGATCAGCACGCGGGCGCCGGGCAGCGCCGCCGCGACGGCCGCCCGGTTGCCGTGGTCGTCGATGACCGTGAGCCGCGCGGAGCGTTCCAGCTCACTCCACACCCCGGCGGTGAAGAACTGGGCGCGCAGGTGCGGCGGTACGGCGACGACCACCCGGGAGGAGCGGTCGGAGGGTTCAGGAGAGCCAGGCATCGAGGTGCTCCGCAACGAAGGCGTCATCGGTCAGCCAAGGGTAGGCCGCGGCCACCCTGGTGATCTCCGCCGCCTGTCCGGGGGAGAGCGTCTCCGACGGGTCCAGGCAGCGGATGTTCGCCAGCAGGCCCTGGCGGCGCAGTACTTCGTGCACGCCCGCGATGCAGCCGCGGAACGCGCCCCGCACGTCGAAGACCGCGCTGTTGGCGTCGGTCAGCTCCGTGCGGCGGGCCAGGCAGCGGACCATCGCCGCGTGGTCCCCGGCGCGGGCCAGGCGTACGTCGTCGAGCAGGGCCACCGCGGAACTCGTCCACACCGCCCACTGGCCGAGCAGTCCGCCCGCGAACCAGCGGCGCGGGCCGTCCGCCGCGCCGTACGGGGTGAGCAGGTCGCCGATGATGTCGTCGTCGTTGCCGGTGTACAGCGCCACCTCCCCGGCGCGGTCCGCGGCGCCCACCGCACGTACGACGTCGGCGGTGCGGTAGCGGTCGAACGGGGCGATCTTCACGGCGGCCGTGTTCGGCAGGTCGGTGAACGCGGACCAGAAGCCGGGTGACAGGTACCGTCCGCCGACGGCCTCCTGGAGGTAGAAGCCGATCACCGGCAGGACCTCGCCGACCGCCCGCGCCCGCTCCAGCAGCCCCTTCTCGTCCGCACCGGGTACGGCCGGGCTGAGCAGCACCGCGTCGTAGCCGAGTTCGGCGGCGGTGGTCGCCTCGGAGACGGCCTGCGCCGTGTAGCCGCAGGCGCCGGCGACCTTGACGAACGGCCGGCCGGCCTCGGCGTCGACGGTCTCGGCGGCGAGCTCCAGCACCGGCCGGAACAGGCCGACGGCCGGTTCCCTGATCCCGAACTGGGTGGTGTGCACCGCGACCGCGGCGCCGCCCGCCCCGGACGCCAGGTAGTAGCGGGTCAGGGCACGCTGCCGACGCTCGTCGAACGTGCCGTCCTCGTGCAGCGCCAGCGGATGGGCGGGTATCGCCGCGCCCCGGCCCAGGAGTTCCAGGGCGGGCGTGGACAGGGGGGAGGGGGTGGGCATGGGGGGATCAGAACCTTCCGTCGCGTACCTGGAACTTGGTGGGCTTGCCGGACAGCGGCAGTCCGCGCCGCAGCCAGTCGGCCTGCCACTCGACGAGGGTGCGCAGCGCGACGTCCGGATAGCCGAAGAGCGCGTGGCAGCGGCTCGCGTCGGAGAGCAGCGCGGTGGGCGCCTCGGTACCGGCGAGGACCGGCTCACGGCCGAACTCCTCGCCGAACCACTGCGCGATCCGGCGCACCGAGGCGGTCTCCGGGCCGGTGAGGTTGAGGGTGAACGCCTCCCCGCCGGTGGTGTGTTCGAGGGTGCGCAGCGCGACCTCGTTGGCGTACCCCTGCCACACCACGTTGGCGTGACCGGTCGTCACGTCGACGGGTTCGCCCGCCCGGACCCGGTGCGCGATGTCGGCGAGCACGCCGTAGCGCAGGTCGACCGCGTAGTTGAGGCGGATGGCGGCGACCCTGGTGCCGCGTGTCAGCGCCGCGTGGCCGAAGATCCGCTCGCGGCCCAGGCACGACATGGCGTACTCGCCGACCGGGGCGACCGGGTCGGACTCGGTGCAGCCGCCCGAGGAGACCGGCACCAGCGGGTACACGTTGCCGGTGGAGAACGCGGCGATCCGCGATTCCGGCCAGCGGCGGACCACGCGGTCCGGGAGCGCGGCGTTCACCGCCCAGGCGTGCGAGGGCGCCCCGGCGGAGCCGAACTTCGCGCCGACCATGAAGACGATGTTCCCGGCGTCGGGGAGCGTGGCCAGGTCCGCGGCCGGGTCCATCAGGTCGAAGGCGACCGTGCGGACCCCGGCGGCCTCCAGCTCGGCCGCGGCGGCCCTGTCGGACCAGCGCGAGACCGCGTACACGGTCACATCCGTGCGGCCGGCGGCGTCCAGCGCGCGCCGGGCCAGCCGGCACAGGCTGGGGCCCATCTTGCCGCCCGCGCCGAGGACCAGCAGATCGCCTTCGAGGCGGGCGAGGCCGGCGACGAGCGCGGGGGAGGGGGTGGCGAGCCGCTCTTCGAGCGCGGCCTCATCGGTGAACATACCTGGCTATCCCTTGATTCCGGACGCGGTGACGCCCTCGGTGAAGTAGCGCTGGCCCACCATGTACGCGGCGAAGATGGGCACGAACGCGATGACGGAGCCGGAGAGCACCACGTTGAGCGGCACGTTCTGCTGCTGGAGCGAGGCGATTCCGACGGTCAGGGTGCGCATGTCGGTGGACTGGCCGATCACCAGCGGCCACAGGAAGTCGTTCCAGTGCCACAGGAAGACGAACACACCGAGCGTGGCGAGGATCGGCTTCAGCAGCGGCAGCACGATCCGGTGGAAGATCTGCCACTCGTTGCAGCCGTCGAGGCGGGCCGCCTCGAAGAGCTCGTCCGGCAGCCCCTGGATGAACTGCCGCATCAGGAAGACCGCCTGGGCGTTGGCCAGGGTCGGCACGATGAGGCCCCAGTACGTGTCGACGCCGCCGAGCTTCGCGATCATCGCGAACGTCGGGATCATCGTGACGTGGTACGGGACCATCACCATCGACAGGAACGACCAGAACATGGTCTCCCGGCCGGGGAAGCGCTTCTTGGCGAACGCGTACCCGGCGAGCGAGGCGAGCAGCAGGACGCCGACGACCGAGACGACCGAGTACATCAGCGTGTTGAACAGCCAGCGCGGTACGTCCTGGGCGCCCAGGACGTTGTCGTACGCCTCGCCGGTCAGCGGCCACGGCAGCAGACTGCCGGGGAAGTCGACCGCGGCGGACGGCTTCAGGGAGAGCACGACCATCGCGTAGAACGGGAAGACGGTCACGACCGCGGCGACCGTCAGCAGGGCGGCGCGGGCGATCCGGCCGGCCCGGCTCGGGCGCATGCCGTGCGGGACGGTGTCCCGCTCGGACAGCTTGCGCAGCCGGCGTGCGGCCCGGCGCGCGGCCCGGTCCGGGAGCGCGGGCGGCTCGGCCGCGGGCGGTGCCTGCGTCTCTTCGGGTGCTGCGGTCATGGTCACTGGTCCTTCCCGATCACGAGCCGCTGGATCACCGCGACCACCACGGTCAGCACGAAGAGCGCGACACCGATGGCGGAGGCGTAACCCAGGTCGAAGTACTTGAAGCCCGCGTCGTAGAGCTGGAAGACGAGCGTGTAGCTGGCGTTGGCGGGACCGCCGCCCGTCATGGTGTAGACGGCGTCGAAGACCTGGAACGAGGCGGTCGTCTCGATCACGGCGAGGAAGAAGAGCGCGGGCTTGAGCTGCGGCAGCACGATGTACCGGAACCGCTGCCAGGGCCCGGCCCCGTCGGTGAGCGCGGCCTCCTCCAGCTCACGCGGGATGTCCTGCATCCGGGCGAGCAGGATGAGCATCCCGTAGCCGAAGCGGGACCAGACGCCGACGATCGCGAGCGCGGGCAGCACCAGCACGTCGTCGGAGAGCCAGGAGCCCTCGGACATCCCGAGCAGGCCCATCAGGGTGGACCAGGGGCCGCCGGTGGAGAAGATCCACACGAAGACGGTGGCGGCCAGCACCAGCGAGGTGACGACCGGCAGGAAGAACACCGAGCGGAAGAACGCGGCGCCGCGGAAGGCGCGGCGGGTGATCAGCGCCAGGGACACCGACGCGACGAGGGTGCCCGGCACGGCCAGGACGGTGTAGAGCACGGTGACCTTGAGGGCCTGCCAGAACAGCGGATCGGCCCACAGGCGGGTGAAGTTGTCGAGTCCTGTGAAGCTGCCGCCGCCGGTGAGGGAGTAGTCGGTGAAGCTCATCAGCACACCGGCGACGCCCGGACCGAAGCGGAAGGCGAGGAAGAGCAGGAAGCAGGGGAGGACGAAGAGCAGGCCGATCCGGGCCTCGCGGCGCGCCTGCGGCCCGCTGCGACGGCCCCGGCGGGTGGGTTCCGCGACGACTGCCACGGGGATCTCCTTGCGGTACGGGGGAATTGCGGAATCAGGGGCCGTGCCCCTGGGGCTCGTGGGGCCGGGGTCCGGTGCGGACCGCGGCCCCACGGCGGGTCAGCGGCCGAGCATCGCCTGCGCGGCCTTCTGCGCGTCGTTCAGCGCGTCCCGCGGGCTCTTCGTGCCGAGCAGCGCGGCCTGGATCTCCGGGGCGAGCACGCCCTGGACCTCACGCGCCTTGTCCTGGAGCGGGCCCACGTCCATGCTCGGCAGCGTCGCGGCGACCGCCGTCCGGAGCGCGTCGTCCGGGTACAGGTCACCGCCCGAGGCGCGGGCCGGGAAGTAGCCGGCGGCCTTCTGCAGTCCGGCCGAACTCTTCGACTCCGCGACGAAGTTCAGCCAGTCACCGGTGTTGCGCTCGTCGGCGCCCTTCAGCATCGCCAGCGCGCCCACGGTGCCGTAGCCGACCGACTCGGCGTCCTTCAGCGGCGGCTGCACGACGATGTTCTCCTTGCCCCAGAAGGGCTCGACGTCCGCCGGGGTGTTCTGCCAGGTGCAGGCCACCTTGCCCTTGGCGGTCGGGGTCTGCTCCAGCTTCGGGGTGGTCGTGACCAGGTCCTTGTCGGTGTAGCCGCCGTCGACGAGCTTCTTCAGGTACGTCAGCGCCTTGACGCCGGCCGCGTCGTTGAACGTGACCTTCCCGCCGTCCTCGGAGAAGACGTCACCGCCGGCCTGCCAGAGCAGCGGGTAGAAGGTCATGTTCAGCGTCTGCTGGGTGTCACCGCTGTAGCTGGTCGCGTAGTACCCCTTCGCCTTCAGCCTCGGGGCCAGCGCCTCCAGATCCGCCCAGTTCGTCGGGTAGCTCTTCTCGCCGATCGCGGCGAACACCCGCTTGTCACAGATCAGCGGGTTGGCACTGGTCAGGATCGGCGTGGCGAGGGCCTTGCCGTCGACGGTGACCGACTTCAGCGCGAAGTCCGTGTAGTCGGACCTGGCCGAGGCGGGCATGTACGAGTCGGCGGGGACGATGCTCCCGGCGTACTTCGGCAGCTGGTCCGGGATCAGGTAGACGGCGTCCGGCCCCTTGCCCGAGGCGATGGCGGTGGCCAGGGCCGTGTCGCGGTTGGCCCACGGGAAGGTCTCCACCTTCACCTTCACGCCCGCGTGCTCCTTCTCGAACGTCCTGACCAGGCCGTCCCAGTACGCCTTGTTCTCGGCCTCGTCGAAGATGACCGGGTAGGTCCACATGGTGACGGTGCCGTCGTCACCGCCGCCGCCGGAGCAGCCGGCCAGGACACCGGCGGTGAGTGCGGTGACCAGGACGGGGGCGGCGAGCGAACGGACTCCGGAACGGCGGGTGAGCGGACGGGACATGAGCGGGTCCTCCGGGAACCTGGGGGCGGGGCGGGAAGAGGGCCCGGTCCGGACGGAGGGCCCTGCGGGGGGTGTCATGAGGCCGGGACCGTCTGGACGGTGCCGGTGTGCCGGGCGCGCTCGGCGGCGAACGCCGCGAGGTGGCTGCCGAGCGAGGTGGCGGGACCGGAGCGGACGGCACCCGGGTCGCCGGTGGCGACGGCCGTGACGAACGCCTCGACGAGCGCGGCGTCCCCGCCGCCGTGCCCGTCCGCCGCGTTCGAACCGGACGCGCCGGTCTCGTGGACGGTGGACGCGCCGGTCCTGAAGTCCTGGACGGTGACCCGCTCCCCGTCACCGACGAGCCAGCCGTGCGAGCCGAAGATCCGCGTCCGGCGGTGGGTCTGCTCGGTGAAGGCGACCATCTGGAAGGTCGCGGTCACCCCGTCCGTCAGCTGCATGGCGAGGACCTGGTGGTCCACCACGTCGTTGTCGCCCCGGTACACGCAGACGCCGTACGGGCCCTCGCGCAGGGCCTGGAGGAGACCGGCCTCGTCGGTCGCCTCGGTGACGTGGGTGACCGGCCAGACGGCGCCCTTCTCCCGCAGCGTCGGCATGTACAGCTTCGGAGCGCTGTACGGGCAGCCGGACTCGACCGCGCAGTCGAGGCACCGGTCGGCGGACCCGGCCGGTGCGTTCTCCGGCCGGAAGTGCTTCAGCCCGCCGAAGCCGGTGACCCGCTCGATCCGGCCGCCCATGACGTACGCGATCCAGTCCAGGTCGTGGCAGGACTTGGCGAGCAGCATCGGGGAGGAGTCCTTCTCGCTGCGCCACGGACCCCGCACGTAGCTGTGGGCGTAGTGCCACCAGCCGACCGGCTCCAGATGGTCGAGCGAGACGAGCTGGCCCAGCACCCCCGAGTCCACGACCTCCTTCACCAGGTCGGTGTACGGCGTGTACCGCATGACGTGGCAGACGGCGAACAGCACTCCGGCCCGCTCCACCCCCTCCACGATCCGCCGGGTCTCCTCCTCGGTCGGGGCGAGCGGCTTCTCGGCGAGGATCGCGTAGCCGGCCCCGGCCAGGGCCAGCACCGGCTCCACGTGGAAGCGGTCCTGGGTGGCGACGATCACGGCGTCGGCGACGCGGTGCTCGACGAGCGGACGCCAGTCGTCGAACTCGACGGGCGCGCCGGCGGCGGCCCGCGCGGCGGGGCGCGGATCGGCGACGGCGACGAGTTCGGCGCGCTCGGGGTGCGCCTTGATCCACTCGGCGTAGGTCAGGCCGCGGTTGCCGGCGCCGACGAGTGCGACGCGTACGGGCCGGCCGGTGATCGGGGTGTGCGTGGTGGACACGGGAATCCCTGGTGCTCGGTGTACGGGGTGGTCAGAAGCGCAGCGTGGCCGCGGTGTGCGCGACGCGGTCGCCCTCGTCCGGCAGCGCGGTGCGCTCGGTGCCGTCCTCGACGCAGCCGGTGTGCAGCAGATGGCTGGAGTCCGTGCCGAACGCCGCCGGCCGCAGTTCCAGCCGGCCGCCGGTGAAGGTGGAGCCGGTGGCCCGGTAGCGGTTCGGGCCCTCGGTGACCCGTACGTGGGCGGTGCCCTCGGGCGCGGTCGAGTCGAGGCCGGAGAGCTGCCAGTCGACCGTGCGGCCCGAGCCGGTGCGGGCCAGCAGCGCGCCGTCCTTGTTGGTGCCGGACAGCCGCGTGCCGTCCACGCGCAGCCGCTGGTCCTGCGCCGAGGTCAGTCTGAGGCCGGTGTCGCTCAGTTCGCCGCCGAGGACGGTGATGTCGGTGTGCGCGAGGGAGACCGGTGCGGTGTCCTTCGAACCGGTCAGCGCGCACTGGTCCAGGACGAGCGGGCCGGTGCCGTTGAACAGCGCGCCGTCGACGCCCTTCAGGACGCTGCGCTGGAGGGTGAGCGGGGCGGTGACGTTCGCCTGGGTGATCTCCGCCCCGGCCGCGAAGGCGAACGCGGAGTCGGCGATCACGTTGGGGCGGGCGGAGAGGCCGGAGGCGCGGGAGACGATCAGCGGGCCCGTGGCCGAGCAGCCGCGCATCTGTACGCCGTCCGCGTTGACCCAGAGCATCCCGGAGCCGGCCAGCGACTTCTTGCCGACGACCAGGACGTCCTCCAGCGTCAGGTCCGTGATCTTGACGCGGGCCACGAACCAGGAACAGGAGTGCCTGCGCACGGTGATGCGCTTGGCCCTGCCGCCCCAGGCGGCACCGGAGTTGGCGAAGGTCATCAGACCGGAGTTGCCCGTGTAGACGAGGTCGTGCTCGAACTGACCGTGCGTCACGAACGGGCCCTCGTCGTCACCGTCGCCGTGGCAGTTGGTGACGTAGCAGTAGGCCGAGGCCGTGAAGTCGTTGAGGTGACGGGCGTTGGAGGTGTGACAGTCCTCCACGTGCCCGTACAGGCAGTAGATCTGCTGGGTGAGGTAGCCCGCGCCGCCGTAGGTGACGGACTTCGGGTTGGTCAGCGAGCACTGCTCGGTGCGGTAGTAGGTGCACCAGCGGCGCATCACCACCGGCCAGAAGGTGCCGACGGCCTCGATCCCGGAGACGTCGCAGCGCACCGCGTACTCGTAGGCGACCGGGTGCGAGCCGGTCATCTCGTCCTCGCCCCAGCCCTCGAAGACCATGTTGCGCACGTGCGCGCGCTCGACGGGCTCGATCCGGGTCCAGGTCAGGGTGCGGCCCGCGGCCAGGTCCCAGCCGGTCCGGTAGTTGACCCGGACGTGCGAGGCGTCGACGACCTCGGTGACCTGGACGAGGCGCTGGATCTCCTTCTCGTACTTCCCCGACAGGGAGTCGGACTCCACGGCCCACCACTGTCCGACGGAGAACTTCGCCGAGTCGCCCACCTCGAAGAGGTCCGAGAGGTCCGGCATCGGCGCGCCCAGGCTGTGGGTGTGAGTGGTGCCGGTGGTGGTGCCGCGGAAGGAGAGGACGGCGCCGAAGGGGTTGTCGTGGGTGTTCTTCTCGATGCCTTCGGTGCGGACGCGGTGTCCGCCGAAGTCGAGTTCGATGTCGGAGCGGTCGAAGAGGTGGCGTGCGGTGAACAGGAGGTCGGTGTGGGCCTCGACGCGGTGGACGCTGCTGTCGCCGACCATGGCGTCGAGTGCGGCGTCGGCGGGGGCGCCGGCGTCGAGGTGGCCGAACGTGCGGAAGTCGAGCGTTCCGGTGTGGAGCTGGTGCCAGCGGCCGGTCTTCGCCCCGGTGGGGGCTATGACGGTGCCGCCGTTGTGCGCGGCGGTGGACCGCGTGTCCCAGCGCAGGGCCATCGCGCCGCCGTCGCCGGCGGTGTGGTAGCCGGCCAGCAGGATCTGGGTGCCGTCGGCGAGCGGCTTGGTGTTCAGGGCCCGCAGCGCGGCGACCGTGTCCAGGTGCAGGACATCGCCGGTACGGGCGGGCGCCGCCTGCGCCGGTGCGGTGGCCACGGCCGAACCGGCCATGACCAGACCGGCCAGACCCGAAGCCCGCAGCACGGTACGGCGGGAGGAGGCAGGGGTGGAGTGGTGCGGAACGCTCATGCGGACTTCGCCTTCCGAGAAGCGCGACAAGTGAGGGAGCGTTCCCGCGGTGGACTGCCATGAGGCGGATGGCTGAAAAGGGTTCGGTCTTCGGAGGTTCACGACGCGGTGGGCAGGCGCCGGAATCGGACCGGGAGGGGTAAATCGCCGGTGACGGGTGAGTGTCACCGGGGTTGGCAGGGAACCTACGGCCGGTGGTGCCGATCGGTCAAGACCCGATTTCGTCGGACTCCGGGGCCGCTGTGTCCGACGTGCCCTCGTCCGACTCGTCGGCCCAGCCCAGCGAGAGACTGATCCGGCGGGCCGAGTCCCGCACCTGGCCGCCCAGTTCCTGGTAGCGCCAGGCCGGCAGGCCGGTCTTGAGGCCGGTGATGGAGACGGCCCCGGCGCACACCGAACGGTCGTCGAGGACCGGGGCGCCGATGCAGATGATGCCCTCGGCGTCCTCCTCGTCGTCCAGGGCGTAGCCGACCCTGGCGATGTCGCGGAGGTGGGACAGGAAGGTCGCCGGGTCGGTGATGGTGCGTGAGGTGCGCCGGGGCAGCCCGAACCGCTCCACGACCGAGGCCGCTTCGCTCTGCGGCATCGCCGAGAGGAGCGCCTTGCCCAGGCCCGTGCAGTGCGGCAGCTCGCGCTGGCCCATCCGCAGGTCGAGCCGGACGCGCTGGTCGAGCTCGACCTGGTCCACCACGACCGCGTGGCCGTCCTCGGGCACGGCGAGCCTGGAGGCCATGCCCGTGGCCCGGGTCAGCTCGCGCAGGACCGGGTGGGCGACCCCGCGCAGCGAGACCTGGGACCTGGCCCGGTCGCCGAGCCTGGCCAGGCTCATGCCGAGCCGGTAGCGGCGGTTCATGCCCTCGCCGTCGTCCGAGACGAGGCCGTAGGCGCGCAGGGTCTGGAGCATGCCGAAGGCGGCGCTCTTGGAGATGGAGCAGACCTGGCCGACCTCGGTGACGCTCAGGCCGTTCCCCTGGGAGGGGGCGGCCAGCGCCTCCAGGATGTCGGCTGCCCTGGCCACGCTCTTGACCCAGTACTTCGGCTCTTCTGGGGCAGCACTGTTCGTCATAGCAGAACAGCGTAGTGCCAATGAGCTGCCGGGGTGTACGCGAGAGCCCAGAAAACCGTGAAGTCGGGCCCCTGGGTGGCGGGAAGGGGGTTGACCGGCCTCGGGGGCGGACGTAATATCCAGGCACTGTTCTGCTCTACCGAACAGTGTTCTGAAAAAGCGAAACGCAGTACCGAGCACCACGGATCCCCTCTTCCTGCGGCGACTGCCGGGCGGATGGCGCCAGGGACTCACGGGCCGGGCAGGGCCCGCGAAAACCGACGACTCTCGACGCAAGGAGCAAGCACCATGAGTTCAGGCCCGGCAGGCAGGCAATCCGGAGCCCGACTCGCCGAACGCGCCCGCCGGGTCGTACCCGGCGGCGTGAACAGCGGTCAGCGCAGCGTCCCCGGACTGACCGACCTGGTCGTCACCGGGACCGACGGCGCACGGTTCCGTACCGCCGACGGACGCGAGTTCACCGACTTCCACTCGGCGTTCGGCCCGCCGCTGCTCGGCCACAACGACCCCGACGTGGCCTGCGCCACCGCCGAGGCCGGGGCCACCCTCGGCCACATGGGCGTCGGCGTCACCGAGGGCGAGGTCCTCCTCGCCGAACAGCTCGCCGAGCTGATCCCGTCCATCGAGAAGGTGCTGCTCACCAGCACCGGCAGCGAGGCCACCTTCCACGCCCTGCGGGTCTCCCGCGCCGCCACCGGCCGCCGGCTCGTCGTCAAGTTCCAGGGCTGCTACCACGGTTGGCACGACTCCGTCAGCCTCAACGTCATCTCCGCACCCTCGAAGGTCGGCGGCCACGACCCGATCTCGGCCGGCATCCTCCCCGAGGTCCTCGACGCCACCCTCGTCCTGCCCTTCAACGACAGCGAGGCCGTCCGGCGGACCTTCGCCGAGCACGGCCCCGACATCGCCGCCGTCATCGTCGAACCCGTCCCGCACAACGTCGGCGCGCTCCTGCCCCACCAGGAGTTCCTCACCACGCTGCGCGAGGAGACCACCAAGGCCGGCAGCGTCCTGGTCTTCGACGAGGTCATCACCGGATTCCGCCACGGCCTCGGCGGCTGGCAGAAGATCTCGGGCGTCACCCCCGACCTGACCACCCTCGGCAAGGCCATCGCCAACGGCGCCCCCGTCGGCGCCATCGGCGGCCGGGCCGACCTGATGGACCTCTTCTCCACCCGCCCCGGCGCCCCCGCCTTCTTCGCCGGCACGTACAACGGCCACCCGTCCGTCGTCGCCGCCGCCCTCGCCACCCTGCGCAAGCTCCGCGAGGAGCCCGTCCACGACCACGTCTTCCGGCTCGGCGAGAAGGCCCGTACCGAACTGTCCGGCCTGTACGAGCGTCTCGGCGTCCCCGCCGTCGTCACCGGCTACGGCTCCGTCTTCGTCAGCTACTTCATGCCGGGCGACGCCCCCAGGACCTACGCGGACCTGCTGGCCAACGACGCCTCGCTGTTCGTCGGCTACCGCCGCAAGCTCCTGGAACACGGCCTGTTCGAGCTCCCGCTCAACCTCAAGCGCAGCCACATCAGCTACGCGCACACCGACACCGACGTCGACCGCCTCGTCGAGGGGACCGAGGCCGCCGTCAAGGCCGTCCTCGCCGACGGAGGCGCCCGGGACCTGGAGAACACCTCCACGATGGGCGGAGCGACCCTCTGATGCTGACCGTCAACCGCACCCGCCCGCCCGGCCCCGCCGGCCGGATCACCCACGTCGAGACCCTGATGCTCGGCACCTCCTGGCGCGACTTCGGCTACGTCCGGGTCCACACCGACGAGGGCCTGTCCGGCATCGGCGAGATCACCCACCCCTACCGGGTCGCCGAGGTCTGCGCCCTCACCGAGGCCATCGCCCGGCGCCACCTGACCGGCGCCGACCCCTTCGACGTCGAGGAAGTCTGGCTCCGCGTCTACCAGGGCGACTTCCTGCGCGGCGGCGACATGGGCGGCGTCGCCCTGTCCGGCCTCGACCAGGCGATGTACGACCTGATGGGCAAGGCACTCGGCGTCCCCGCCTACCGGCTGACCGGCGGCGCCTGCCGGGACGACGTACGCGTCTACGCCAACGGCTGGTACACCGGCGAGCGCGAGCCCGAGATCTTCGCCGCCAAGGCGAAGGAGACCGTGGCCAAGGGCTTCACCGCCCTCAAGTTCGACCCGTTCGGCCCCGGCCTCCACGAGCTGGAGCGCGCCGAACTGCGCCGCTCCGTCGACCTCGTGGCCGCCGTCCGCGAGGCCGTCGGACCGGACACCGACCTCTTCATCGAGGGCCACGCCCGCTTCGCCATGCCGACCGCCGCCCGGCTGGTGCGGGAGCTGGAGCCCTTCGACATCGGCTGGTTCGAGGAGCCGATGCCCTGGACCCACATCGAACGCTACGCCGAACTGCGGCAGCGCGCCGCGTTCCCCATCTCCGGCGGTGAGCACTTCCACAACCGCTACGAGTACAAGCAGCTCTTCGCCACCCACGCGGTCGACATCATCCAGCCCGACCTCTCCATGGCAGGCGGCTTCACCGAGGTCAGGAAGATCGCCGCCATCGCCGACACCCACGGCATGCTCGTGGCCCCGCACAACTCCAACTCCCCGCTCTGCACCACCGTCTCGGTGCACGCGGCGCTCGGAATCCCCAACTTCAAGATCCTCGAGACCTTCGACGGACTCCTGGAGCCGTTCGTCTTCGACGCCCTCAAGGGCACCCTCCCGACGCGGGACGGCCGCATCGGGCTGCCGACCGCCCCGGGGCTCGGCGTCGAACTCGTCGACGAGGTCTTCGAGGAACACCCGCCCAGCCACCGCTTCTGGAACATGTTCGCGGACGGCTGGGAGAAGCGGAACCGCACATGATCGTCGACGTCCACTCCCATCTCTTCCGGCACAGCCACGACTTCACCGACCCGTTCAGCTCCGACTCCGCCCGCGCCCACGCCGGCGAGGTCGACCTGACGGTGAAGTGGGACGAGTACGCCGCCACGGCACCCGAGGGCACCCGCACCATCGTCGTCGGCGGCAAGGCCCGGCGCAGCGGCCTCTGGGTCGACGACGCCGCCGTGGCCGCGTACGCCGCCGAGCACCCGGACCGGCTCATCGGCTACCTGGCGCTCGACCCCACCCAGCCCGGCTGGCGGGACGAACTGCGCTACGGCCACCAGGAACTGGGCCTGCGCGGCATCAAGCTCATGCCGATGTACGCGGGCTTCGACCCGGCCGCCGAGGAGTACGACGAGCTGTACACGTACGCCGAACGGCACGGGCTGCCGCTCCTGGTGCACACCGGCACGACCTTCGTGTCCAGCGCACCCCTGGAGTGGGCGATGCCCCGGCACCTGGACGCCGTCGCCATCCGCCACCCCGAACTGCGGATGGTCCTCGCCCACCTCGGCCACCCCTTCGAGGGCGAGTGCATCGCGGTCATCCGCAAGCATCCGCACGTGTACGCCGACCTCAGCGCCCTGCACTACCGGCCCTTCCAGCTCTGGCACAGCCTCCGGCTGGTCCAGGACTACGGGGTCTTCCACAAGGTGCTGTTCGGCAGCGACTACCCGTTCACCACGGTCGACGACTCGGTGAAGGGGCTGCGGGAGATCGCCCGCATCCCCGGCATCCCCGGCCTGCCGCCGCTCGACGCGGACGCGGTGGAGGAGATCATCCACCGGCCCTCGCTCGATCTGCTGGGCCTGAACGGCTGACCGGGCCGTTCCCCACGAACTGCCGGCAAGGCCCCGGGACGACCCCCCTGTCCTCGGGTGCCGGCCGGCAGCCCGGCCGCCGCGCACCCACCCCTGTGTCCCCGCGCGGCGGTCCGGACCCGGCCGCCGGAGCAGCCCGGCCCCCGTTCCGCACCTCTCCGACCGGAGGATTCCCGCCATGACCGCAGCCGTCCCGCCCCGTGGAACCGACCGCTTCGACCTGACCGGCCGCACCGCCGTCGTGACCGGCGCCGCCCGGGGCCTGGGCCGGTCCTTCGCCGTCGGGCTCGCCGAGGCGGGTGCCGACCTGGTGCTCGTCGACCTGCCGGGGGCCGAGGGCATCGCCGGGACCGCGGCGGCGGTCGAGGCGCTCGGGCGGCGCTGCCGCACCTACGGGCAGGACCTCGCCGACATCGAGGCACTGGAGGCCTTCGCCGACACCGTGCGCGCCGAGGCCGGTCCCCTGCACATCCTGGTCAACAACGCGGGCACGGCGGCGCTGGAACGCTTCAACGAGATCACCCCGGCGAGCTGGTCGCACATCATGCGCGTCAACGTCGACGCGGTCTTCTTCCTCAGCCGGCGCGTCGCCGAGCACATGACGGCGGACTCCGTCGCCGGCCGCATCGTCACCATCACCTCGAAGAACGCCCTGGTCGCCGAGGCCGGACTGGCGCACTACAACGCCTCCAAGGCCGCCGCCCAACTGCTCACCGAGACCCTGGCGGTCGAACTCGCCCCGCACGGCATCACCGCCAACACCCTCGCCCCCGGCATGGTCGAGACCCCGATCGACGGCGAGTTCCCCTTCGACCGGGAGGCCTTCGAGTCCGCGTACCGCGAGCGCATCCCGCTCGGGAGGTACGCACGGCCCGACGAGTGCGTGGGCGCCCTGCTGCTGCTCGCCTCGGACGCCGGGGCGTACCTCACCGGCTCCCGCATCGTCGTGGACGGCGGGGTGCTGGCCGACCAGATGCCGCGGATGCGCTTCATGCCGCCCTACCGCAGCACGGTCTGAGGGCGTGCGGGGCGCTGGGCACGGGACGCCGGGCCGGCCCCCAGGTGCGAAGCCCTGCCCCGGGCACGTACGCACCGCCCGCCCGCCGAGCACGTACGCGGCTCTTTCGGCACACGCACGGACCGGCTGCCTGAGCACGTACGCGGCTTTTCAGGGCATGCACGGACCGGCTGCCCGAGCACGTGCGCGGCTCTTTCAGTACACGCACGGACCGGTTCCCCGAGCGGGTGCGCGGCTTTTCGGGGCACGCACGGACCGGCTGCCCGAGCACGTATGCGGCTTTTCAGCAGACGCACCGCCCTTCCGCCGAGCAACTAAGCGGCCCTCTGTGCGCAGGCACGGACAGCCCCGCCGAGCACGTACCGACCAACCACACGAGGAGTGCCTGCGTCATGTCTCGGACGTCCTGGAACCTCATCCGGTGAGCGCCACGATCCGCACCACCACGCCCGAGGACGACCCGGCGCTGTCCGCCCTGTGGCAGCGGTGCTTCAGCGCCACGCACCTGGCGCGCCTCCACGCGCTCGACCCGCGGCGCCACCGGCACACGTTCGTCGCGCGGGACGGCGCGCGGGAGGGGATCGACGCGGTCGTCGTCTACGTCCCCAGACTGATCCGGGACGCGGAGGGCACCCCGCGGCGGGTCGGCGGCATCGGCAGCGTGGCGACCCGCCCCGAGGCCCGCGGGCAGGGTCTGGTGCGCCGGCTCCTGGCGGCGGCCGAGCGCACCATGAGGGACGAAGGCTGCGCCTGGTCCCTGCTGTTCACCGGGACACCCGGCGTCTACCGGAGCTCGGGATGGGAGGAGTTCGGCAGCACGTACACCGAGGGGACGCTCGTCCCCTCGCCTCCACGCCCCGGGACCTTCCCGGTCCGTGCCGCCACCCCGGCGGACGCCGTGGAGGTGGCCGCGCTGCACCACGCGTACAACGCGGACCGCCCGCTCAGCTCGCTGCGGGCACCCGAGGACTGGGCGGTGCGCGTACCGGCCTGGTACCGGCCGGCCGGCCGGTCGCTCGTGGCGCAGGACCCCGCGTCGGGGGCGCTCGTCGGCTGGCTGGCGGCCGGGCACGAGGGGGACTGCCTGGAGGTACGCGAGTTCGCGGGTGCCGCCGGGTGCCTCGGCTCGCTGTTCGCCGCCGCCGGCTCCCGGGGCAGGGCGGCCGGACTGACCCGGGCCCGCGTCCGGCTCCCCGCCGGCCCCGACGTGCGGGCCGCGCTCCCCGCCCTGCTGACGGACGCCCGCCAGATCACCGAACACGTGGGAATGGCACGGCCGTTGCACGCCACACCCGAGTCCGTACGGGCCACGGTCACCGCGCCCGGCGCGGTCCATTGGTACGGCGACTGCTTCTGAACCCCGGGGACGGATCCGCACGTCCGCAGGTGTGCCTACGGAGCCGTTCCGTGTGCGGTGTGCCCGTAGACGCTCCGCACGTTGTCGTGGGCCGGGGGCCGGCTCTTCGTGGCGGGCCCGGTGGCGAAGGCCCGGAGCACGTTCTCGGTCGTCCGGGTGACGAAGGCTCCGGTGCGTGCGTCCATACCGTGGTTACGGCCGTTCTCCCTCGTCCCGGCCATGAGGGCCTCCACCCACCGCATCGTCCCCGAGGCGAAGACGCCCGCGCCGCTCGGCACGGTGTAGTACGCGGAGTCGGAGTGGCTGTTCCGCCCCTTGCAGACCAGAGGGGAGTGGGCCACGATCTCCATCGGCCCCGGCGCGGGCGTCTCCGGAACGACCCGGTCGTACTCCACCCCGACGAGGTGGTCGAAGGAGTCCCCCTTCTTCACCCCCGTCCCCGCGAAGATCCAGTGGTCCGCGCCGTGGACGACGTACGAGGCGTCCGTGGGGAAGCCCTCGTACAGGACCCCGGTCATGGAGGACTCCGGCTGCGCGGCGGGCGGCGACCTGAAGTCGTTGGTCGGCATGGAGGGGTGGTCCGCCAGGTACGGATCGTGCTTGTAGTCCGTCTTGTAACAGACGACCGTGCGGACGGGAGCGGCCCCGAGCGGCTCCAGCCTGACCCGCCGGAAGCAGCTGTTGGCGCCGAGGAAGACCAGGTTGGTCCCCGCGTCACGCGCGCGGGTGACGTAACGCCGCTGCTCCGGGGTCCAGTACTCGTCGTGGCCGAGCGAGACCGCGGTGGTGGCGTCCCGCAGTACGGACGGGTCGCGGTGGACGTCCACGCCCGTGGTGTACGCCAGGGGAATGCCCAGCCGCTCGGCGAGGACCACCGCCGCCCGTTCGTAGACCAGGAACTTCTCGGCGCCGTTCTTGTCGTACGGCCGGTCGAAGGACACGGCCAGCGAGCGGTCCCCGTACGAGCCGTCCTTGCCCTGGTAGAGGCTGGAGCCGCCCCAGGTGTTGTACGCCTGCCAGGTCGCGGCGGCGTGCATCAGCAGGGTGGCGCCCGAGGCACTCCTGGAGCGGACGATCACCGGCACGTACCGCTGGTGGCCGTTCTCCGCGTCCAGCCGCAGCAGATACGCCCCTTCGGCCCAGCCCTCGGCGCGCACCCGCGTCGTACGTTCCCAGCCGGCCCGTACCGTCCGGGTGCCGCCCTCCGTCCGCGACGGGCGCTGCCGTCGTCCCGCCACCCGGCCGGACCTCCAGACGAGCCGCGCCTGAGCACCGCCGTACCAGCCGATCCGGTACGCCGAGACGCGGAAACCGGGCGCGGTGGTCGAGACGTACAGCCCGAACGTCTCGCCCGGCAGGACGCTCACCCTGTCGGCGTAGCCCTCGATCGCGTCGGGAGGGCCCAGCGACCGGATCTGCCAGTCGGGGTTCCCGCTCAGGCGCGCCTCGCCGGCCGCGGACAGCCCGGACTCGGTGCGGCCGGGGACGGCGCCGGGGCGTTCGCCCGGGGAGGAGTCGCAGCCGGCCACGCCGCTGACGGTGAGGGAGACGGCCCCGGCCGCCGTCGCCCCGAGGAACCGCCTCCGGTCGAGGCCGCTCCCGGCGTCCTCGCGGCCCTTCACGTCCTCGTCCATCGAATCCTCCGGTGCTGCCCGCCGTGCCGCCAGCTCGATCCTGATGCGGCGCGGGGTGGCGGGCGACCGTACGGGGGCCAATCGCGGGTACGGGGGCGGCCCTTCCGGGCCGCCGCGTGCGCGACGGCGGTCGGAGAGCGGCTCTCCGCTCGCGGCCCCCCCGGTTCCGGTGCGGTCAGTAGGATCTAGGATCGTGCCGCTGCGGACCGGTGCCGACCGCTGCCGACTGGTGCTGGCCGGTGATGACCGTTCGAGTCCTGGGGGTCGGATGCGGGACCTGCTCTACTTCTCACCGCCGAAGCTGAGCCATTTCCACGGCGGCCCGGAGGCCTTTCCCGGAGGCCGCTCCATCGAGGTCGAGACGACGGCGTTCGGAGTCGGTGGCCGGCTCGCGCTCGGGGAGTCCGGATCGGCCGGCGCCGGCGGCTCCGGGGAACCGGATCTGGAGACGGCCATCGCCTACCTCGAAAGGACATGCACGGCGCACACGGCGGTCCCGGACTCGTGCCGTTCCGTCGGGGCGTACGAGTGGATGGAGTTCTCGGGCCCGTTCCACCGAGGACCGCGCGTACGTGACTGGGGCCTGCACGACAAGGGCGTGTACACCTTCACCTCGCACGAGAACCCGTCGCTGTGCCCCGGGTTCACCGGTGGGTCCGGGTGCGAGGGCATCGAGGTGCTGCTGTGCGGATCGGCGCGGCACGTCATCGGGGAGGAGGACCAGCCCCGGACCCGGATGGGGTCGGGATCGGACTGGCTGCACGACATGGCCGCCGAGTTGGTGGCCATGGAACAACGCGGTGAGGCGACGCTCCCCGCGTCGCTCGTGCGCACTCCGCGCGGGGCACAGGAGTACGCCGCCAGAGTGGCCCACGACATGATGGTCTCCTGGCGGCAGGGCCCGGTCCACGTGCACGGCCATGCCCGGGTCCTGTGCAACTTCGCGGCGGTGGACGGGCAGCACCGGCTGATCGTGGCGACCCCGCTGTACGTCGAGACCGCGCCGCCCCCACGGCAGGGAGCCCTGACATCACAGCCCGCACGGCGCCGGTGGCCCTGGACGTTCCGGTCCTACCCGCCGCCGCGCTGATCCGGGACGGGGACGCCGGTCAGCTGCCCCGCTCCGTGGATACGCGGGAAGTGGCGACGTAGAGCCCGAGGAAACGCTGAGGGAAGTCACCGCGACCCGCTGCGTGACACCCCTGCGGGAGGGCGGAACGCTGCCCGAGCCTTCGAACAGTCTCCAGGTACGCCTCAGGACCTGTCGCCAAAGTGATCTTGGAGTGTGAGTCATGGTGGGGCCCTCAAATGAATCACGCAACAGTTTGACGACAGGTCCTGTGGGGCTTTGTGGCTCACCTCCGCTCGCGCGGAGAGCGCAACACCTGCACCTGGGAGCCCGTTTCGGCCGAGGCGGGGCCAAAGCCTGGCAGTGGCGGCAGCTCCGAAGGACGGTTTCCATGCGCTTCTGCACACCTACGCCTCGACCAAGTCGGAAGCCGGAGAGTCCGTTGTGACCCCGCCCCGAGGGTGATCGGCCACTCCTCGTCGCCGATCACCCTCGGTTACTATGCTCACTTCATGCCGGAAGCCGGTAGCGAGGGGCGCGGCATCAGCGACGGTCTGCTGGGGGAGCGGGGAGACCGGCTTGCCAGCCCCCCGAGTCTCCCCGGTGCCGTCGACCGGTGATTCCCGCCTCTGCGCCCGGGAGAGGCCGTCCGTGGACTGTAAGGCTGAAAAGATGGGTGGCCTGGGAAAGTGTTGGAAGAAGTAGTAGCAACCCGCTACGTCACGCCTTTGCGTGAGGGCGGTTCGCTCCCCGGGATCGTCGAGGCCGACGATCTCGGTACGTACGTCATGAAGTTCACCGGAGCGGGGCAGGGCCGCAAGACCCTGGTCGCGGAGGTCATCTGCGGAGAGCTCGGGCGGCGGCTCGGGCTGCGGGTGCCCGAGCTGGTGACCATCCAGCTCGACCCCGTCATCGGGCTCGCCGAGCCGGACCAGGAGGTGCAGGAGCTCCTCAAGGCCAGCGCCGGGCTGAACCTCGGGATGGACTACCTCCCCGGCTCCCTCGGATTCGACCCGCTCGCCTACGAGGTCGGCCCGGCGGAGGCCGGAAGGGTCGTCTGGTTCGACGCGCTGATCAACAACGTCGACCGGTCGTGGCGCAACCCCAACATGCTCGTCTGGCACGGTGAACCGTGGCTCATCGATCATGGCGCCACCATGATCTGGCACCACAACTGGCCGGGTGCGGCGGCCTCCGCGGCCAAGCCCTACAACGCCTCTGACCACGTCCTCGCCCCGTTCGGGCCGGACATCGCGGCCGCGGCCGCCGAGCTCGCCCCCCTTGTCACGGAGGACCTGCTCACCGAGGTGACCGCTGAGGTGCCCGACGAGTGGCTGGCCGGTGAACCGGGCTTCGAGGACACGGACCAGCTGCGCCGCGCGTACGTGGAACCCCTGCTGGCACGCGCCGCGACCATCCACGAGCGCGTCCTCCTGGAAGCGCCCACGCGGACACGGCCCTCCCAGGCCCCCGGGTGGCTCACCGACCACCTGACCGCCTGGCCCCACCCCACCAAGAAGGACCGCGACGCCCGGGCGGGCGCCGGACGCGGCAGCGAGGACGAAGGCCGATGAGCGAGCGCGATGTCTTCGAGTACGCGGTCCTGCGCGTCGTGCCGCGCGTCGAGCGCGGTGAGTGCTTCAACGCGGGAGTACTGGTCTACTGCCGGGCGAAGTCCTTCGTCGCCGCCCGGACCCACCTGGACGAGCACAAGCTCAAGGCCCTGGACCCGGGAGCCGACGTGCCCGGGGTACGGGCCGCCCTGCGGGCGGTCGAAGGCGTCTGCGGCGGGGGTGAGGAGGCGGGCCAGGCGGCCGGTGACGACGCCGGGCGGCGCTTCCGCTGGCTGATCGCCCCGCGCTCCACGGTCGTCCAGCCGGGAGCGGTGCACAGCGGTCTGACCACGGACCCGGCCGCCGAGGTCGAACGGCTGCTGGACCTGTTGGTGCACTGAGCCAGGACCGGTGCCGCCGCCGGGATCGCGGCGCTACCGGTCCGGTCCCCGTGCCGTCACCGGGATCACGGCGGGTATCGGTCTCTGTGCCCCCGACGGGAACGCGGCGGCACCGACCTCTGTGCCCCCGCCGGGATCACGGCGGCACCGCCCCCCGTCCCTCCGACGGGAACGCGGCGGCACCGACCTCTGTGCCCCCGCCGGGATCACGGCGGCACCGACCTCTGTGCCCCCGCCGGGATCACGGCGGCACCGACCTCTGTGCCCCCGCCGGGATCACGGCGGCACCGCCCCCCGTCCCCCCGACGGGAACGCGGCGGCACCGACCTCTGTGCCCCCGCCGGGATCACGGCGGCACCGGCCCCCTGTGCCCCCGCCGCGAACGCGGCGGCACCATCCCCCGTGCCTCCCCGTGCCTCCCCGTGCCTCCCCGTGCCTCCCCGTGCCCCCCCGTGTCCCCGCCCGGAATCGCGGCGGTGCGGCGGCGCCGTCCGGTGTGACATGAGACCGCGCCCCCGTGTGCCGTTGACACCGGGTGCCAGGGCTTCTAGCGTCTCGTCTGCTGAAGGTACTAAGCGGTTGCTCAGTTATCGGGACCTTCCTGACGTCCGCTGAGCCGCGATCCAAGGGCGAGGAGAACCAAGCATGTCCACCACCGAGCAGCGCGTCGCCATCGTGACGGGAGCGGCACGGGGCATCGGCGCCGCCACCGCCGTACGCCTGGCGGCCGAGGGCCGCGCCGTCGCCGTACTCGACCTCGACGAGGCGGCGTGCAAGGACACGGTCGAGAAGATCACCGCCGCCGGGGGCAGGGCCCTGGCCGTCGGCTGCGACGTGTCGGACAGCGCCCAGGTGGAGGCCGCCGTCGCGCGGGTCGCCGCCGAGCTCGGCGTACCGACGATCCTCGTCAACAACGCGGGTGTGCTCCGCGACAACCTGCTCTTCAAGATGAGCGAGTCCGACTGGGACCTCGTGATGAACGTGCACCTCAAGGGCGCGTTCCTGATGGCGAAGGCCGTCCAGTCGCACATGGTGGAGGCCAAGTTCGGCCGCATCGTGTCCCTCTCGTCCTCCTCGGCCCTGGGCAACCGGGGGCAGGCCAACTACTCCGCCGTCAAGGCGGGCCTCCAGGGCTTCACCAAGACGCTCGCCAAGGAACTCGGCAAGTTCGGTGTGACCGCCAACGCCGTCGCCCCCGGCTTCATCGTCACGGAGATGACCGCCCAGACCGCGGCGCGCGTGGGCATGGGCTTCGAGGAGTTCCAGGCCGCCGCCGCCACGCAGATCCCCGTACAGCGGGTGGGGCACCCCGAGGACATCGCCAACGCCATCGCCTTCTTCACCGGTGACGACGCCGGTTTCGTGTCCGGGCAGGTCATGTACGTCGCCGGCGGACCGCTCAACTGATCCCGGAAGGGCAACGGACACCATGACAGTGCAGGACAGTGGCAAGGTCGCGCTCATCACGGGCGCGAGCCGGGGCATCGGCTACGGCGTCGCCGAGGCGTTCGTCGCCCGGGGGGACCGGGTCGTCATCACGGGCCGCGGCGAGGACGCCCTGAAGGAGGCCGTCGAGAAGCTCGGTGCCGGCCGCGCGGTCGGCATCGCGGGCAAGGCGCACGACGAGGCGCACCAGGCCGCCGCCGTGGAGCGGGCCATGGAGGCGTTCGGCCGGGTCGACTACCTGGTCAACAACGCGGGCACGAACCCCGTCTTCGGGCCGATGGCGGATCTCGACCTCAACGTCGCCCGCAAGGTCTACGAGACCAACGTGATCTCGGCGCTCGGGTTCGCCCAGCAGACCTGGAAGGCGTGGCAGAGGGAGAACGGCGGGGCGATCGTCAACATCGCCTCGATCGCGGGCGTCTCCGCGTCACCGTTCATCGGCGCCTACGGCATGAGCAAGGCCGCCATGGTCAACCTCACCCTCCAGCTGGCGCACGAGTTCGCCCCGGTGGTGCGGGTCAACGCCATCGCCCCGGCGGTGGTGAAGACCAGGTTCGCGGAGGCACTGTACGAGGGCCGTGAGGCCGAGGCGGCGGCGGCCTACCCGCTGGGCCGGCTCGGGGTCCCGCAGGACATCGGGGGCGCGGCGGCGTTCCTCACCTCGGAACAGTCCGGCTGGGTCACGGGACAGACGCTCGTGGTCGACGGCGGTATTTTCCTCAACGCGGGCGTGGCCTGAGCGAGGCCCGCGCCGATCCGGCCCTTCTTGATCAAGTGCCCTGCCGGGCCTGCGGATTGGCCCGGTGGGGCACTGCGGTATGGTCTGCCGACCCCAAGGCCGATCGAGGAGCGTGCACGTGTTCTACCGGGCCAGTCTGCAGGCCTCTGCAGCCCTTGTTTCCCTCTCTCTGCTGGCCGGCTGCGGTCTGCTGTCCGACAGCAGTTCCCAAGCGGACCAGCGGATATCGGTCGGAACGACGAGCTCGCCCTCGACCCTCGACCCGGCCGCTGCCTGGGACGGCTCCTGGGAGCTGATGAGGAACGTCTTCCAGACCCTCGTGAGCTTCCCGACCGGCAGTACGAGCCCCGAGCCCGACGCGGCGGAGGAATGCCGGTTCACGGACTCCACGAGCATGGCCTACCGGTGCACCCTGCGGTCGGGCCTGAAGTTCTCCGACGGGGAGAAGATCGACGCCGCGGCGGTGAAGTACTCCATCGACCGGATCACGAAGATCAAGGTCAAGGGCGGTCCGGCCGGACTGCTCGGATCCCTCGACCGGGTGGAGACCAAGGGCGAGGACACGGTCGTCTTCCACCTGGCCAAGGCGGACGCGACCTTCCCCTTCATCCTCGCCACCCCCGCGATGTCGATCGTCGCCCCCGACGACTACCCGGCGGACAGCCTCCGCGAGGACGGCAAGGTCACCGGTTCCGGGCCGTACGTCCTGGACTCGTACGAGCCGGGCAAGAAGGCCGAGCTGACCAGGAACACCGGTTACAAGGGGTTCGCCGAGCGCAAGAACGAAGCCGTCACGATCCGTTACTTCGACGACTCCGCCCCCATGGTGGAGGCGCTGAAGAACAAGGAGATCGACGCCACCTACCGCGGCCTGACCGCCGAGGAGGTCATCGGCCTGGAGGACAACAAGAAGGACAACAACGGTCTGCAGATCGTCGAGTCGGTCGGCGCCGACATCCGCTTCCTCGTCTTCAACCCCAAGGACCCGGCCGCCGGAAAGCTCGCCGTCCGCAGAGCCATCGCCCAGCTGGTGGACCGTGACGCCCTCGTCGCCAAGGTCTACCAGGGAACCGCCGAACCGCTCTACTCCATGGTCCCCAAGGGCATCGCGGGACACGCCACCAGCTTCTTCGACACCTACGGCGACCCGGACGTGGGCAAGGCCGGAGCGCTGCTCGCCAAGGCGGGGATCACCGAGCCGGTCAAGATGACCTTCTGGTACACCACGGACCGCTACGGTTCGTCGACCGCACCCGAGTTCGCTGAGCTGAAGCGCCAGCTGGAGGAGTCCGGCCTCTTCAGGATCACGCTGAAGAGCGCGCCGTGGAAGTCCTTCCAGGAGGGCTTCAACAAGGGCGACTACCCGGTCTTCGGGCGTGGCTGGTTCCCCGACTTCCCGGACCCCGACAACTTCATCGCCCCGTTCGTGGGCCAGGACAGCGTCACCGGCACCCCGTACCGGTCCGACGAGATCACCCAGGAGCTGCTGCCGACCTCCCGCAAGGAGAGCGACCGTGGCGCCGTCTCCGAGGAGTTCAAGCGGGCCCAGGAGATCCTGGTCAAGGACGTGCGGCTGCTGCCCCTGTGGCAGGGCAAGCTGTACGTGGCCGCCGGTGAGGACATCGGCGGCGGCGAGCGGGCGCTCGACCCCCAGACGGTCATGCAGATGTGGGAGCTGTACCGCAAGACCAGCTGGTAGGGGAGCGGAAGCGGGCTCGGCGGGGCCGTTGTCAGTGGCCCCCGGTAGGTTCTGGAGTCAAGAACCGATTGCTTACCGGAGGTTGTGGACGTGACCGACACCGACCTGCTGCCCGAGTCCTGGCGCGGCGTCCTCGGCGAAGAGCTGCGGAAGCCCTACTTCAAGGAGCTCACGGACTTCGTCGAGGAGGAGCGCGCCAAGGGCCCGGTGTACCCGCCGCGCGAGCAGGTCTTCGCCGCCCTGGAGGCCACACCGTACGACCGGGTGAAGGTGCTCGTCCTCGGCCAGGACCCGTACCACGGTGAGGGCCAGGGCCACGGGCTGTGCTTCTCGGTCCGGCCCGGTGTGAAGACGCCGCCCTCACTGCGCAACATCTACAAGGAGATGAACGACGAGCTCGGCCTGCCGGTCCCGGACAACGGGTATCTGATGCCGTGGGCCGAGCAGGGGGTCCTCCTGCTCAACGCGGTGCTCACGGTCCGCGCCGGTGAGGCGAACTCCCACAAGGCCAAGGGATGGGAGAAGGTCACCGACGCGGTGATCCGCGCGGTGGCCGACCGCCCCGACCCCGCCGTCTTCGTCCTCTGGGGCAACTACGCCCAGAAGAAGATCCCCCTGATCGACCAGGACCGCCACGTGGTGGTCAAGGGCGCCCACCCCTCGCCCCTCTCCGCCAAGAAGTGGTTCGGCTCGCGTCCGTTCACCCAGATCAACGAGGCCGTCGCCGCGCAGGGCCACGAGCCGATCGACTGGCGGATCCCGGATCTGGGCCTCGGCACGACCCGGGCGAAGGCCGCGGCCCGCGCCTGAGCGGGATTGCCGGTGGCTGCGGCTAGCGTCTGAGCGACCGGAACAGGCCGGGCGGTGATCAGGGAGACCTCTGTAGTGGAGCAGCGGGAAATGCCGGGGGACGCCGTCATGACCAGGATCGGCCAGGCGGTCATGCTGCTCCACGCGGGGGACAGGGAGGAGGCGCGCAACCGGTTCGGGATCATCTGGTCCGAGATCGGTGAGCGCGGCGACGCCCTGCACCGCTGCACCCTCGCCCACTACATGGCCGACACCCAGGACGATCCCGGCGACGAGCTGGCCTGGGACCTCCGGGCGCTCACGGCGGCGGAGGGCCCGGCGGGGGAGGCGGCCACCGGTCCGGACGCCGAGCGTCGCGACGCCACCGCCGTGCGGGTCCTCGTCCCGTCGCTGCACCTCGCCCTGGCGGGGGACTATCTCAAGCTGCAGCGCTTCGAGGCCGCCCGGGTCCACCTGGACCGGGCGTGGGACGCCGTCGGAGTGCTGGAGGACGACGGATACGGCGGAGGGGTCCGGTCCGCCATCGGGCGCATGGAGCAGCGCATGCGCCCCACCGCGTCCGGGGAGTGACCCGGCCGGCCCCCGGCCGCGCGGTCGCGGGCCGGCCACCCCTCCGCCACGGCGTGCTCTGCGGCGTCGCGGGCGGGTCGGTACCGTTCCTCCGCCCTCATGGCGGCACCGTCGCGCACCGGTGACCGACCGGTCCGGGCTTCAGCCGGGCCCCGGGCCGAGCATGCCCCGCAGCAGTTCGGAGCAGCCCGTGCGCAGGTCGGCCTCCGTCGGGACGGCCTGGTTGTAGGACCCCACGGCGCACGCGAACATCATTCCCTCCGCCCAGGCCACGACCGACAGCGCGTGGCGCTCCGGTTCGGCCGACCCGGCGGCGCTCATCAGCGCGACCAGCGGTTCGCGGAGCCCCTTGCCGGCCTCGTCGTACAACGTGCGGAGGCCGGGGCGTCGGGTGGCCTCCAGGGCCAGTTCGTAGCGGCACACCAGGAGTTCGGTGCTGCCGGTCAGATACCGGTGCAGGGCGTGGGCGAGCCCCGCGGCCATCTGGTCGGGACCGCCTGCCGCGCGGAGCTCCCCGGGGATGAGTACCCGCCCCTCGAGCTCGGCGAGCCGGCGCACGGTGACCTCCAGGAGGGCCTCCCGGGTCCGGGCGTGGTTCGACGTCGACCCCTGGGGGAGCCCGGCCCGCTCGTCCACCGCCCGGTGGGTCAGGCCCCTCATGCCGCGTTCCGCGAGGAGCGCCAGCGCCGCGTCGGCGATCAGACCCGCACGGGGCCGCCCCGGCGGACGGGCGCTTCCCCGGGGCGCGGCGGGCGGGGGTGCGGAGCGAGAGGACATGGGCCCAATCTACCGCCGCGACTACAGCTGTAGTACGGTGAAGGGGAACTACAGGTGTAGTGACGAGGAGGGTCGGTCATGGCGACATCCCGAGCGGTGGTCATCGGCAGCGGGATCGGCGGACTCACCGCCGCCGCGGCGCTGCACCGGAGCGGCTGGCAGGTCACCGTGCTGGAGCGCGCCGCGTCACTGGAACCCGTCGGCGCCGGCATCAGCCTCGCCCCCAACTCCCAGCGCGCCCTCGACGTCATCGGGCTCGGGGACGAGGTCAGGTCCCTCGCCGCCTGGCAGGGCGACGGAGGCATGCGCACACCGTCGGGCCGCTGGCTCGCCCGCACGGACAGCTCCGCCGCCGCCGAGCGGTTCGGCGGGCCGCTCGTGCTGCTGCACCGGTCCGCACTCGTCGACCTGCTCCGCGCCCGGCTCCCCGGGGACGCCGTGCGGACCGGCGCCCAGGCGCACCTCGTCACCCCGGGCCGGGCCGACGGCCCCCGGGCGGTGGTCAGGACACCCTCCGGCGACATCGAGGCCGACCTGGTGATCGGCGCCGACGGCATCGGCTCGACGGTGCGCGGCACGCTCTTCCCCCGCCATCCCGGCCCCTCGTACAGCGGCTTCACCACCTGGCGGGTGCTGGCCCCGGGGCACGGCCGCACCTTCAGCTCGCACGAGACCTGGGGCCGCGGGGCGCTGTGGGGCAGCCACCCCCTCAAGGACGGCGGGATCTACGCCTACGCCGCGGCGGCCGTCCCGGCGGGAGTCCGGGCCCCCGACGACGAGAAGGCGGAGCTGCTGCGCAGGTACGGCGACTGGCACGACCCGATCCCCGCGATCATCGCCTCGGTCGCACCGGACCAGGTGCTGCGCCACGACGTCCACCACCTGGCCGACCCGCTGGACTCCTTCCACCGGGGCCGCACCGTGCTCGTCGGTGACTCCGCGCACGCCATGGTGCCCAGCCTCGGCCAGGGCGGCAACCAGGCCATCGAGGACGCCGTGGTGCTCGCCCACCACGTCACGCCGGGCGGCGACCTCGGCGAGGGCCTGGCGGCCTACAGCGCCGCCCGGGTTCCCCGTACCACCGCGATGGTCCGCAAGGCGGCCCGGGTCTCCCGGATGACCGGCCTGGCCGGCGGGCCCGCCGTCGCCCTCCGGAACGCCCTGATGTCCGCCGTCTCCCGGCTCGGCCCCGGGCTCGTCCTGCGCACCTTCGACGGCATCTGCGACTGGCGGCCACCGCAGCGCACGTATGCTGCCGGGACCGGGGAAGGGCGGAGCGCGCGACCGTGACAAGGCCCTGGTCGGAGCGACAGGGAGAACTCGTGAAGGTCGGCTGCATCGGGCTCGGCGACATCGCGCGGAAGGCGTACCTGCCGGTGCTGACGGCCCTGCCCGGCATCGAGACGCATCTGCAGACGCGCACCCCCGCCACGCTGGCGGCGGTGGCCGCCGCCCACCGGATCCCCGCGGCCCAGTGCCACGAGGACCTCGGCTCCCTCCTCGCCCAGGGGCTGGACGCCGCCTTCGTGCACGCGCCGACCGCGGCCCACGCGGAGATCGTCGGCCGGCTCCTCGAAGCGGGCGTCCCGACGTACGTCGACAAGCCCCTCGCCTACGAACTCGCCGACTCGGAGAGGCTGGTGGACCTCGCCGAGGCACGCGGGGTCTCCCTCGCCGTCGGGTTCAACCGCAGACTCGCCCCGTCCTACGCGCAGTGCGCCGAGCACCCGCGCGAGCTGATCCTGCTCCAGAAGAACCGGGTGGGCCTGCCCGAGGACCCGCGCACGATGGTGCTGGACGACTTCATCCACGTCGTCGACACCCTGCGCTTCCTGGTCCCCGGACCCGTGTCGGGCGTGGTCGTACGGGCCCGGATCGCCGACGGGCTCATGCACCACGTGGTGCTCCAGCTGTCCGGGGACGGATTCACCGCCATCGGCATGATGAACCGGCTCAACGGGTCGACGGAGGAGATCCTCGAGGTCTCGGGCCAGGACACCAAACGGCAGGTGCTCAACCTCGCGGACGTCGTCGACCACAAGGGGCAGCCGACCCTGAGGCGGCGCGGCGACTGGGTGCCGGTCGCCCGCCAGCGCGGGATCGAGCAGAGCGTCCTGTCCTTCCTGGACGCGGTGCGGTCGGGAGAGGTGCTCAGCGCCCGGGACGCCCTGGAGACCCACCGGCTGTGCGAGCGCGTGGTACGCGACGCGTCGGAGCAGGCGTCCTGAGGGACCGCAGCCCCACCGCACCGAGGAAGGCGGCCAGGACGGCCAGGGCGCCGTACACCGGCCAGGCGCCGAGCCGCACGTACAGGGTGGTGCCACGGGCGAGCGGCACGTCGTACACCACGGCCCCGCTCGCGTCCGTGCCGAGCCACGTCCCCACCCGCTCACCCCGGGGGCCGTACACGGCGCTCACGCCCGTCAGCGTCGCGTGCACCATCGGGCGGCCCGTCTCGGCCGCCCGCAGCGCGGCGAGCGAGGCGTGCTGCGCGGGGGCCCAGCCGTTCTGGAACGTCGAGGTGGACGACTGGGCGACCAGCACCCCGGCCCCGTCCCTCGCCAGCTGACGGCTCATGTCGGGGAACGCCGACTCGAAGCAGACCAGCGGGCCCACCCGCGGCCCGCCCGGCAGGTCCATCACCACGGGGCCGGCTCCGCGCAGCCGGTCCTCTCCCGCGGCCTTGCCCACCGAGGTCGCCCAGCCCAGCAGGGCCCGCGCCGGGACGTACTCGCCGAACGGAACCAGCCGCATCTTGTCGTAGCGGTCCCCGGTCGGGCCCTGCGGGCCCACCAGCACCGCGGACTTGTAGATCCCGCCGCGACCCGGACCGTCCACGCGCCTGGCGTCCATGTTGACCAGCACGTCCGACCCGACCAGCCGGGACAGCGCCGTGATCCGGTCCGCCGTCACCCGGCTCCTGGAGAGATCGACGCCCACGCTGCTCTCGCCCCACACCACGAGGTCCACGCCCTGACCCGCCAGACCGCGGGTGAGTTCCTCGCCCCGGGTGAAGCGGCGCTCGACGCTGCCGGGGCCCTCGACGACACCCGGCTGCACCACGGCGATCCTGGCGGTACCGGCCGGCTCGGGCCGGGGCGCCCAGAGCGTGGCCGCCCCGGCGCCGAGCGCCACCGCCGCGAGACAGGCGGTCGCGGCCGCACGGGCCGGCGGGACGGCGACCAGCAGCGCCACCGCCGTGTTCACGGCCACCACACCCAGGCTGACCAGCCATACGCCTCCGGCCGAGGCGACCCGCAAGGCGGGCGGGACCTCCCACTGGCTGGCGCCCAGCAGCCCCCACGGTCCGCCCAGCCCCTCCCAGGAGCGGACCAGTTCGATCATCAGCCAGCCCGAGGGCACCACCGCCACGGCTGCCACGGAGCGGCGGACGGACGGCGAGCCGCCCAGGAGCCGGGCCACCAGCAGGCCCCAGGGGGCCCAGAGCAGTCCGAGCAGCGCGGCGAGCACCACGATGAAGACATGGAGGCTCGGCATCAGCCAGTGGTGCACGGCGAGCATGAACCCCATGCCGCCGAGCCAGCCGTCGGCCGCCGCCCGGCGCCCCGACCCCGCCGAGCGGATGAGCAGCAGCCAGGGCACCAGGGCGACGTAGGCGAGCCACCACAGCGACGGCGCGGGGAACGCCAGGGCCGGCAGGGCACCCGCGCACAGGGCCACGGCACCCCGCCCGTAACGGGACCGCAGCAGCCGCCCGGCCGGCCGCGCGTCCGCCCGGTCCGTGCGCCCGGCCGGAACCCGCCCGCCCCGCATCGGCATGCGTGTCCTCCTCGCCCGTCCTGTGCCTGGTCCCAGTGTGGTGCAGAAGATCAGCAGCGCACAGGGGGCGTGCCGGGGTGCGTACGCGGCATCAGCCCGCTGCGGTCCCGGGCGCGTGGCGCCACGTGCGGTGCGCCGTGACGGTCCGGATCAGCCAGCCCGTGTCCGTCCGCCGCAGTCCGAAGACGTACCGGCCGCCCGTGACCAGGGCCGGGGCCGTCCGCCCGTCCCAGGGCTCCCGGCCCGCCGGGCTCAGATAGTCGGCCCGCACCCGCGCGAGGTCACCCGGGTAGCCGCCCAGGTCCTGGAGGTCGAGGCGCCGGTTGACGATCAGGTGCTGGCGGACGGGGAGCCGCCGCACGCTCTCCGCCAGCCACCCCGCCGCCTCCGCCGCCGGCCCCTCGGCCCCGCCCGCGCCCCGGTAGTCGGCGTGCCCGTCCGGGGTGAACAGCGCGCCGTACTCCTCCCAGGCGCCGTCGGACACCGCCACGGCGTAGTCGGTGATCACTGCGTCGATGGAGAGCCGGTCCATCACCGTCGCGAGAGCCACGCGCTGAGTCATCGCCCAAGTCTCGGCCGTCGGGAGCGGCACGCCAAGGGCCGCGGCCCCCCGGGGGGGGCGGCGGCGGGGCGCGGGCGGGCCGGGGGGCCCCGGCCCCGGGCCGCCCCGGGCGCCCCCCCCGCCCCCCCGACGAAATGCCCGCCACAGGGGGAGCACGCAAAAAGAAAA
>NZ_JBHVQX010000027.1:0-45926 GCF_042886395.1 Streptomyces sp. NPDC058008 | reverse complement strand
GCCCCCCGCATGCAAGAGACAGACTTCCCGGTGCAAGTGGTTACGCGCGGCGGGGGGGGGGCCCGGGGCCGTCAGGAACCCCGGGGGCCCCCCCCCCGGGCCCCCCCCCGCGGCCGGGGGCCCGGGGGGGCGGCGCCCGGACCGGGGGCCCGCGCCACGGGCCTCACCGGGGCACCCGGACGACTGTGCAGGGGACGTAACCACGCCTGATCGCCCGGCGTGACACCCAGGAAACGGACGTTTCGTACCGTCGCGACAACCACGTCCCCCAGGAGAGGCCGTCCATGAGCCCGCCGGATCCGCAGCCGGACACTCCCGCCCAGGTACGGACGGTCTGCTCGTACTGCGGTGTCGGCTGCGGGATGGTCCTCGACATCGGCAGGGGTCCCGACGGGCGGCGTACCGTCCTGAAGGCCACGGGCGACAAGGCGCATCCCACGAACGGCGGCAGGCTCTGCACCAAGGGGGCGACGAGCGCCGAGATGCTGGCCGCCCCCGGCAGGCTGACGACGCCCCTGGTGCGGGCGGAGCGCAGCGAGGCGCCCGCACCGCTGCCCATGGAGGAGGCGATCGCCAGGACCGCGCGGCGGCTCCGGGCGACCGTCGACGAGCACGGACCCGACGCGCTCGCCCTCTACGTCTCCGGGCAGATGACGCTGGAGGCGCAGTACCTCGCCAACAAACTGGCCAAGGGCTTCGTCCGCACGAGCTGGATCGAGTCCAACTCCCGCCTCTGCATGGCCAGTGCGGGCAGCGGTTACAAACTCTCGCTGGGCGCCGACGGTCCGCCCGGGTCGTACGAGGACTTCGAGCACGCCGACACCTTCCTCGTCATCGGCTCGAACATGGCGGACTGCCACCCCATCCTCTTCCTGCGCCTCATGGAGCGGGTGAAGGCCGGCGCGAAACTCATCGTGGTCGACCCCCGGCGCAACGCCACGGCCGAGAAGGCCGACCTCTTCCTCCAGATACGGCCGGGCACGGACCTGGCCCTGCTCAACGGCGTCCTGCACCTCCTCGTCGAGAACGGCCACACCGACCCGGCCTTCATCGCCGAGCACACCGAGGGCTGGGAGGCGATGCCCGCCTTCCTGCGGGACTGCACACCCGCGGCGACCGCGGCGACCACCGGCATCCCGGAGGCGGACATCCGCCTCGCCGCCCGCTGGATCGGCGAGGCCGGTGAGTGGATGAGCTGCTGGACCATGGGCCTCAACCAGAGCACCCACGGCACGTGGAACACCAACGCCCTGATCAACCTGCACCTGGCCACCGGCGCGATCTGCCGTCCGGGCAGCGGCCCCTTCTCGCTCACCGGCCAGCCCAACGCCATGGGCGGCCGGGAGATGGGCTACATGGGCCCGGGCCTCCCCGGCCAGCGCGTGCTGCACTCCGACGACGACCGGGCCCGCGTCGAGGAGCTGTGGGGCATCGAGCCGGGCACCCTGCGCACCGACGCGGCGGGCACCGGCACGGTCGAGATGTTCCGCCGCATGTCCGAGGGCGCGATCAAGGCCTGCTGGATCATCTGCACCAACCCGGTCGCGTCCGTGGCCAACCGGCGGACCGTCATCGAGGGGCTGGAGGCCGCGGAGTTCGTCGTCACCCAGGACGTGTTCGCCGACACCGAGACCAACGCGTACGCCGACGTGGCCCTGCCCGCCGCCCTCTGGGGCGAGGCCGAGGGCGTCATGGTCAACTCGGAGCGGAACCTCACGCTCTCCCGGCAGGCCGCCGACCCGCCGGGGGAGGCCTGGCCGGACTGGCGGATCATCGCGCGCATCGCGTGCGAGATGGGCTACGCGGACGCCTTCGGCTACGACAGCGCCGAGGAGGTCTTCGAGGAGATCAGACGGGCCCACAACCCCAGGACCGGATACGACCTGCGCGGAGTGACCTACGAACGGCTTCGCCGGGCCCCCGTCCAGTGGCCCAGTGCCGCCCCCGACGGCCCCGGACGCAACCCGGTCCGCTACCTGAACGACGGCGTCAGCCAGACCCTGACCGTACGCCCCGACGGGAGCGTGCCCCGGCTCGCCTTCCCCACGGAGAGCGGCCGGGCGGTGTTCTTCGCCCGCCCGCACATGCCGCCGGCCGAGATGCCCGACGACGACTTCCCCTTCGTGCTCAACACCGGGCGCCTCCAGCACCAGTGGCACACCCTGACCAAGACGGGGAAGGTCGCCAAGCTCAACCGGCTGAACCCCGGCCCCTTCGTGGAGATCAGCCCGAGCGACGCGGCAGCCCTCGCGCTGGCGGACGGCGACCCGGTCGAGGTCGCCTCGCGGCGCGGCCGGGCCGTGCTGCCCGCCGTCGTGACCGACCGGGTCCGGCCGGGGGACTGCTTCGCGCCGTTCCACTGGAACGACCTCTTCGGCGAGTACCTGAGTGTCAACGCGGTCACCAACGACGCCGTCGACCCGGTGTCCTTCCAGCCCGAGTTCAAGGCCTGCGCGGTGACCCTGGCGAAGGTCGCCGCCGGCCCGGCACCCGGCGGCACCGCGGACCCGGGGGCCGGGGACGCCCCGGCCCCCGTCGCCGCCCTGGCCCGGATGTTCGGGATCGCGGACACCGCCGCGCCCGTACTGGCCGAAGGCGAGCGCCGCTATCTCTCGGGCTTCCTCGCCGGACTCGGCGCCGGACCGGCCGGCGTCCCCGTCCTTCCGGCGCACGCGCCGTTCGCACCGGACCACGCCCGGTGGGTCGACGGAGTGCTGGCCGGAATGTTCTCCCGGGCACCGGACGGCGCTCCCCGGCGCCCGGACCCCGCGAGGGCGTCCGACGCCGTACAGGGCAGGCAGGTCGTGGTCCTGTGGGCGTCCCAGACCGGGAACGCGGAGGAGGTGGCCGCGGCGGCGGCGCGGCGGCTGACCGCCGAAGGACGGCCCGCGACGCTCCTCGGGATGGACGACGGCCCCCTGGAGGGCCTGCCGCGCACAGCCGATCTGCTCGTCGTCACCAGCACGTTCGGCGACGGCGACGCCCCGGACAACGGCTCCGGGTTCTGGCAGTCGCTCAACGCACCCGACACGCCCCGGCTGGACGGGGTGCGCTACGCCGTACTGGCCCTCGGGGACTCCTCGTACGACGACTTCTGCGGACACGGCCGGCGGCTCGACGAACGCTTCGGCGAACTGGGCGCCGTGCGGCTCGTCCCCCGTACGGACTGCGAGCCGGACTACGAGGAGCCGGCCGGGAAGTGGCTCGACGAGGTGTTCGCCGCGCTGGGCGCCCCCGTGGCCCCCGCCGGGCCGGCCGGCACCGTCGCCCCCGCCCGGTCGCACCGCACCTCGACCGGGCGTCTCGTCGGCAACGACCTGCTCAGCCTCCCCGGCGCCACCAAGGAGGTGCGCCGGTTCACCTTCGACACGACCGACAGCCCCGTACCGCTCACCTACGAGACGGGTGACGCACTGGGCGTGGAAGCGCTCAACTGCCCCGACCTCGTGGCGGAATGGCTGGCCGTCACCGGGCTGGACCCCGACGGGCCCGTCGAGGTGCCCGGCGCCGGGAGCGTGCCGCTGGGCGAGGCCCTCCACCGCCACCTGGACATCGCCCGGATCACTCCCGGGCTGCTGCGCCTGGTCGCCGACCGCACCGGGGACCGGACCCTCAGGAAGCTGCTGCGCCCGGACAACAAGGGTGAGCTCGCGCAGTGGACCTGGGGCAGGCAGGCCGTCGACGTGATCGCCGAACACTCCGCCCGCGCCACCGCGGCCGAGTGGACGGCGGCCCTCACCCGCCTCAGGCCCCGGCTGTACTCCATATCCTCCAGCCCGCTCACCGACCCCGGCCTGGTACGGCTCACCGTCTCCGTCGTGCGCTACGAGAACCGGCACGGCGCCGTCCGCAAGGGGGTGGCCTCCACCTTCCTCGCGGACGCCGAGGCGGACAGCCCCGTCCCCCTCTTCGTCCAGCGCGCCCCGCACTTCCGGCCGCCGGCCGACCCGGCCACCCCCATGGTCATGGTCGGCCCCGGGACAGGAGTGGCCCCCTTCGTCGGATTCCTCGACGAGCGGCGGGCCCGCGGGCACCGGGCCCCGAACTGGCTCTTCTTCGGCGAACAGCACCGGGCCACCGACTTCTACTACCGCGACGAACTCGACTCCCTGCGCGGCGACGGGACCCTGACCCGGCTCGACACGGCCTTCTCCCGCGACCAGCGCGCCAAGGTGTACGTGCAGGACCGGATGCGCGAGCACGGCGCCCAGCTCTGGTCCTGGCTCCAGGAGGGCGCCCACTTCTACGTCTGCGGCGACGCCTCCCGGATGGCCAAGGACGTGGACCGCGCGCTCAGGGACATCGCCGTCTCGCACGGCGGACTCCCGGAGGACGGGGCCGCCGCGTACGTGAAACAGCTCGCCGCGGACAAGCGGTACGTGCGCGACGTGTACTGAGCCGGTGGCCCGAGAACACGCCGGCTCCCGGACCGGGACGGTCCGGGAGCCGGCCGCGCGGCCGTCCTGATCAGCCCGCGGACTCGCCCGCGTGCGGGCTCAGCACACCCATGCCGACCAGGACCAGCAGCGCGACGCCCAGGAGCACGCGGTAGATCACGAACGGCATGAAGCTCTTCGTGGTGATGAACTTCATGAACCACGCGATGACCGCGTAGCCGACCACGAACGCGACGACCGTCGCGAAGATCGTCGGCCCCCAGACGACGTGTCCCTCGCCCGCGTCCTTCAGCTCGAACGCGCCGGAGGCCAGCACCGCGGGGATCGCCAGCAGGAAGGAGTAACGGGCCGCCGCCTCACGGGTGTAGCCCATGAGCAGACCGCCGCTGATCGTCGCGCCCGAGCGGGAGACGCCCGGGATCAGCGCCATCGCCTGGCAGAAACCGAAGATCAGGCCGTCCTTGACGCTCAGTTCCCTGAGCGACTTGCGTTCCTTGATCGCCCGGTGCTTGCCGCCGGTCTCGTCGCGCGCCGCGAGCCGGTCCGCCACGCCCAGGACGACGCCCATGACGATCAGCGTCGTCGCGATGAGGCGCAGATCGCGGAAGGGACCGTCGATCTGGTCCTTGAGGGTCACACCGAGGACGCCGATGGGGATCGAGCCGATGATGACCAGCCAGCCCATCTGGGCGTCGTGGTCGCTGCGCATCGCGGAGTTCGTCAGGGAACGGAACCAGGCCGAGAGGATCCGGGCGATGTCCTTCCGGAAGTAGATGAGGACCGCGGCCTCCGTCCCGATCTGGGTGATCGCGGTGAACGCGGCTCCAGGATCGTGCCAGCCCGCGAACACCGCGGTCAGCCGCAGATGCGCGCTGGAGGAGATCGGCAGGAACTCGGTCAGTCCCTGAACGAGGCCCAGGACGAATGATTCGAACCAGCTCATGGGGCTTAGGCCATCCCGGAGGTACTCATGCAACGGCCGACGGACGCGAAGGCCGTCGGCAACGTGCGGATGCGGTCAGAAAAGGGGGACGGGACGCCACGGCCCCGGACATCCTCTGTCGGTTGCGCGCAGCGTATCGCCTGCGGGTGAACGGGCTTCCGCCTGCCCCTGGCCGGAGGCCCGTGCGGACCCGGCCGGAGGACCTTATGCCGCGCCGTCCGCCTCCTGCGACGCCCCGCCGTCCGTGCCCGTCAGCCGGTGACGCCTGCGCCAGGCCACCAGCACCGCGCCGGCGCCGGTCAGTACGATGAACGCCGTCGCCCCCAGGAACACCGGTGACGTCGGGGAGGAGGCCGAACTGCCCGCCACGACGTACGCCGCCGTGTTCGGGATCGAGCCGATCCCGGTGGCCAGCAGGAACGGCGGATAGCCCATGCGCGAGGTGGCCGCGCAGTAGTTGGCCGCGGCGAACGGAACCCCGGGGAAGAGCCGCAGCGCCAGCATGGAGCGGAACCCGTGCCGGCTGAGCAGCCCGTCCGCCGCCGTCAGGTACTTGCCGCGCAGCAGCGTCCGGAGCGCGTCCTGCCCCAGCACCCTGCCCAGCAGGAAGGAGACGCCCGCGCCGAGCACGGTGCCGGCCAGCGCCGCCGCCAGCCCGGCCTGGGTACCGAACAGCGCGCCCGCCGCCAGGTTGAGCAGCGGGCGCGGCACGAACGCCACGGTGCACACGCCGTACGCGAGCCCGAACAGCATCGCGGCCGCCGAGCCGGTGAGTTGAGGGGGCCAGCCGGAGGCCAGCAGCCGCTGTGGTTCGAACAGCAGCATGGTGAGGGCGGCGGCGAGCAGGACCGCCACGAGCAGGGAGAACCGGGACCAGGGGGAGAGCAGCGCCCTCGTACAGCGCACTGCGAGGCCGTCGGACGGCCGTGTCGCGGGGACGGGGTCGAACATCTGGGGAGCGTAACCGAAACGTGTGTGTGATCGCCGTAATGTGCGGGCGGCGGACGAGGAGTCAGTTCCGGTGCGGTCGACGCGCGGAAGGGCCCGCCGAACCGGTCGGAGACGGCCGCCGCACCGCCCGCCGGGGGCCGGAACCCGCCGCCGTCCGCCCGCACGGTCGCGGGGCACACGGCCGGACGGAGTCGCGTGCGACCTCGTCGGGCGCCGCGCCCGCACGCCCCGGAAGGGACCGGCCCGGCCCGCCCCCGTGCGACTCCCGCCCCGTGACCCGGGACGGGAGCCCGCCGGACGGCTCGCGCCACGGGAAAACCGTTCGACGCCGCCGGCCCGTTCCGGCATCCTCGGGTGCATGTTCCGGTACGCCTTCCTCACAGCGCCGTCCGCAGTCGCGGACACGCCGAAGGCTGCCGTGAGCCCCGCGACCGCACCGGCGGCAGCCGCCGACGCAGCGTTCGCCGCTGCCGCGGCGCCCTTCGGCGGCGCCCGAAGCTGACCCTCCCCCGACAGTCCGGCGGACCCCGCAAGGGGAGGGTCGGCGGGGCCCTGGGGTCTTCTCTCTCAGCTTCGAACACCGAGGAACGAGCCATGCCCAAGACGGCATACGTGCGCACCAAGCCACACCTGAACATCGGCACCATGGGCCACGTCGACCACGGCAAGACCACCCTGACCGCCGCCATCACCAAGGTGCTGAGCGAGCGGGGGACCGGCACCTTCGTGCCGTTCGACCGGATCGACCGGGCCCCCGAGGAGGCGCGGCGCGGCATCACCATCAACATCGCGCACGTCGAGTACGAGACCGACACCCGGCACTACGCGCACGTCGACATGCCCGGCCACGCCGACTACATCAAGAACATGGTGACGGGAGCGGCGCAGCTCGACGGGGCGATCCTCGTCGTCTCCGCGCTCGACGGGATCATGCCGCAGACCGCGGAGCACGTCCTGCTGGCCCGTCAGGTCGGCGTCGACCACATCGTCGTGGCCCTCAACAAGGCCGACGCGGGTGACCCCGAGCTGACCGACCTGGTCGAGCTGGAGGTCCGCGAGCTGCTCACCGCGCACGGCTACGGCGGGGACACCGTGCCCGTCGTACGGGTGTCCGGGCTCGGGGCGCTCCAGGGCGACCCGCGGTGGACCGCGTCGATCGAGGGGCTGCTGGACGCCGTCGACACGTACGTACCGATGCCGGTGCGCTACACCGACGCGCCGTTCCTGCTGTCCGTGGAGAACGTGCTCACCATCACGGGCCGCGGCACGGTCGTCACCGGCGCCGTCGAGCGCGGCACGGTGCGCGTCGGGGACCGGGTGTCGGTGCTCGGCGCGGACACCGAGACGGTCGTCACCGGCCTGGAGACCTTCGGCAAGCCGATGGAGTCCGCCGAGGCGGGCGACAACGTCGCGCTGCTGCTTCGCGGGGTCGAGCGTGACCGGGTCCGGCGCGGCCACGTGGTGGCCGCGCCGGGAAGCGTCACCCCGAGCCGGCGTTTCACCGCGCGGGTCTACGTCCTGTCGGCCCGGGAGGGCGGCCGGACCACGCCGGTCACCACCGGATACCGTCCGCAGTTCTACATCCGGACCGCGGACGTCGTCGGGGACGTCGACCTCGGCGGGACGGCGGTGGCGCGGCCCGGCGACACGGTCACCATGACCGTCGAGCTCGGCCGTGACGTCCCGCTGGAGCCGGGGCTCGGCTTCGCGATCCGCGAGGGCGGCCGCACGGTCGGCGCCGGCACGGTCACCGGCCTGCTCTGAGGCCCCCGCGCGGCCCGCCTCCCCGAACCCCGGGGAGGCGGGCCGCGCCCGCTGCGGCAGACTGGGGGCCATGGCAGACACAGCTCTCGTACTGGGTGCAGGAGGCGTGACCGGCACCGCTTGGGAAAGCGGCATCCTGCACGGGCTCGCCAAGGCGGGCGTCGATCTCTCCACCGCCGATCTGATCGTGGGGAGCTCGGCCGGCGCCGTCGTCGGGGCCCAGCTCGCCTTCGGGCCCGCCGGTGCCGACGACCTCTACGAACGGCAGCTCGCCTCCCCGGAGAGCGGGAACCGCGTGGCGGCGGGCCGCCTCGGCCCCGTCACCGTCCTGCGCTACGCCAGAGCGGTGCTCTCCTCCCGTACGCCGGAGGAGTACGGCCGCAAGCTCGGCGCGCTGGCCCGCGAGAGCCGGCCCGCGGCGACCGCTGCCGAACGCCGGGAGATGATCGCCGGCTGGCTCCCCTCGTCCGAATGGCCCCAACGGCACCTGCTGGTCACCGCCGTGGACGCGACCACCGGCGCACTGCACACCTTCGACAGGACGGGCACGGTGCCGCTCGCCGACGCCGTCACCGCCAGCTGCGCGATCCCGATGCTCTGGCCCGTCGCCGACGCCGGGGGCGGGAGCTGGATCGACGGGGGAGTGCATTCCCCGGCCAACGCCCAACTGGCCTCCGGCTACGAACGCGTGGTCGTGATCGCCCCCACCGCCACCGGCAGCAAGGTGATCGTCTCGCCCCGCGCGCAGGCCGCCGAACTGGAGGCCGCCGGCGCCCGGGTCGAGGTCATCACCCCGGACGCCGCCACCAAGAAGGCGATCGGCCGCGACTCCCTCGATCCGGCCCGCCGGGCGGCGGCGGCCAGGGCCGGCCTCGCCCAGTCCGTGGCCCACACCGAAGCCGTCGCCGCACTCTGGAACGGCTGACCCGGCGGGAGGACGGCCCGGCGCCCCTCACAATGGGGGAGTGAACGAGCCCGTACCCGTCATCCGCGCCACCGATGGCGGCACCGCCAGGCTGCTGCCCGACGTCGACCGGGAGCGGGCCTGGCTGCTCACGGTCGACGGCGCCCCGCAGTCGTACGTCGACCTCGACGAGCCCGAACACCTCGAGTTCGAGTACGTACGACGGCTCGGCCATGTCGTGGACCTGGCGGGTGCCCCGGGTGCGCCGCTGGACGTGGTGCACCTCGGCGGCGGCGCGCTGACCCTGCCCCGCTACGTCGCCGCGACCCGCCCCGGATCGCGGCAGGAGGTGGCCGAGGCGGACCGCGGGCTTGCCGAACTGGTCTCCGGGCACCTGCCGTTGCCCGAGGGTGCCCACATCACGGTGCACGGCGCCGACGCCCGGGGCTGGCTCGAAGAGGCACCGGAGGGCTCCGCCGACCTCCTGATAGCCGATGTGTTCGGCGGCGCACGGGTACCGGCGCACCTCACCTCCGCCGAGTACGCGCGGGCCGCCGCACGCGTGCTGCGGCCGGACGGCGTCTACGCGGCCAACCTGGCCGACGGCGCACCCTTCGCCTTCCTGCGTTCGCAGCTGGCCAACTTCGCCGAGGTCTTCGACGAGCTGGCCCTGATCGCGGAACCGGCCGTCCTGCGCGGCCGGCGGTTCGGCAACGCCGTGCTCCTCGCCTCCCGCACCCTCTTCGACCTCGCGCCGCTCACCAGGCGGTGCGCCGCCGACGCCTTCCCCGCGCGCGTCGAGCACGGTGCGGCGCTCACCCGGCTCATCGGCGGCGCGAAGCCGGTGCCGGACAGTGAGGCGGTGGCCTCACCCGAGCCCCCCGAGGGAGCTTTCAGCATCGGCTGACCCACGGGAGGGCTCCGGCACGCCGATCTTCCTCACCGAGCCGCGCCGGGTCAGGTTCCGTACGTCGGGAACGCACAGCACGCCGGCCGTCACCAGCACGATCAGCGCGGCGCAGCCCCACAGGGCCGCGCCGCGGCCGACGAGCGCCTCGACGGGACCCGCGGCCGCCGTGGCCAGCGGCACCATCGCGACGGAGCCGAACCAGTCGTACGCCGCCACCCGCGACAGCTTGTCCTCCGGGATCTCCTGGTGGAGAGCCGTCATCCAGGAGACCCCGAACACCTCGATGGCGACACCGGTCACGAACATCACCGCGCAGAGGCCGGCCACCGGCAGCGGGATCGCGAGCCCCGCGGACGGCAGGGCCAGCGGGAACACGCAGAGGGTTCCGGCGAGCAGCAGCCGGCGGGGTTTCCACCTCATCATCAGCAGCGCCCCGCCCAGCGTGCCGACACCGAACGCCGCGAGGGCGAAGCCCCAGGGACGGGCGCCCCCGAGCTCGTCACGGGCCACCAGCGGCCCGTACACCGCCTCCGCGGCCCCGACGACGGCCACGACCACGGAGAACTGGAGCACGACGGCCCACAGCCAGGGGCGGCCGACGACCTCCTGCCAGCCCTCCCGGAGATCGGCGAGCAGCCCGCCGCCCGGTGCGCGCGCCGGGATGTGGCTCACGTCCAGGAAGGCCCGGAGCACACCGGCGACGGCGAACGCCGCCGCGTCGACCGCCAGTACCCAGCCCGGATCCATGGCCGCGACCATGGCGCCGCCGAGCGCCGCGCCGCCGATGGCCGCACCGTGCATCGACATCCGGAAGAAGGCGAAGGCACGGGCCGCCTGCTCACCGCTGACGCTGGACATCAGCATGCCCTCGGCGGCCGGGGCGAAGAAGGCCTGTCCGGTACCGCAGAGCGCCGTCAGCAGCATCATGTGCCACAGCTCGGCGTCGCCGGTCAGCACGAGCCAGGCGAACACCGCCTGCGAGACGCAGTTGAGGGCGTTCGCCGCCACCATCACCCGGTGGCGCGGGAGCCGGTCGGCGACCGCCCCGCCGATCAGCAGGAACAGCACCAGCGGTGCCGTACGCGCGGCGGCGACCAGCCCCACGTCGCCGGCGTCGCCGCCCGCCTCCAGGACCGCGAACGCCGCCGCGATCATCGCGCCGTTGGTACCCAGGCTCGTGATGATCGCGGCGGCGGTGAGCAGGCCGAAGTTGCGGCCCGCCGGCAGGGGACGCGGCGGGGAGGCGGGGGAGGCGGAGGCGGAAGTCACCAGGGGACTATCCCCGTCCCGGCCTCCTCCCGCCAAATGGGCGGCCCCGGCCGTGCGCGCCGGGGACTCAGGACGTGCTCTCCGCGCCCTCCGCCAGCCGCACCGTGCTGAGGATCTTCTGGATGGTGGCGTCGGGGAGTTCGTCGTCGACACCGGCGTTGGCGTAGAGCACCCAGGTCGAGAAGTCGCCCTTGGCGTTCTTGAAGGTGAACGCGATCGACTTGCCGTCGGTGTCGCACTTGTTCTTGTTGGCCAGACCGGTGGCGGTGGCCGTGACGACGCTGCCCGAGAGGCCCGACTTGGTCGTGTACGGAGCGGGCTTGCCGGTCTTGACCTTCTCCTTCGGGTCCTCCTGGCCGTAGGCCGCCCAGACCCAGTTGGCGGCCTCGTTCGTCGCCGCCTCGTCCGCGCTCTTGGCCCCCTGGGCGCCCTTGGTGCCGACACCGGCCAGGCTGGTGTCCTCCTGCTTGCCGTCCTTGTCCGTGTCGTCGCTGCACCACTTCGTCTTGTAGTGCGCGGGAGCGGAGAAACCGACCGCGGGCGGCCCCGTGGGGTCCTTCACGTCCTCGAAACCGGCGATCACACCGGCGCCGCCGACCTCCCAGTCGCCGGGCACGTCGAACTGCGTGCCCCACTTGGGATTGGTCACGACCTTCCAGCCCGGAACCGTCGGCGCCGCGTCCTCACCGCCCCGCGGGTTCGGCGCCGGGGAGGTCGCGGCGTCGGACCCCGTCGCGGTCGGCGACGAGGACGCCTTGCCGTCGGCCACGTCCGCGCCGCCCTTGTCGTCCTTCTTGTTCATCACGACGACACCGGTGACGACCGCCGTGATGACGACGGCGGTGGCCGCGAGGACCGCGACGACCGTCGTCCTCTTCCTGTCGTCCGGCTGCTGCGGACCGCCGGGCCCGCCCGGTACGGCGTAGTGCGGCACGGTGGGCTGCTGGTACGGGTTGGGCTGCGGGTATCCCGGCTGCCCCTGCTGCTGATACCCCTGCTGCTGGTATCCCGGCTGCTGATAGGGATTCGGCTGTTGGTACCCCGGCTGCTGGTACGGGTTCTGGTCCTGCGGGTTCTGCTCGCCCCCGGGCGGCTGCTGTCCTGGCCACATGGCCAGTAACCATAGAGGTGGCCGGTGCCCCGCGCTAAGAGCGCCCCTGTGAGGGGATGGCCAAAGAGTTCTACTGACAAGTAACATCCCGGCCATGAGCACTGAAGAGATGACAGTCGGCGACATCCTGTCCGCGAGCGTGCCGATGGTCCGGACCCTCGGCATCACCTACCTGGAGACGACCGCGGAGCGCGCCGTCCTCTCGCTCCCCGACCGCCCCGAATACCGCAACCACCTCGGCGGTCCCCACGCCGGAGCGATGTTCACCCTCGCCGAGTCGGCGAGCGGCGCGATCGTCGTCGCCGCGTTCGGCGACCAGATGGCCCGGGCCGTCCCGCTGCCCGTCACGACGGAGATGGCCTTCAGGAAGGTCGCCATGGGCGATCTGACCGCCACGGCGGTCCTGGACCGCCCGGCGGCGGAGGTCGTCGCGGAGCTGGACGAGGGCAAGCGCCCGGAGTTTCCCGTGCGCGTCGAGATCCGGCGTGCCGACGGTGCCGTCACCAGCGAGATGAGCGTGGTCTGGACCCTGCGCCCGAACCGCTGACCACCCGTACCGGCCGGCCGCGCGCGACCCCGCACGGGGGCCGCGGCGGCTGCTCCGCACGTCGGGCCCGGTAGGCTTCACGCCGTGTACCACCCGTGGTGCGCGGCGGAAGATTTCTTACGGGAGGACCGGCGATGCACGTCCAGGAGTGGCTCGAGACTGTACCGGCGGTCAGCATTTACCTCCTGGTGGGGGTCGTGATCGGGCTGGAGAGCCTCGGCATCCCGCTGCCCGGCGAGATCGTCCTCGTGAGTTCCGCGCTCCTCGCCTCCCAGCACGGCGAGATCGACCCCGTGGTGCTCGGCGCCTGTGCGTCGGCCGGAGCGATCATCGGCGACTCGATCGGCTACGCCATCGGCCGCAGGGGAGGGCGCCCGCTGCTGGCCTGGCTCGGCGGGAAGTTCCCCAAGCACTTCGGGGCTCCCCAGATCGCCCTGGCGGAGCGCTCGTTCGAGAAGTGGGGCATGTGGGCGGTCTTCTTCGGCCGCTTCGTCGCCCTGCTCCGGATCTTCGCGGGCCCGCTGGCCGGCGTGCTGCGCATGCCGTACTGGAAGTTCCTGATCGCCAACGTGCTCGGCGGGATCCTCTGGGCCGGCGGCACCACCGCCGTCATCTACTCGGTGGGCGTCGTCGCCGAGGCGTGGCTGAAGCGCTTCTCCTGGCTGGGGCTGCTCGCCGCCGTACTCATCGGTGTCGTCTCGATGCTCGTGCTGAAGAACCGCGCGAAGAAGGCCGCGGAAGAGGCCGAGCGGCCGGTGGCCGCGCCCGAGCCGGACGCCGTCCCCGCGACCGACTGACCCGGTCCGGGACGTCCGGCGGGCCGGTCCTGGGACCGGCCCCGGTACGGCGGCCCTGGGGCTCGGTCAGCGCTCCTGGTGGGCCGCGCGGTGAGCCTTCGCCAGCTCCACGTAGCCGGCCGCGTTGAGGGCGATGCCCGCACGCTCCTCGGCGGTCAGCTCCCGCTTGACCTTGGCAGGCACACCCGCCACCAGGGAGCCCGGCGGCACCCGCATGCCCTGCGGGACGAGCGCCTGCGCCGCGATCAGGGAACCCGCCCCGATGTGCGCGCCGTTGAGCACGGTGGCGCCCATGCCGACGAGGACGTCGTCCTCGATGACACAGCCGTGCAGAACGGCGTTGTGCCCGACCGAGACCCTGGCGCCGACCGTCATCGGGAAGCCGGGGTCGGTGTGCACGGTGCAGTTGTCCTGGATGTTGCTGTCGGGGCCGAGGGAGATGGGGCCGCCGTCGCCGCGCAGGACGGCGTGGTACCAGACGCTGGAGCCCGCGGCCAGGGACACCTCGCCGACGACGACGGAGGTCGGTGCGAGGAAGGCGTCCGGATCGATGTCCGGCTCCTTGCCGCCGATGCCGGTGACCCATGCCCGCTCTGCCATCGTCCGCTCCTCCGGTGAGTCGTGGTGCGCTCGGCACCCCTTGCTCCGCACGAACCGTAGTGGACGGTCCCGCAGCCCCGGGCCGGTGGGGTGAACATCACAGCCCGTCACCCGGACCCGCTCCGGCCGGGCCGACTACCGTGAGCGGGTGCCGAAGAACCGGAACCCGCTCTCCTCCCTGGCCGCTCGGCGGCGTGGTGTCGCGTCCCGCGCCGTGCACCGTGTGTGGGCGTGGGTGCGGGAGACCGGAGCGGTCACCGCCCAGCACCCCGGACGGCTCCGGTTCGGCCGTATCGGCACGGGAACCAGGCTCGCCTTCCCGCAGGGCACGGTCTTCGGGGAGCCGTGGATCGAGCTGGGCGACCACTGCATCATCGGTGAGCAGGTGACGCTCACGGCAGGGCTGATGCCCGATCTGGACCTGGGATCCGAACCCATCCTGACGCTGGGCAACGGTGTGGTGCTGGGCCGGGGCAGTCATGTCATCGCCGACACGACCGTGTCGATCGGCTCGGACACCTACTGCGGCCCGTACGTCTACATCACCTCGACCAACCACAGTTACGACGATCCCCAGCAGCCCGTCGGCAAGCAGTGGCCGCGCATGGAGCCGGTGGTGATCGGACCCGGCTGCTGGATCGGCACGGGAGCGGTGGTCCTGCCGGGGGCCCGGCTCGGCCGCAACGTGGTGGTCGCCGCGGGGGCCGTCGTGCGCGGAGAGGTCCCCGACCACGCGGTCGTGGCGGGTGCGCCCGCGCGCGTGGTACGGAGCTGGGACCCCGAGAAGGGCTGGCAGCCGCCCCTGCGCACGCCGGCGCCCGTACCCGTTCCCGACGGGGTCACGCCCGAGCAGCTGGCCGCCGTGGCGCTGCTGCTGGAGGGCCGGGCCGACGGGGCCTGACCTGAACGGGCACGGTGCGGGGCCGGCCTCCGTTCCCGGCGCCGTGCCGACGGGCCCAGGGGGGCGAAGGGCTGTCCGTGGGGGCCTGCGGGTGGGCCGGCCGGGCGTGTGGTGCCCGTCAGCCCGTCGCCAGCAGGAGCGTTCCGAGCAGGGCGAGCCCCGCGCCCGCAGCCTGGACCCCGCGGAGCCGCTCGCCGAGAAGGCCCCGGGCCGCCAGCGCCGTCACCACGGGATACAGCGAGGCGAGTACGGCGGCCACCGTGACCGGGCCGTGCCGGGCGGCGAGGGAGTAGGCGCCGTTGGCCGCGACATCGGCGAGTCCGACGAAGGCCAGCGCGGGCAGCGCGGCCCGGACGGCCGCCGTGCCTCCCTCCTCGGGCAGCGCGCGGCCACCGCGCCGCACGGAGGCGTACAGGGCCGTTCCGCCGACCGCGATGTTCGTGACCCGCTGGACGAAGAGGGCGAGGAAGAGACCGGTCACGGTCGTGGACGCCTCCGCGATCAGCGCCATCACCGTTCCGAAGCCGAGGGCGGCCACCAGGGTCAGGACGACCGCCCGGCGCTGCACCGGCGCGCCGCGCAGCTGTGGCCCGCCGGCCATGACGACCCCCGTGACCGCGACCGCCACCCCGGCGAACCGCATCGGCCCGGGGCGCTCCCCGAGGAGCAGGCCCACTCCCACCGGAACCACCACGCCGAGGGAGCCGAGCGGGGAGACCACTCCCATCGGGCCCAGGGCCAGTGCCTTGTAGAAGCTCAGCATCGCGACCGGCCCCACGGCCCCCGCCGCGACCGCGAACCAGAGGCGGCCCCCGGCCTCGCTCCAGGCGCCGGTCGCGACCACGACGGCCCCGAGGACCACGGCGGCGACGCACTGGGAGACGACCACCACCGTGAGAGCGGGCACGCGCCGGGTCAGCAGTCCGCCGCCGAAATCGGCCAGCCCCCAGAGCAGGCTCGTGGCCAGGGCGAACAGTGCTGTCATCAGGCGCCTCGCAGTACAGTGCGGTGGTCGGTGGGTGCACCACACCGTAGTGCAGTATTTTCGACTCTGTCATCCAGGATATTGGACGGAATGTGTCTGACCTCGACCAGCTCACCCAGTCGCTCGCGCGCAACCTCAAGCGCTGGCGGGGTGAGCGCGGCTTCACCCTGGACGCCCTCGCCGCCCGAGCGGGGGTCAGCCGGGGCATGATCATCCAGATCGAGCAGGCGCGTACCAACCCGAGCGTCGGGACCACCGTCAAGCTCGCCGACGCGCTGGGGGTCAGCATCACCACCCTGCTCGACTACGAGCAGGGATCCCAGGTGCGGCTGGTGCCCGAGAGCCAGGCGGTGCGCATGTGGTCGACGGAGGCGGGCAGTTCGACCACCCTGCTCGTCGGTACGGAGGCCCGCGGGCCGATCGAACTCTGGTCCTGGCACCTGGTGCCGGGCGACAGCAGCGCCTCCGACCCGCACCCCGAGGGGACGGTGGAGCTCCTGCACGTCACGACGGGTGAACTGACCCTGATCGTCGACGGCGAGGCCCATCTGGTGCCCGCGGGAACCTCCGCGACGTTCGAGGCCCATGTGCCGCACAGCTACCGCAACGACGGATCCGAGCCCGCCGATCTGACGATGGCCGTGTCGATCCCGCCGGTCCGCAGGGAGGCCAGGTGAGCGGCCGTCGCGGGACGGTAGCGTGAGCGGCATGCGCGCACCCCTGGGTACCTTCGGCGATGCCTCTCCCGCCGCGGACCGGCTGGACCTGCTCACGACGCCCGTCGCGGAGGCCGTGGCGGCCGGCTGGGGCGGTATCCCCGCCGAGTCGGTCGTCTACGTCGACACCGACCCCGAGATCGCCGACACGGCCGCCTTCGTGGCGCACTACGGCCCCGAACTGCTCGACGCGTCCGCCAACTGCGTGGTCGTCGCGGGCAAGCGGGGCGGCGACACCACGCTGGCCGCCTGTGTCGTGCTGTCGCGCACCCGCGTGGACGTGAACGGAGCGGTACGCAAGCACCTGGGGACCCGTAAGGCGTCCTTCGCGCCGATGGACGTGGCGGTGGGCGGGACCGGCATGGAGTACGGCGGGATCACCCCGGTCGGCCTCCCCCCGGCCTGGCCCTTCCTGCTCGACCCGGCCGTGGCGGACACCGAATGGGTCCTGATCGGCAGCGGCCGCCGCCGCGGCAAACTGATCGTCCCCGGCAAGGCGCTGGCGGCACTGCCCGGAGCGGTCCTGCTGGACGGGCTCGGGGTCTGAGACCGCCTGCCGGATCCGGCGGGGTCCTGGTTTCCCGGGGTCCGAGGCCGCACTGCCGGATCCGGCAGGGCCCCCGGATTTCCGTGCGCCGTGCGCGTGAACGCTCCTGGGCGAGCCCTCCGGGGCCGACGGCCGTGACCGGCAGCGAGGCGGTGGCCAGGACTGCTGCCGCGACCAGGGCCGGCAGCTGCGCCGAGCACCGCCCGCCGTGACCCGCCCCCACCGCTGTGACGGGCACCCCGAGCACGTCGGCCGTGACCGGCACCGCGCCGGATCGCTCAGGCGCCGCCGGGCCGATGGTCCTCGAACCATCCCACGGCGAAGTCCACCGCGGTCCGGAGGGGGAACAGCCGGCTGTGCGCCGCCCCCACCCGCCCGGCAGCGACCGCTCCGGGCCGCGTGCGGACGAAGTCGTCCCCGAGAGGGGAGAAGTCGCCGTCGTCCAGAGCGATGTCCTCGTACTCCCACCAGCGCGGTCCGTCCTCCGACCCCACCACACAGCGGTACCGGCGGCGGGGCGGGTCGGGTCGGCGGTACTCCGCGAGGTGGAAGGCGGTGCAGCTGCCGAAGCCGGTGCCCAGCAGCAGGACCTGCGCACCGGCCTCGTACAGCCGGGCCAGGGGGGACTCCTCGCCCAGATGGCAGTCCCGGCGGTGGCCCGCGAGCAGCCGCCCGGCCGCCGGGCCGAGCGCGGCGAACGAGGTCTGCGGATGGCCGCTGCGCAGGGCGCCGGGCGCCAGCCGCACCGTCTCGGCGAGCACTCCCGCCGTGGGCGCAGGGGAGACCGCCGGGTCGAACGCGGGCATCGCCGCGCGCACTGCCGCGCGGTCCCGCGCGCCCAGGCCACGGACACGGTCCAGGTAGGCGCGTGAGGTGTCGGAATTCTCCGGGGTGAAGGCAGGGACGACCAGGGTTCCCTCCGGCCCCAGGGCGCGCAGCAACGCGTGCACCATGTCCCCGGTCCCCCCGCCCACCGCGCGCATCGAGGCATGCACCAGCAGGACACCGCCCCGCCGCACACCGAGCTCGCGCAACTGGACGGCGGCACGTTCACCGCCGAGGAGGAGATGCTGCCTCACGACGGACATTCTCCCCGCACCGGAGGTTTCGCGACACCACGCCTTCGCGCCGCCCCTCCTCCCCGCCGCTGTGGCACGCGGGAGGAAAGGGGCCGGGGAGGACGTGGCGCAGGGGTCAGCCGAGAGGGCTCAGCCGAGGTATCTCGATCGCCGGACAACGGTCCATGACCATGTCGAGGCCCGCGGCGCGGGTGCGGGCGAGGGCCTCCTCGTCGATCACGCCGAGCTGGAACCAGACGGCCCTGGCACCGGCCGCCACCGCTTCGTCGGCGACATCGCCCGCCAGGTCGCTGTTCACGAAGACGTCCACGACATCGACGGGGAAGGGTATGTCCGCCAGCGAGGCGTATCCCTGTTCGCCGTGGACCGGCTCCGCCTTGGGGTGGACGGGCACCACCCGCTTGCCGAAGCGCTTCAGGACCTCGGCCACCCCGTAGGCCGCGCGGGACCGGTTGGTGGACAGACCGACCACCGCCCAGGTGTCACCCGACTCCCGGAGGATCCTGCGAATCGTCTCATCGTCTGCGTACATGCCCGGACAACGGACGATCCCGCCCCGCCATTCCCCACGGGAGGGTGAAAACGCCGAGCGGCGCGGAGCATAGGGTGGACCGATGCAGGAGCAGTACCGGACAGTCGCCGGCCCGGGCGTGCACGAGACCGAGGTCGGCCGATCGCGCTTCCTCTGCGCGCTCGCCCCCGCCGCGACCGAGCAGGAGGCGCAGGAGTTCGTCGCGCGCGTCCGCAGGGAGCACCCCACCGCCAACCACAACTGCTTCGCCTACGTCATCGGCGCCGACGCCTCCGTGCAGAAGGCCAGTGACGACGGGGAGCCCGGCGGGACGGCAGGCGTCCCCATGCTCCAGATGCTCATGCGCCGCGAGGTGCGGTACACCGTCGCCGTCGTCACCCGCTACTTCGGCGGTGTCAAGCTCGGCGCGGGCGGTCTGATCCGGGCGTACGGAGGGGCGGTCGGTGAGGCGCTCGACGAGCTCGGCACGATCACCCGCCGCCGGTACCGCCTCGCCACCGTCACGGTGGACCACCAGCGGGCGGGGAAGCTGGAGAACGATCTGCGCGCCACCGGCGTGGCCGTCCACGAGGTGACCTACGCGGAGGCCGTGACCCTCGCCATCGGGCTGCCGGACGCCGACGTCGACGGCTTCAGGGCCTGGCTCGCGGACGCCACCGCGGGATCCGCGACCTTCGAACCGGGCGGCGAGGCGTACGGGGATGTCTGAGCCGGGTCACGGGATCATGAGCTCCGGGGACGGGTCCGGCCGGGTCGCGGCGGCATCCCGTGACGGGGCGGTGCGTGGCGGCGGACCGGGGCCGGTACGGCAGGACGTGGGGACCTTCGGTGTCCCGGAGCGGGGGAAGCGGAACATGCGGGCCGGAGTGGTCGGAGTGATGGCGTGAGGATCCTGCACACCTCGGACTGGCACCTGGGGCGGTCGTTCCACCGCGTCCCGATGCTCGACGCCCAGGCCGCCTACCTCGACCACCTCGTCGGGACGGTGCGGGAGAACGCCGTCGACGTGGTCGTCGTGGCGGGCGACGTCTACGACAGGGCGGTACCACCGCTGTCGGCCGTCCAGCTGTTCGACGACGCGCTGCACCGGCTCGCCGCCGCCGGAGTGCCGACCGTCATGATCTCCGGGAACCACGACTCGGCCCGCAGACTGGGCGTCGGCGCCGGACTGATCGCGCGGGCCGGTATCCATCTGCGTACCGACCCCGCCGACTGCGGCATCCCGGTCGTGCTGCCGGACGCGCACGGTGACGTGGCGTTCTACGGGCTGCCCTACCTGGAGCCCGCTCTCGTCAAGGACGGCCTGGGCGCCGCGAAGGCGGGACACGAGGCCGTCCTCACGGCCGCCATGGACCGGGTACGGGCCGATCTCGCGTCCCGGCCGGACGGCACCCGCTCCGTTGTCCTCGCCCACGCGTTCGTGGCGGGCGGTGAACCCAGCGACAGCGAACGCGACATCACGGTCGGCGGCGTCGCGGCCGTCCCCGCGGGAGTCTTCGACGGGGTGGACTACGTGGCCCTCGGCCACCTGCACGGCTGCCAGACGGTCACCGAACGCGTGCGCTACTCGGGCTCGCCGCTCGCGTACTCCTTCTCCGAGCACGCGCACCGCAAGACGATGTGGCTGGTCGAACTCGCCCCCGGCGGCGGCATCGGGGCCGAACGCGTCGACTGCCCGGTGCCGCGTCCGCTCGCCCGGCTGCGCGGGCGGCTGGACACCCTGCTCGACGACCCGGCGCTCGAACGGCACCGGGGATCGTGGGTGGAGGCCACCCTGACCGACCCCGCCCGGCCGGACGAGCCGATGGCCCGTCTGCTCGACCGCTTCCCGCACACCCTCAGCCTGGTGTTCGACCCCGAGCGGACCCCCCAGGACCCCCTCGCGTCGTACGCCCAGCGGCTCAGGGGACGCGACGACCAGCAGGTGGCGGAGGACTTCGTGGCCCATGTGCGCGGGGGAAGCGGACCCAGCGAGCGGGAACGCACCGTGCTGCGCGCCGCCTTCGACGACGTACGGGTCGACGACGCGGCCGCGGAGGTGTCCCGTTGAGGCTGCACAAGCTCACCCTGACGGCGTTCGGCCCCTTCGGTGCCACCCAGGAGGTCGACTTCGACGCGCTGTCCTCCGCCGGGATCTTCCTGCTGCACGGCCCGACCGGCGCCGGCAAGACCTCCGTCCTCGACGCCGTCTGCTACGCCCTGTACGGGGCGGTGCCCGGTGCACGGCAGAGCCCCGGCACCTCCCTGCGCAGCGACCACGCCCCGGTGGACCGGCCGACCGAGGTGTGCCTGGAGCTGACCGTCGGGGGCCGCCGCCTGGAGGTCACCCGGCGGCCCGCCCAGCCCCGCCCCAAGAAGCGCGGTGGCGGTCACACGACCGAGAAGGCGCAGAGCCTGTTGCGCGAGTACGCCCCCGAGCACGGCTGGAAGGCGCTGAGCCGCTCCCACCAGGAGATCGGTGAGGAGATCGGCGGGCTCGTCGGGATGAGCCGGGACCAGTTCTGCCAGGTGGTGCTGCTGCCCCAGGGGGACTTCGCACGGTTCCTGCGCGCCGACGCGGAGGCGCGCGGCAAACTGCTCGGCCGGCTCTTCGACACCCGTCGCTTCGCGGCCGTCGAGGAACGCCTGGCCGAGCAGCGGCGGGCCGCCGAAGCCCGGGTCAGGTCGGGCGACGAGCAGATCCTCGCCCTGGCCCACCGCATCGCCCAGGCGGCCGGACCGGCTGCGGACGAAGCGCTTCCGGCCGAGGCGAAGCCCGGCGAGCCCGGTCTCGCCGAGGCGGTCCTGAGCTGGGCGGCTGTCGCGCGCGGCGGAGCCCGCGAACGGCTCGACATCGCGCGCTGCGGCCTGGCCGCGGCGGAGGAGCGGAGTTCCGCCGCACGCCGCGCCCTGGAGGCCGAGCGTGAACTCGACCGCCTTCAGCGGAGGTACGCCGAGACCCGCCGCCGCGCCGCGGGGCTGGAGGAGCGGCGCGCCGAACGCGACCGCTGCCACGAACAGCTCGCCCGTGCGCGCAAGGCGGACCTGGTGGCCCCGGCGCTCGATCTGCGCGACCGGGCCGAGCGGGCCCACCGCGCTGCTGCCGAGGCCCGCGTGCGCTCGCGCGCCGGGCTGCCGCACGAACTGGCCGACGCGGGCCTGGACCAACTGGCCGACCGGGAGCGCGGGTTCCGGGCGCAGCTCGGCGCGCTCGACGCCGCACGCCGCGCCGAGCGGCGCAGCCGGGAGATCGACGACGAGCGGGGCGGGCTCGACCGGCAGTCCCGCTCGGACGACGAACTGATCCAGGAGGCGGCGCAGTGGCTGGCGGGCTGGGACGCCACCCACCGGAGCCTCGCCGAACGGGTGGAGACGGCGCGGGACGCCGCGACGCGCGCCGAACAGCTGGCCGGCCGGCTCGAGCCCGCCCGGAGGAGGCTGGAGGCGGCACGGCGGTGTGACGCTCTCGCCACGCAGGAGGAGACGGCTGCGGCGGCCCTGACCGCCGCCCGCGAGAGCGCCGCGGACGCGCACGAGACGTGGCTGGCGCTGCGGGAGCAGCGGCTGCTCTCGGTCGCGGCGGAACTGGCGGGTCAGCTCGTCGACGGTGCGGCCTGCGCGGTGTGCGGCTCGGCCGAGCACCCGGCGCCGGCCCGTGCGGGCGCCGGGCACGTGGACCGGGCCACGGAGGAGGCGGCGCTCGCCGCCCACCAGCGGGCCGAACAGGCCCGTGCACGGGCGGAGGGTGAACGGGGCGTCCTGCGGGAGCGCCTCGCGGCGGCGCGGGCGGAGGCCGCGGACCCCCAGGAGGGGGCCGAGCCGGCCGGCCGCGCCGCCGTCTCCGTCGCCGGACTGCGGGCGGTCGTCGACCGGCTGACCCGGGAGCACGCGGACGCCCACCGCCTCGCGGCGGGGACGCACGCGGCCAGGGAAGCCCTCGCCGCCGCCGAGCGGGAACACCTCGGCCGGATCGAGGACCAGCGGCGGGCGGAGCGGCGTACGGCTGCGCGTACGTCGCAGCGCGAAGCACTCGACCGCGAACAGGCCTCCCTGGAAGCCGAGTTGGTCACAGCCCGGGGTGCCTGTGCCTCGGTGGCCGAGCACGCCGGGCTGCTGGAGCGGCGTGCCGGACTGCTCGCCGACGCCGCCGAGGTGCTCCGTGCCGAGCACGAGGCCGCCGGGCGCCTCAAGGAGGCCGACGGCAGGCTCGCCGACGCCGCGTTCCGGGCCGGGTTCGACACCCCGCAGGCCGCCGCCGCGAAGCTCCTCGGCGACGCCGCGCAGCGGGAGCTCCAGCACCGTGTCGACGCCTGGCAGACGGAGGCCGCCACGGTCGCCGACCGGCTCGCCGAGGAGGACGCCGTGGCTGCCGCGGCCCGCCCGCCCGCCTTGCCGGACGAGGCGCAGAGGGCCTACGACCTGTCCGTGCGGGTGCTCCGTGACAGCGCCTCCGCGCACTCCGCCGCGCAGGAGCGCGGCGCGGAGCTCGACCGCCTCTCGCGCCGTGCCGAGGACGAGGTGCGCGCCCTGGGGCCGCTGCGCGAGGAGTACGAGGGGGTGGCACGGCTCGCCGGGCTGACCGCGGGCACCTCCGCGGACAACGAACGCAGGATGCGGCTGGAGGCGTACGTCCTGGCCGCCCGCCTCGAACAGGTCGCCGCCGCGGCGACGGCCCGTCTCCAGCGGATGTCGTCGGGCCGCTACACGCTGGTCCACTCCGACGAGCGCAGCGGGGGCCGCAGGGCCGGGCTCGGTCTGCACGTCGTCGACGCCTGGACGGGCCGGGAGCGCGACACCGCGACCCTCTCCGGCGGGGAGACCTTCTTCGCCTCGCTCGCCCTCGCGCTCGGCCTCGCCGATGTGGTGACGGACGAGGCGGGCGGCGTACGCCTGGACACGCTCTTCATCGACGAGGGCTTCGGCAGCCTGGACGACCAGACGCTGGACGAGGTGCTCGACGTCCTGGACTCGCTGCGCGAACGCGACCGGAGCGTCGGCATCGTCAGCCACGTGGCCGATCTGAGGCGCCGGATCCCCGCCCAGCTCGAAGTGGTGAAGGAACGGCACGGATCGGCCGTGGTCCACCGGGCGGCCGGCCCGCTCAGCGGCTGATCGGCCGCCGGGGAAGGGGCGAGGAGTACACGACGCTGGTGGTCACGGACCCGAGGGCGCCGATCCTTCCCGTGACCTCCTCCAGATGACGCATCGACCTGGCGGTCACCTTCAGCACGAAGCAGTCGTCCCCGGTCACGTGGTGGGCCTCCACGATCTCCGGGGTGCTCTCCGTCAGATCGTGGAACGGCTTGTAGTTGCCGTGGGGGTAGCGCAGCCGTACGAGGGCGAGGACCGGGAGCCCCAGCCGCTCCGGGTCCACCACGGCTGCGTACCCGCTGATCACCCCCGCCTCCTCCAGGCGGCGTACCCGTTCCGTGACGGCGCTGGGGGACATCGCCACGGCGCGGGCCAGCTCGGCGAAGGTCGCGCGTCCGTCGCGTTGCAGGACGTCGAGGATGCGCCAGTCGGTGGCGTCCGGGGAATACTCGGTCATGACCGCCACACAACAGAGGAATCCCCGGAGAATCAAGCGATGTGCCGTGGATCACTACTTCCGGCCGAGGTCGACCCACCGTAGTTTTCCGGTCATGACCTCTCGGACACCCAACCCCGTCCTCCGGGTACCCCCTGCCTCCCCCGCAGCGGCCGCCGCGTACTTCGGCGCCTCGCTGGCGTTCCACGCGGACGTGTCCGACGTGGCCGCCGCCCTGGAGGCCGGTGACCCCGGATTCGTCGTGCTCGACTCGCGGTCGGCCGCCTCCTGGGACCAGGGCCACGTGCCCGGCGCGCTCCACCTGCCGACCGCCCTGATCGCGGCGCGGGCGGCCGGACTCCTGGATCCGGCCGTGCCCGTGGTCACCTACTGCTGGGGGCCGGGCTGCGACGGAGGGGCCCGCTCCGCTCTGGCGCTCGCCGGACTCGGCTACCGGGTCAAGGAGATGATCGGCGGGTTCGAGTACTGGGTGCGCGAAGGACTCGCCTTCGAGACCCGGGAAGGCGCCCGGCGGCACGCCGCCGACCCGCTCACCGCACCCGTGGACGACGACTGCGGCTGCTGAGCCCCGCGCCCCCACGGGCGGGGCCACGGGACCACCGGGCCGGGTGCGAGGCGCGGCGGACCGTCTCCGGACCGGACGCCGGGGCCGCGCGGGGGAGCGGTGGCGTGGTGCCCCGCACGGTGACTATCCCAGGAGCGCGCGGAACAGGCCCTCGCCGTCGTCGCCCGCCGGCAGGCCGCTGACCTGGCCGTCACCGACCTCCACGACCCGCCACACCCCGTCCTCCCGCAGCGCCATGTCGGTGGTCACCCACCGGCAGCCGAGGGCGCGTACGGCCTCGCCGACGGTGTCGAGGTCAGGGGCGGGCAGCCGGTCCGGTGTGTCCGGATGGGCCGTCACCCGCACCACCTCACCGTCCACCCACCACACCCGCGCCTCACCGCCCGGCACGAACGGCTCGTACGCGCGCAGCACCACCCCGCCGGCCAGGGAGTCCCCCTGGAGTCCGACGAACCGGCCGACGACGGCGGAGAGCCGGTCCGTGTCCTCCAGCTCCGGCACGAAGCACGCCTCGTGCCACTCGTGCTTACGGGACTTCACGAAGTCCTTGACGATGCCGGGGCCGGATCCCAGGGCCCCGGCGAGAGCGGACCAGACCGCGGGATCCGGCAGAGCCCCGCCCACGGGCAGGGGACGCCAGACACTGCGGGGAGTGAGCCCGGCGAACGCCTCGTACCAGCCAGGGAGTTCATGCGCGGCCCGGTAGGCGCGGGCGCCGGTGAGGAGCGAACAGCCACGGGCGGCGAGGGCGCGGTCCAGCTCCGCGTAACGGCCGGACGGCACCATCCAGCCCCGGTACCAGTACGCCCCCGAGTCCCGGGGCACCCGCCCGACGGCGGTCTCCGTGTCCCCGGCGAGCAGCGCGTCGTGATCGGTCAGTACGGTCCGCGCACCGGCGCGCCGGACCGCCGCCTCCTCGGCTGCGAAGAGGGAGTCGGGCCGGCGCGGACGCAGCGGATCGCGGCAGAACAGGAAACCGGGCGGAGTCATGCGGCACGTCCCTCGGAGAGCCGGCGGGGAGGAGCGGCGGGCCGGGACCGGTGAGCGCACCCGCGCACACCGGCCCCGGCCGCAGCCCGGTCAGAGCCTGGACAGCTCGTCCACCAGGTCGTCCAGGCCGAGCGACCCCTGCGACAGGGCAGCCATGTGCCAGGCCTTGAGGTCGAACGCGTCGCCGTGGGCCTTCCGGGCGTTCTCCCGGCCCAGCAGCCAGGCCCGCTCGCCCAGCTTGTAACCGATGGCCTGCCCCGGCATCGACAGATAGCGGGTCAGCTCGCTCTCCACGAAGTCGGCGGGCCGGCCGCTGTGGGCACCGAAGAACTCCTCGGCCAGTTCAGGCGTCCACCGCTCACCCGGGTGGAACGACGAGTCGGCGGGGATCTCCAGCTCCAGGTGCATGCCGATGTCGACGATCACCCGGCAGGCACGCATCATCTGCGCGTCCAGATACCCGAGGCGGCGCTCCGCGTCGGGCAGGAAGCCCAGCTCGTCCATGAGCCGCTCCGCGTACAGCGCCCAGCCCTCCGCGTTGGCGCTGACCTGGCCGACCGATGCCTGGTAGCGCGAGAGGCTGTCGGCGACGTGCGTCCACTGCGCGATCTGCAGGTGATGGCCCGGAACGCCCTCGTGGTACCACGTGGACACCAGGTCGTACACAGGGAAGCGGGTCTCGCCCATGGTGGGCAGCCAGGTGCGGCCGGGCCGCGAGAAGTCCTCGGAAGGGCCGGTGTAGTACGGAGCGGCGGCGCCGCCCGCCGGAGCGATCCGGGACTCCACCGTCCGCACCCGCTCGGCGAGTTCGAAGTGGGTGCCGTCGAGCGCCTCGATGGCCTCGTCCATCAGGCCCTGGAGCCAGACCCTGACCTCCTCCACGCCCTCGATGTGCCTGCCGTGCACGTCGAGATGGGCGAGCGCCTCCCAGGGGCCCGCGCCCGGCACGATCTTGTCCGCCTCGGTCCTCATCTCGGCCAGCAGCCGGTGGTACTCGGACCAGCCGTAGGCGTACGCCTCGTCGAGATCCAGGTCCGTGCCGTTGAAGTGGCGCGCCCAGCGGGCGTAGCGCTCCCGGCCCACGGTGTCGGGAGCGCCCTCGATCGCGGGGGCGTACACGTCCCTCAGCCAGTCCCGCAGCGACACCAGGGCGGCGGCGGCCTGCCCGGCCGCCTCGTCGAGCTCCGCGCGCAGCGCGTCCGGGCCGTCGGTCACGAAGTCCTGGAAGAAGCCGGGGTCCCCGTCCTCCCCCGCCCAGGCGCCCAGCTGGCCGACGAACGTCGCCGTGGGGCGGGGGCCGCCGTACAGCTTCCGATCCAGACCGAGCGCGAGCGAGGCACGGTACCCCTCCAGCGCGGCGGGTACCGCCCGCAGGCGGTCCACGATCGCGGCCCAGTCGTCGTCCGTCGCCGTCGGCGTGGCCGTGAACACATCACGAAGGCTGTGTGCCGGGGAATGGATGTTGGAGACGGCCCGCAGCCCCTCCTCGGCGTCATGGACGGCGAGTTCGGCCGTCAGGCGCTCCCGCAGCAGTCGCGCGCAACGCCTCTCCTCGTCCGCGTCCGCACCCGGGACCCGCTCCGCGGCGTCGAGCTGCCGGAGGGTGGAGCGGATGAGAGCGGCCGAGGCCTCCTGGCCGGCCGGCGAGAAATCGGGCAGCCGGCGGGAGCTTTCCGCGACACCGAGGTAGGTACCGGTGATCGGGTCGAGTTCGATGTAAGCGTCGACGTAGGCGTCGGCGACCTGGCGCGGCAGTGCGCTGCTCGATGTGTCTGACATGTGGACATCCTCTAACGCCGGAGGCCGTCCCGTCACGGGGGCACAGGACTTCGGCCGCGCGAGGACCTGTCACGGCGTGGGGGAGGAGCGACGCGTCTCCGGGCCGTCGGCCGCGTTCCCCGTGCCCGCCGAGGGCGGCATCAGCGGGCCGCACTCCCACTGCTGGAAGATCAGCCGGGTCTCCACGCGCGCCACCTCGCGCCGTGAGGTGAACTCGTCCAGCACCAGCCGCTGGAGATCCGTCGGATCGGAGACCGCCACGTGCACCAGGTAGTCGTCGGGCCCGGTGAGGTGGAAGAACGCCCGGGACTCCGGGAGTGCCCTGATCCGCTCGACGAACGGACCGATGAGCTCCCTGCGGTGCGGCCGCACCTGGACCAGCAGGAGCGCCTCGAGACCCCGGCCGAGCCGCGCAGGATCGAGCCGCAGCCGGTGCCCGAGGATCACCCCGGACCGGCGCAGCCGCGCCACGCGGTCCAGGCAGGTGGACGGCGCCACCCCGACCTCGGCGGCGAGCTCACGGTAGGTCGTCCGGGCATCGTTCTGAAGGAGGCGCAGAATGTGCAGATCGACCGGATCCAGAGCGACGGATTCAGACATCGGGCGAACGTAGCACGGCAAACCGGTGCCAGGAGCCGGTGGTTGTTCAGGCTGGTGGCATGGACACCGAAGCCACCTCGCTGACATCCCAGCCCCCCTTCCGGTCCAGAGCGCTCGCCACCGAAGCCGTGCACGCCGGACGCGACGATCTCCCCTCTCTCGGACTGCACGCCGCGCCGATCGATCTGTCCACCACCTATCCCTCGTACGACTCCCGGGGCGAGGCCGCGCGCATCGACGCCTTCGCGGCCACCGGAGCCAGGCCCGACGGCCCGCCCGTCTACGCACGGCTGGACAACCCGACGACCGCGCGCTTCGAGACGGCGCTGGCCCGGCTGGAAGGTGCCGGGAGCGCGGTCGCCTTCGCGAGCGGAATGGCGGCGCTCACCGCCGTCCTGCTGGCCCGCGCGAGCCTGGGGCTGCGCCACGTCGTCGCCGTGCGGCCGCTCTACGGCTGTAGCGACCACCTGCTGGGCGCGGGCCTGCTGGGCACGGAGGTGACCTGGACGGACCCGGCGGGCATCGCCGACGCGATCCGCCCGGACACCGGCCTGGTGATGGTCGAGACCCCGGCCAACCCGACCCTGGCCGAGATCGACGTCCGGGCGGTGGCGCACTCCTGCGGCTCCGTGCCGCTCCTCGTCGACAGCACCTTCGCCACGCCCGTACTGCAGCGGCCGATCGAGGACGGTGCCCGGATCGTGCTGCACAGCGCCACGAAGTACCTGGGCGGTCACGGTGACGTGATGGGCGGTGTCGTCGCCTGTGACGAGGAGTTCGCCGCGACCCTGCGGCAGGTGCGGTTCGCCACCGGGGGCGTCCTGCACCCCATGGCCGGCTACCTGCTGCTGCGCGGCCTGTCCACCCTGCCCGTACGGGTCCGGGCGGCGTCGGCCTCCGCCGCCGAGCTGGCCCGGCGGCTCTCGGCCGACCCCCGCGTCGCGCGGGTGCACTACCCGGAGGTGGGCGGCGCGATGGTGTCCTTCGAGGTGTACGGGGACCCCCACAGGATCATCGCCGCCGTCCGGCTGATCACGCCCGCCGTGAGCCTCGGCAGCGTGGACACGCTCATCCAGCATCCGGCCTCCATCAGCCACCGCATCGTGGGTGAGGGAGACCGGAGGGCCGCCGGCGTCGGTGACCGGCTGCTGCGCATGTCGGTCGGCCTGGAGGACGTCGAGGACCTCTGGGCGGACCTGTGCCTGGCGCTCGGCGACGGAGGCGCCGCTCCGGCCGCCCGGTCCGGTGAGGAGGAACCCACCGGACGGGGCGACCACGTGCTCCCGTCCGGATCACGCCGGGCACACGCCCCGGTCCAGCCCGGTCCGGCCTGACCCCGGGCCCCGGACCTACGGGAGCGGCCGGGACGGACCCGGCGCGCCCGACCGGGTCACCGGGTCCGTCGACGGCACGGGCTGCTGCGCGGGAGCCTGCGACAGCCGGGCGGTGATGACCAGGGTGCCCTCCTCGATCTGGTAGTCGAGGGGGAGCGAGAGCGCCCGCATGGCCGCCACCATCCCCGTGTTGTGGGCCTGGGTCACCGCGTACACGCTCTCGCACCCGGCCTCGACGGCGAGGGCCACGAGCCGGCCGAGGAGTTCGGAACCGATGCCGCGGCGCTGCCAGTCGTCCTCGACCAGGAGGGCGACCTCGGTCTCGTCGCCGTCCCAGAGCAGATGGCCGAGAGCCACCAGCCGGCCGGAGGCCGTCTGCACGGCGAGTGTGCGGCCGAAGCGGGGGCTCAGCAGGTGGTCCAGATACCGGTCGGCGTCACGGACCGGACCGTGGTACCGCAGGCCGAGGGTGCGCTCGGAGCAGCGGTCGTGCATGGCCAGCGCCGCGTCGAGATCGTCATGGTCGGCGCGGCGCACCGTGATCTCCTTGCCCTCCGGCAGGGTGAGGACGTCCTCACCGCGCGGCACGCGCGGGCCGAGCCGTGCGTCGAGCTCGACCAGGGCCCGGGCGCGGGCGAACTCCGTCGGGGTGAAGGGCAGGTGGGGGCGTTCGACGGTGATGACTCCGCCCGACGGATCGCGGAGCCTCATCACGGTGTCCTCCAGGACGCCCTCCACCGGAGCGCTCTCCCCGGTGGGGCGGCCGGTGACCGACAGGGCGGGCAGCGAGTGGATGGTGCACCGGCCCAGGAGCTGGCGCAGGGCCAGCGGGAGCTCGGCCGCGTCCAGCGCCGTCCGGGTGGCCAGTCCGAGGACCCGGGTGGGGGTGTCCACCAGGTCGTGGGCGTCCGCCCGCTCGATCCACGTCGCGCTGCCGCCGGCGGCGGAGATCTCCCGGGTCAGCTGCTGCGCGGGCAGCGCGGCCGGGGCGCGCAGCAGGAACTCGTCCACCGTGCCGTCGGCCAGCGGATGGGTCTGAAGGGTCAGGATGTCGATCCGGTGGCGGGCGAGGGCGATGCAGAGGGCCGCCAGGGTGCCGGGGGCGTCCCGCACGGTCGTACGCATCCGCCACAGCACCGTTTCCACGGCCTCCTCGGCGCCGGCGGGGGGAGCCTCCGTCCCGGCACCGGTATCGGAATCAGGAGGTGGCGCGTGGCTGTGCCTCCGTGCCCACCAGGTGTGGAAGGCGGCCGTGGCGACCAGGGCCACGGCCGAGGCCACGAGCAGATAGGGGCCGTCGGGCTGGTGCCCGATCAGGTTGGCGATCGCGTCGGCCACGGCGACGGCCGTGAACAGGGCTGCCAGCTCGATCAGGTCCCGCCGCCAGTGGTGCGGACGGCGGGCACTCTTCGCGGATGTCACATCAGTCATGCCCTCACTGTGACGCAACGGTGTTGCCTGATCACGAACGCATTGTGACTGATGGGTTACGTGTGGATCTGGTCGTCTTCAGCACCATTTCCCTGGGCTGTCCATTCGTCCCCTGTTCCCTCGCCTTCGTACCCGCGCGGGGCCTCTGCCCGCCCCTGTGGTCCGGGCCCCGCCCCGGAGGCCTGCCCCTGCCCCGGCCCCCGGGCTCACTGCCCCGTGCGCCCCGGCTGGAGCACCTTGCTGAACAGGACGGTGCCGCCCTGTGCCCGGAGCCGCACCGTGAGCTCCCCGCTCCCGCCGTCGATGTCCACCTCCCCGAAGAACTGAGGCTGCTCCATGGGGGACACGTTCGCCCGGTCCGGCGCCCGTACGAAGGCCTGCTCCGGGCCGAACGTGCCGTCCAGGGCGTTCGCGGGGAAGCCGCCCGCCGCCAGCGGGCCCGAGACGAACTCCCAGAACGGTGCGAAGTCCTTGAACGCCGCACGCTCGGGCGCGTAGTGCTGGGCGGAGGTGTAGTGCACGTCGGCCGTGAGCCAGACGGTACCGGTGATGCTCCGGTGCTTGATGTGGCGCAGCAGTTCGGCGATCTGAAGCTCCCGCCCCAGCGGCGCGCCCGGATCGCCCTGGGCGACCGCCTCGTAGTCCGTGGCGCCGTCCGGGACGACCAGCCCGAGCGGCATGTCGGCGGCGATCACCTTCCACACGGCACGCGACCGCGAGAGTTCCCGCTTGAGCCAGTCCAACTGCTCCGCGCCGAGGATGCCGGTGGTGTCGTCGGGCTGGCGGCCGGGGGAGTTGGCGTTGCGGAAGGACCGCATGTCCAGCACGAAGACGTCGAGCAGCGGACCGTGCCGCACCACCCGGTGCACCCGCCGCTCGCCCGGGGCGCCCCGCAGCGTCGAGACCGGGAAGTACTCGCGGAACGCCCGCATCGACCGGGCCGCCAGCAGGTCGACGTTCTTCTCGGTGTACCGGGCGTCGTCGAGGATCTGGCCCGGGTACCAGTTGTTGCGCACCTCGTGGTCGTCCCACTGGACCAGGGAGGGAACCTGCGCGTTGAACGTCCGCAGGTTCTCGTCGAGCAGGTTGTAGCGGAAGTTCCCGCGGTACTCGTCCAGGGTCTCGGCGACCTTCGACTTCTCCGGGGTCGTGATGTTGCGCCAGACACGCCCGTCGGGCAGCGTGACGCTGGGTTCGATCACCCCGTCCGCGTAGATGTTGTCCCCGCTGCACAGGAAGAAGTCCGGGTCCAGGCGGCGCATCTCGTCGTAGACCCGGTAGCCGCCTATGTCGGGGTTGATGCCCCATCCCTGCCCCGCGATGTCACCGGACCAGAGGAAGCGCACCCCGTCGCGGCGCCTGGCCGGAGCGGTGCGGAAGGTCCCGTACACCGGCCGGCCGGTGCGGCGGGGGTCGTGCGGGTCGGCGAGCGTGACCCGGTAGTGCACCTGCTCGCCCGCCGGCAGTCCGTGGAGGGGGGTCGTCCCCGTGAAGTCCGTCCCGGCACCGATCAGTGGGCCGTGCCAGGCGCGGGCGCGGCGGAACGACTCGGTCGCGGAGGTCTCCATCACCATCCGGGCGGGCCTGTCCGAACGTACCCACACCAGGGCGGACGACGCCGTCACGTCACCGACCTGCACACCCCACGACGCGCTCGGGCGGCCGGACAGCGCGAAGGCGGGTGCGGCGGTGACCGCCGCGGGCACGGCGACCGCGGCCGAGGCGAGGAGCGAGCCGCGCAGCACGGTGCGGCGCCCCGGGGCAGGTACGAACGGACGGTCGGACATCGATGCGCCTCCGAGGACGAACGGGCCCGCCGGAACAGCGGGTCGGTACGGGCTTGATGTGCGCACCCATACCTAGTCCCCGGCGGCGGCGCGCACGCCAACCGCAGATGAACAGCGGGGTCGGCCGTGCCTGTCCCGTTCCCGCCCGTCGTGCCGCCCGCCCCGGTGCCCGGCCGGGCGCGCGTATTCCGGTTCCGGCGTGGGATGGCGGTGGCGCGTCAGCGGCTCGTGTCGAGGATGACCCGCGCCACCGCGGCGGGGTCGTCGCTCATCGGTACGTGACCGCAGCCGGGGAGGCGGACGAGCCGGGCCCCCGGGATCAGATGCTTGGCCCTGACACCCTGCCGACGCGGGAGCAGCCGGTCCTCGGTACCCCAGGCGATGGTGACCGGCACGTCCGGCACGTCGTCGGTGAACGCGACGGTCAGACCGGCGTCGAGAGTCCGACGGAAACCGGTGGCCTCGCGCAGGGCCACGGTCTCCGACACGACCGCGTCAGGTGAACGGCGCCCGGGCCGGGCGTAGATGGTGCTCGTCAGGACGGCGCGGCCGGGAACGCTCCGTGAAAGCCCCTCCACCAGCGGCATCGGCATCGCGAGGGCGGCTCCGCGCATCGCCCGCAGCACGCCGAACGCGTAGCGACGCTCGCCACGCGTCCAGAACCCGCCGGGGGACAGCGCCGTCACCGACCGGACCATCCGCCGGCGGCCCAACTCCAGCGCCAGCAGGCCGCCCAGGGAGTTCCCCGCGACGTGCGGTCTCACCACGCCCAGTGCGTCGAAGAGCGATCCGAGCACCCCCACCGTGGTCCGGAGGTCGGGGGTGAGCCCGTACGGCAACGCCGGTGAGGCTCCGAAGCCGGGCAGGTCCACGGCTATGACGTCCCGTTCGGCCGCCAGGATGCGCAGGACCGGGTCCCACGCCTGACGGTGGTGACCGATCCCGTGCAGCAGGACCAACGGCTCACCCGAACCCGTCCGTTCATGGGCGACATCGACCGAGTACCGGCCGACGGGGGATCCGGCCGCGAACGGGACCGTGGTGATGGCCATGCTGCTCCTCGGGACGAGTCGGCCGCGCGAGGACGGCCGGTTGGACGCTCGGCGGAGAGGACCGGACGGGGCGCACCCGAACGAGACGCCCCGTCAACAATGACTACTACCGGGTAGCTTGGAGTTCAAGGGGGACAGCGTGATTCCCGCTGGACACGCTCAGGTGCGTCGGCTGGGATGGGAAAGTGACTGCCGACACCGTGACCGACCTCTTCGAAGAACACCGGCCCTTCCTGACCGGCGTCGCCTACCGCATGCTCGGCCGCGTCGCCGACTCCGAGGACGTGGTGCAGGAGGCATGGCTGCGCTGGTCGTCGGCCGACCGGGACGACGTCCGCGAGCCACGCGCCTTCCTCGTGCGCGTCACGACGCGTCTGGCCATCGACAGGCTGCGCCATCTGCGGTCCCGGCGCGAGGCCTACGTGGGGCCCTGGCTGCCCGAACCGGTGATCACCGAATTCGGCCCGGCCGCCCCCGACTCCGCGGAACGCGCGGTGCTCGCGGACTCCGTGTCCATGGCCGTGCTCGTCGTCCTCGAAACCCTCTCGCCGCTGGAGCGCGCGGTCTTCGTCCTGCGCGAGGCCTTCGGTTTCCCCTACGCGGAGATCGGCGCCGCCCTCGACCGGTCCGAGGCGGCGGTACGGCAGCTCGCCGGCCGCGCCAAACGCCACGTGGAGGAGCGCAGGCCCCGGTACGACGTGGACCCGGCCGTGCGGCGCGACCTCACCGAACGGTTCCTCGCGGCCGCTTCGGGCGGGGACCTGGAGCAACTCCTGGCCCTGCTCGCTCCCGACGCGCGCCTCGTCAGCGACAGCGGAGGCAAGGCGAAGGCGCCGCGCCGGATCATCGAGACCGCGGACAAGGTCGGCCGCTTCCTCTTCGCCGTGGCCCAGGACTGGCCCTCCCCCTTCGAGGTCCGGGTCCTGGAGCTCAACGGCGGTCCCGCCCTGGTGTTCGACGTGGACGGGAAGGCGGACACCGTCTTCCAGACCGAGGTCGACGGCGGGGTCATCCGGTGCGTCTACGTCATCCGCAACCCGGACAAGCTGGCGGGGGTGCGCGCGGGTTAGGGATTCCCGGTTCGGTTCACGGGGGCCTCTTCGCGTCCTGGCTCCGCGCCTCGCGGGCAGCGGTCGCCAGGCCATGGGCCCTTGTGCCACGGGCCTTCGGGGCAGGTGCGCGGGTGGGAGCCGGCGCGCGCCAGCGGCACCCGGTGTCCCTCGGCGGCACCGCGCGTCCCTCGGCAGGTCCCGGTGTTTTTCGGCAGGACGGTGTACCTCGCGCGACCCGGTGCCCCGCCGTAGCACTCCGCGTCCCTCGGGGGCTTTGTGTTGCCTGGGCTCACCGTCACGCGAACGTCCCGTGAACGCTCTGCGGCAGTGGGTCGTTCCGCTGCGTCACTGGGCGAGGATTGGTCTTGACCAAGGTGGTTCGCCGTCCTAAGGTCTGAACGATAAGGCAGGAACCTTTAATAAATAACGTCGCGGAAAACAAGCCACCGGGCGGATGCGGAGGACAGGGTGGGGACCACGCAGCTGGAATCGGTGCAGGAGCCGAAGTACTGGCACCTCAAGACCGTGCTGAGTGAGGCGCTCGACTCGGACTTCGCGGTGGGCGAGGTGCTGCCCAACGAGCGGGAGCTCGCGTCGCGCTTCGGCGTCGCCCGGGCGACGCTCCGTCAGGCACTGGAGCAACTCGAGCTCGAAGGAAGGCTCCAGCGCCGCCGTGGCGTGGGCACGACCGTCGCCCCGCCCCGGGTCGGTGTGGCCGTCGCAGGTGCGCGGCACGGCTGGGCGGGTGGCGAGCCGGACGAGGCGTGGCAGCCCGTCGAATGCGCGACGGCGACCGCGCCCGGCCCCGTGGCCGCCATGCTGGACATCGACGCCGCGGAGCCCGTGCACGTCGTACGCCGTATCCGCGTCGCCCACGGGCAGGCCGTCGCGGCCGAACTGCTGTACGTTCCGACGTCCTCCGTGCCGGAACTCTCCGCCATCGAAGCGCCGTCGGGGCCGGCCCGGGCGCGGAGCGTCCTGAGGGAACTGCACCGTCACGCCCTCGACGGACAGGACCGCTCGGTCGAACTCGGCTCCGCCCGCGCCGACGACGCCAAGGAACTCGACCGGCTCCCCGGCGCCCCCGTACTCGTGGTCACCACGCGGTATCTCGCTGACGCAGGTACGGCAGCCGTCTCGGTCGCCACCTACCGGGCCGATACGTGCCGGCTCACCTTCGGTGACTCCGGCGACCTGGAGATCAGCCACGACGAGCAGGAGCGCAAGGCCTCCTGAACGCCGGGGGTGACCGGCAGCCCTGACGCCCGACGCCTCGGGGCGCTGCCCCGGGAGCTCCGGTTCCCGCTTGGCCGCGCGGGCCCCCGCCCGGGCGGTCGCCACCGTCCCTCCGCACCCTGCGTCGCGAGCCCTTGCCCCGGGGAGCCGAACTCCTGCCCCGGGGAGCCGCCGGCCTGGGAGCTGTTCCGGGTGGCCGTAACCCTGGGAGCTGTTCCGGGGCGTGGGCTCCAGGGGGCCCGGTGTCCGGGCGGTGCCCTCGCCGAGATTTCCGCGGAAAGCCCTGGCGGCTACCACTGTCCGGTTCCGGAGATCTCCGGTGCGGACGGGCCCCTCGCGGTCAGCGGCGGGCCGTCACCGTTCCCTCCACGGCGAAGAGCTGCTCCTCCACGTGATCCAGCGCCAGTCTCAGCGCGCCGGTGGCCACGGCCGCCTCCCCGAGGAGCGACAGCGTCACCCTGGGCGGCCGGAGGCAGTAGCGGGCCAGTTCGTCGCGGAGCGGGTCGAGGACACCGTCCAGCCCGGCCGCCCACCCCCCGATCACGACGAGTTCCGGGTCGAGCGCCAGTACCAGAGCCGCGACATCGTGCACCAGCCGCTGGATGAAACGGGCGACGGCGGCCTGTGCCCCCGCCTCGCCCCCTCTTGCCTGGGCGAAGACCGCTGCGACGGCCCGCTCGTCCAAGGGGTCGAGCGGGGTGTCCGTCGTGGAGAGCAGGTGCTCCGGTGTGACGTCGCGGCCCAGGAGGTGCAGTGCGCCGATCTCCCCGGCCGCGCCGCCGAAGCCGCGGTGCAGCCGCCCGCCGATCAGTGAACCCGCGCCGGGACTCAGGCCCGCCAGAACGAAGACGATGTCGTCGGACTCGGTCGCCGCACCCTTCCAGTGTTCGGCCACCGCAGCGGCGTTCGCGTCGTTCTCCACCAGGACGGGGCAGCGGAAGGAACGCCGTAGCCGCTCGCCGAGCGCCAGCCCCGTCCAGTCCGGCAGAGCCGTGCCCAGGCGTACGGTGCCGTCGGCCTCGACGATCCCGGGGCTGCCGACCCCGACGGCCCGCAGGCTGCTGCGCGCCACCCCGGTACGCCGGAGCACGTCGGCGATCACCGCTCTGACCTGGTCGAGCCTGTCGTCCGCACACGCCGACTCCGAGACATCGCGTGACCCCGCACCCACGATCCTGCCGTCCAGACCGGACAGCAGGGCGGAGACGCGGTGCGAGCCGATCTCGACGCCCAGCAGATATCCGGCCTCGGCACGGAACCTGAAGCGTCTGGCGGGGCGGCCCTGGCGCCTGGCCCCGCTCTCGTCAGGCAGGGCCTCCACCACGAGCCCCGCCCCGAAGAGCCCTTCGACAACGCCTTCCACCGTGGGACGTGACAGACCTGTGATCCGGGTCAGGTCCGTGAGCGTGGGCGAATCCGCCCCTCGCAGGGCGTGCAGCACCACCGCGGAATTGATTCTCCGCAGCAGAGACGGGTCCCCACCGGTCAGCCGGCCCACCGTGTGTCCTCCCAGGTCGCGCGCATGTCTGCCGGATCGTACTCGTTGCCCCCCACGGCGGCGACCGGCACCTGGAGAGAGGCAACCGGAACGCGTGCCGGAGCAGGCGCGGGGCGCACGTGACACGGGTCGGCGCGGAGCGCCGCAGCCGGACGCGCAGGCGGCGATCTCCGCGTCGGACAAACCCCGTGCCACCAGACGGGAGCGTCGCTGCCGCGCGGTCCGGGAGCGCCGCCCGGTCCACCGCGGCCGCGCCCCGCTCGTGCCGTACCCGGCGGCGAGATGCCGGACCGCGGTGGGGAAGAGCAGCGTCCCGCCCCCCGCCGTCAGCCGCACCGCGCGCACGGTCCGTCGTGTGCTCGCACCGAGCGGTCCTTTCCGTGACGCTGGCTGTGGCTGTGGCTGCGTCCGTGCTCGCGTTCGCCACCGGCCGGCCGGGGGCGAACGCGAGCGACCCCGCGTACGAGCAGCCGTCCCCCGCCTTCTACGCGTTGATCGCCCTGTTCGCCGCAGGGACGCCGGCGCTTCTGCGCGGTGCGATCCCCGTGCTCAGCGTGCGCATCCCCCTCTTGCTGATCGTCTCCTTCGTGAGGGGAGACGATCAACACGAAGCACCCGGTATCTGCCTTACAAGAAGGGGGAGTTGGCGCTCCAGTCATCGCGTCATGGAAGGTGGTCGCGCTTTCTCGCGGGTGGGCGGACCCTGTGGAGGAGAGACGCCTGAAGCGACATCGCGGGTGTCCACCGCTCGGAGGGCCACGAGGTCAGGAGACGGGCTGCCGGTGAACTCCGGAAGCGAGCCCGCAGGGGCTCGATCGGCCGCCATGTGTCAGTGGGGGAAGGTTTACTGACGGTATGACCACCGCACAGTACCTCCGGCTCATCGACGGGATGCGCACCAGGGAATTCCCTCTGGAACGTGTTCCGTCGGGCTCGGGAACCAGCGGACCGGGATACCACACGGCGCTTCTCCTGGGAGAGGAGGAATGCGGTGACCGCGACCAGGCCGACCGCCTCGAACGCCGGGCGCGGTGCAGGGCGGAACACGACGCCCTCCTCGCCCTGCTCACCCTGCGATGGGGGGAACCCCAGCTGATCAGCCTGTGGAGCGCACAGGCACGGATGATCGCGGGCGAGGCGATAGCCGAACCCTGGGACGAACCTGTCGCGAGCTGTGAACACCTCCCCCTGTGGCGGACGGAGGGGCGGTGGGTCGCCCTCGTGCTCTACGAGGAGGACGACGGTCCCGGCTGTGAACTGGGCGCCCTGGTCACCGTGGTGGACCCGCCGTAGGTGTCCGCGAGGACGGCGTCCGTGCACCGTGCCGGCACCCTCCGGATTCCGCGGGAAGCCCGCCCTCGGCCCCGCGGGCTACCGCGAGGCGCGCCGAGCGTCGTCCTGGCCGGCCGCCGCCAGCAGGCGGGCGTACTCGTCCGCCATGGTGCTCACGGTCCAGTGCGCGTTCAGGCCGCTGGGATTGGGCAGCGCCCAGACACGGGCTCCGCCGACGGTCCGTTCCTGGGCTCCGATCCGCGCACCGCGTTCACCGAACGCGCTGCGGTAGGCGGTGATACCCACGACCGCCAGCCAGAGGGGCCTCAGCTCCGCCACCTTGGCCGACAGCACCCTGCCGCCCTCACGGAACTCATCGGGGGTCAGCTCGTCCGCGCGAGCCGTGGCCCTGGCCACCACATTGGTGATGCCCAGTCCGTAGCCGGGGAGCTCGTCCTGCTCCGAGGGTTTCAACTGCCTGGGGGTGAAGCCCGAGCGATGCAGCACCGGCCAGAACCGATTGCCCGGATGGGCGAAATGGTGCCCTGTGGCGGCGGACATGAGGCTCGGATTGATTCCGCAGAACAGTACGCGCAGACCGCCCGTGACCACGTCGGGTATGACGTGGTCACGGGCGGCCAGGAGCTCTTCAGGCGTCATCCGGAAGCGGAGCCCGCCCTCAGAGGATGGAGCCGGGGGCGTATGCGGCGGCTTCCGGGTGCTGCTTGGTGATCTCCTCGATCCTGGAGACCAGGGCGGCCACCTGGTCGCCCGCCGCGCCCGTGAACGAGAGCTTGTCCGCCATCAGGGCGTCGAGCTCCTCACGGCCGAGCGGGATCCGCTCGTCGGCGGCCAGCTTGTCCAGCAGCTCGTTCCGCTCCGCGCCCTGCTCCCGCATGGCGAGAGCCGAAGCGACCGCGTTCTCCTTGATCGCCTCGTGCGCGACCTCACGGCCGACCCCGGCCCGTACGGCGCCCATCAGCACCTTGGTCGTGGCGAGGAAGGGGAGGTAGCGGTCCAGCTCACGCGCCACGACCGCGGGGAACGCCCCGAACTCGTCCAGCACCGTGAGGAAGGTTTCCAGCAGACCGTCGAACGCGAAGAAGGCGTCCGGCAGCGCGACCCGTCGGACCACGGAGCAGGACACGTCGCCCTCGTTCCACTGGTCGCCCGCCAGCTCGCCCGTCATCGACGCGTAACCACGCAGGATGACCATCAGGCCGTTGACGCGCTCGCAGGAACGGGTGTTCATCTTGTGCGGCATCGCGGACGAGCCGACCTGGCCCGGCTTGAAGCCCTCGGTGACCAGCTCGTGTCCGGCCATCAGCCGGATCGTCTTGGCGACGGAGGAGGGCGCGGCGGCCAGCTGCACCAGCGAGGTCACCACGTCGTAGTCGAGGGAGCGGGGGTAGACCTGGCCGACGGAGGTGAAGGCGTGGGCGAAGCCGAGGTGCCCGGCGATGCGCTGCTCCAGGTCGGCGAGCTTGCCCGCGTCGCCTCCGAGCAGGTCCAGCATGTCCTGCGCGGTGCCGACGGGCCCCTTGATGCCACGCAACGGGTAGCGGCCCAGGAGGTCCTCCAGCCGCCCGTACGCCACCAGGAGCTCGTCCGCCGCGGTGGCGAAGCGCTTGCCGAGCGTCGTCGCCTGCGCGGCGACGTTGTGCGAACGCCCCGCCATGACCAGCTCGCCGTACTCCGCCGCGAGCTTGCCCAGCCGCGCGAGGACCGCCACCGTGCGGTCACGCATCAGTTCGAGGGAGAGCCGGATCTGGAGCTGCTCGACGTTCTCCGTCAGGTCCCGGGACGTCATGCCCTTGTGGACCTGCTCGTGACCGGCGAGGGCGTTGAACTCCTCGATCCGGGCCTTCACGTCGTGCCGGGTGACCTTCTCACGCTCGGCGATCGAGGCGAGGTCGACCTGGTCGATCACCCGCTCGTAGTCGGCCAGCGCCGCGTCGGGCACCTCGATCCCGAGGTCCTTCTGAGCGCGCAGCACCGCCAGCCACAGCTGACGTTCCAGCTTCACCTTCTGCTCGGGGGACCAGAGGACGGCCAGCTCCGTGGAGGCATAGCGGCCGGCCAGGACATTGGGGATGCGAGGCTTCGCAGACACAGCAGTCACGTGTCCCGATTCTACTGGCGGTTTCTGCAGGTCCGCGCCGCCGTCCGGTATGTGGCTTCCTACGAGGCCGCGGTCCCGTGCCGACCGACGTGGCGGGCCGTGCGGGGGCCGACCAGGCCTGACCCGAACGTGCCTGACCTGCCGGCGCCAGGCCTCGGTCCGTGCGCCGGCCTGCGCCCGGCTCCGGTCCGAGCCATGGCCGGCCGGCCCGATCCAGCCCGGTCCGGGTTCGGCGCCTGCCGCAGTGCGGATCCGGGACCCGGCCCGAGGACGCCGGTGCCGGCCGGACGGTGCTGTCCCCCTCGCCGCACCAGCCGGGTGCGGCAGCCGCGTCCTGCCTCCGACCCGGAGGAAGGAGGTCAAGACTCCGCGTGCGGGTGGGGGCAGCGGAAGGGGTCAGCCCTCCAGCCGACGCCAGCCTGCCACCGGCCCGGGGGCCGAACCGTCCTCGGGAGTGATCCAGAACGCCTTCCCCAGCCCCGCGTCGAACTGGGCGCCGGCCCGGCCGTCGCCGGAGGAGCGCCCGGTCAGGCGCCGTCCGATCCAGGGCATCAGGTGCTGCCGGGCGAAGCGGGCGTCGTCGATCCGTCGCCGCGTCCACCGCGCGGGTGCCGACACGGGCATCGGGGTCTGCCAGTCGCTCTCCGCGGGCAGACCGAGTGTCTGCCAGACCGCCTCCGCGACTCTGCGGTGTCCCTCGGCCGTCAGGTGCAGCCGGTCTACGTCCCACATCCGTGGATCGCCGAGCGACGGCGCGCCGTACAGGTCGGTCACCAGTGCGCCGTGCCGCCCGGCCAGGTCGCCGACCAGGGAGAACAGTTCCTCCATGCGCGGCCGGAAGCGTTCCATCACCGGGCCGTCGCGGCCGGGGCTGCGCATCAGTACCAGGGTCTTGCACGCCGGAGCGAGACGCTCCACCGCTTCCTCGAGCCGGCCGCGGACCATACCCATGTCGCACTTCGGGCGCAGCGTGTCGTTGAGCCCGCCGACGAGTGTGATCACATCCGGTCGCAGTGCCGCGGCGACCGTGACCTGCTCGTCGACGATCTGGCCGATGAGCTTTCCTCGGACCGCGAGATTGGCGTACCGGAATCCGGGCGTGCGGGCCGCGAGGCGGGCGGCCAGGACATCGGCCCAGCCGCGGTAGGAACCGTCGGGCAGCAGATCCGACATGCCCTCGGTGAACGAGTCGCCGACCGCGACGAGACTGGTGTAGGAGGCATTCATTTCCATGGCGTTGCCGATCGTACCGCGACGGACGCTCCCCGTACGGAGTCCCCGGCGATGAGGGTCCAGGGGCGACCGCTGCCCGTACAGCGCTGCCGGCCGGAGTCGAAACGCACGAAGCTCCCCTGGTTCGAGGCGTGTGCGTCGTACGCACCGGGCGCCCCGCACGGCGGGGCCGAGGGGACCGGGGCGCGCACATGAAGAGGGGCACGGCAGTGGCCGCGCCCCTCTTCTCACGCCCGGTGTCCCCGGAACGCCGACGTCAGGTCAGCGGGTCTGGCTCCTGCCGACCAGCTCACGCAGTACGTCCTCCATCGTGATCATGCCCGCCAGCCTGCCGTCCTCGTCGAGCACGGCCGCCAGATGCGTACGACTGCGCCGCAGCGCGGTCAGCACGTCGTCCAGCGGCGTCGCCGCCCGCACCCGCGCGATCGGCCGCAGGGCCGTCACGGGGAAGGGCAGGTCACGCGGCGTGGCGTCCAGCGCGTCCTTCACGTGGAGGTAGCCGATGATGCGCTGCTCGCTGTCCATCACCGGGAAGCGCGAGAAGCCGGACTCGTGCGAGAGCCGCTCCAGCTCCTCCGGAGTCGTGCCGACCCTGGTGTACATCACCCGGTCGACCGGCAGGAGTACGTCCCGCACCGGTCGGCGGCCCAGTTCCAGCGCGTGGCGCAGCCGGTCCGCGGAGCGGTCGTCGACGAGCCCGGAGTCCTCGGCGTCCTTGACGAGGCGTGCCAGTTCGTCGTCGGAGAAGGTCGCGGAGACCTCGTCCTTGACCTCCACCCGCAGGAGCTTGAGCAGTGTGTTCGCGAAGGCGTTGATCGCGAAGATCACCGGCTTCAGCGCCCTTGCGAGCGTCACCAGCGGCGGGCCGAGCAGCAGCGCGGTGCGGGCGGGCTCGGCGAGCGCGATGTTCTTCGGCACCATCTCGCCGAGGAGCATGTGCAGGTACGTCGCCACGGTCAGGGCGATGACGAACGAGATCGGGTGCACCAGCCCGTGCGGCACCCCCACCGAGTCGAAGACCGGCTCCAGCAGGTGGGCGATGGCGGGCTCGGCGACGATACCCAGCACCAGGGTGCAGAGCGTGATGCCCAGCTGGGCCGCCGCGAGGAGCGCGGAAACGTGCTCGAGGCCCCAGATGACGCTGCGCGCCCGTCGGTCCCCGGCTTCCGCCGCGGGCTCGATCTGGCTGCGGCGTACGGAGATCAGCGCGAACTCCGCGCCGACGAAGAAGGCGTTGACGACCAGGGTCAGCAGGCCGATGAAGAGCTGTACGGCGGTCATCGTTCATCCTCCGCAGGCTCGTCGCTGCCGGGAAGCGGCGCGTGCAGCAGCGCACGCGCGGCGCGGTGCCCCGAAGCGTCCACCACGTCGATCCGCCAGCCCGTGAGCTCGACCGTGTCGCCGACCACCGGAATGCGGCCGACCTCCGTGGCGATGAGCCCGGCCAGTGTCTCGTACGGTCCGTCGGGCACACGCAGCCCGATGGTGCGGAGCTGGTCCGTGCGGGCCGCCCCGTCGGCGGACCACAGCGTGCGCCCGTCCGCATCCTCGCCCGCGGGGGCCAGGTCGGGGGTCTCGTGCGGATCGTGTTCGTCGCGCACCTCGCCGACGACCTCCTCCACGATGTCCTCCAGCGTCACGACCCCCGCCGTGCCGCCGTACTCGTCGATGACGACGGCCATGGCCAGCTTTCCGGAGAGCCGGTCCAGCAGCCGGTCCACGGTGAGGGTCTCCGGCACGAGCAGCGGCTCGCGGAGCATGTCCGAGACCCGCTTCCGGGGCCGCTGCTCCGCGGGAACGGCCAGCACGTCCTTGATGTGCGCGACGCCGACGACCGTGTCCAGGCTGCCCCGGTAGACGGGGAAGCGGGAGAGACCGGTCGCCCGGGTGGCGTTCGCGACGTCCTCGGCGGTCGCCTGCACCTCGAGGGCGGTGACCTGGACGCGGGGGGTCATCACGTTCTCCGCGGTCAGTTCGGACAGGTTGAGGGTGCGTACGAAGAGTTCCGCGGTGTCCGCTTCGAGTGCGCCCTCCTTCGCGGAGTGGCGTGCGAGAGCGACCAGTTCCTGCGGGCTGCGCGCGGAGGCGAGCTCCTCGGCCGGCTCGAGGCCGAAGCGCCGCACGATCCGGTTGGCGGTGTTGTTGAGGTGGCTGATGAACGGCCGGAAGACCGCGGTGAACACGCGCTGGGGTGCGGCGACCGTCCGGGCGACGGCCAGGGGCGAGGAGATCGCCCAGTTCTTCGGGACGAGCTCACCGACCACCATCAGGACCACGGTGGACAGCGCCGTGCCGATCACGAGAGAGAGTGAGGAGGACACGCCGGGTGACAGCCCGGTCGCTTCCACGGGCCCCTGGATCAGCTTGGAGATGGACGGCTCGGAGAGCATGCCCACGACCAGGTTGGTGACGGTGATGCCGAGCTGTGCGCCGGAGAGCTGGTAGGTCAGGCTCCGTACGGCCTTGAGCGCTCCCGCCGCGCCCCGGTCGCCTCGCTCGACGGCCCGTTCGAGGTCGCCGCGCTCCACGGTGGTCAGGGAGAACTCGGCCGCGACGAAGGCACCGCAGGCGAGGGAGAGCAGCAGCGCCACGACGAGCAGGAGCACTTCGGTCATCGGTTCACCTCCGCCCCGTGGTCGGGCAGGGGCAGGGGGATCGCGCGATGTCGGCGGTGTCGACTACTGGGGGGCTCGCCCATGGGCGGACGCTCACACCTTTCGAAAGGGTCGGACGGTCGAGGATCCATAGTAAAGGACCGGCAAAAAACCTCGTCCGGCGTGCGGCTTTGCGGTGGGTCGACGGCTCCTGGCGGTTCGGGTCGGGTTCACAGGGACTTGATCCAGCGCCGCCAGTGGTCCTCGCGATGGTAGCCAGCCGCGCCCCATGTGTGATGCGCCTGCGCGTTGGACTCCAGGACCATGGCGTCGATCCGGCGCCCGCCCAGGGCGAGGAACCGTCGCTCGGCGGCGTCCATCAGCGCAGCGGCGATTCCCTGCCGGCGGCAGTCGGGGTGTACGGCCAGCCGGTACGCGGAGCACCGCCACCCGTCGAAACCGGCTATCACGGTACCGGCGATCCGGCCGTCGCGTTCCGCGAGGAGCAGCGCCTCGGGGTCCCGTGAGATCAGCCGGGCGACCCCGTCGTGGTCGTCGGTGATGCTGGTGCCCTCCGCCGCCTCGCGCCAGAATCGCAGTACGGCGCCGATGTCCGTGAGGCCGGCGCAGCGGATGTCGAGATCGGTCATGGGCAGAGCCAACCAGAGAGCTCGCCGGGCGGGCGACCACATTCCGGGCCCGCGTCTCCCGGTACGCGGCCCGCCCGCACGCCCTACGATCCGCCCGCTGGACCCGCTGGACCCGCTGGACCCGCTGGACCCGCTGGACCCGCTGGACCCGCTGGACCCGCTGGACCCGCTGGACCCGCTGGACCCGCTGGACCCGCTGGACCCGCTGGACCCGCTGGACCCGCTGGACCCGCTGGACCCGCTGGACCCGC